>LNZD02000021.1 GCA_001469005.2 SAR324 cluster bacterium lautmerah10
GTATTGATGATTTGGACGCACCGAGATTAAACCAGGAGTGTCTTGAAGATATTTTCATACAGTTGGAATGGCTGGGTTTGGATTATGATACCGGACCTCAGGGACCAGACGATCATCTTCGACGTTTTTCTCAGTCGTTAAGATTGGAGGAGTACATTTCCGCTCTTGAAGAAATCCGAGAATCGGGGCTGCTTTATGCCTGCAGTTGTTCCCGAAAACAATACCTTTCCAAGTCAAAAAACGGTCAATACCCGGGGACCTGCCGTGAAAAAAAACTCGATTTTAATCAACAGGGAATGGCGTGGCGTTTCCGCTCAGAAACTGAAATATCTCCTGACGACACGGATCTGATTGAAGGGTCACAGGAAGAAAATCAATTTCCTTTTCTGGGGGACGCAATCATGCGTCGTAAGGACGGTCTGCCTTCCTATCAGATTGCTTCATTAGTAGATGACTTGAAAAACCAATGCAGCCTGATCGTTCGCGGAATGGATCTCTTTCCTTCTACTCATTTCCAGATTTCTGTTGCAGGAAAAATGGATTGGCAGGAATTTAACGAAATTTCTTTTGTTCATCATCCATTGCTCAAAGATTCCTTTGGGAAAAAGCTATCAAAAAGTGAAGCAGCCCTTTCATTAAAAACCCTAAGAAAGGAAAAATCTAAACCGGGTTTCATCTACCGCGGAGTTGCACGATCACTGGATTTGCCAGTTGATGAAATAGAGGATTTAAAATCGCTTCAACAGATTTTTGCATCCATTCCTTTAGAAAAATTGAATCACAGAAAACTGAAAGATTTAACGGTTTTATGATTTATCTCATTTTGACTTTCAAAATTTATTCTAAAGGTAATCAGGATATCCCTACTGATTTAATTTGAACCAGCGCAGAAACGAAGCCGTAATTTCAATATCTTTCAGCAATTTAAAATTCAATGAAAAAATACTACTTAGAGTTGCAAGGACTCTACAAATCCTACTTTGACGGCTCCGGGGATCACCATATTTTGAAGGGTGCTAATCTTAAAATAGAAAAAGGTGAGACGGTTGCCATATTAGGAAGCAGCGGTTCCGGGAAATCGACTTTGCTCAACCTGATTGCTGGTATCGATCTGCCTGATCAAGGTGAAGTTCGTATCGATGGAAAAAGTCTTGGACAAATGTCCGAAAAGAACAGGACTTTGTTGAGACGCAGAACTATGGGATTTGTTTTTCAATCCTTCAATTTGATCCCAACACTGAACGTTTATGAAAACTTAATGCTTCCTCTTGAACTGAATCAGATTTCAAAAAATTCTGGAATTGTTTCACAAATGCTTGAAGCTTTGGGTCTTAAAGGGCGTGAAGAAAGTCATCCGGACAGGCTTTCCGGAGGAGAACAGCAACGTGTTGCCATTGCACGAGCTTTGATGCATCAACCGTCGCTCCTCCTTGCCGATGAACCAACAGGCAATTTAGACGCGGAAACCAGCCAAGAAACGCTTAAACTCATCAATCATTTAGTCCATCGTTCAAGAACGACCATGATCATGGCAACTCATAGTCAGGAGGTTATTGAATGGGTGGACCGCGTTTTGGGCATTGAGGATGGGAAATTGATTGAACTTAAAACTTCTGAAGCGATCCAAAAACTCGCCTCATGAGTTTTAAAGTTGTCATCGCAATCGGGCTAAGTTATTGGAAAAAGCATCCTCTCCAACTTTGTCTCGCCCTTCTAGGTATCATGCTTGGGGTGGGAGTTGTGACAGCCATCGATCTTACCAACACAAGTGCCCTCAAGTCCTTTCAACATTCGGTCTCAACGATAAGTGGACAAGCGTCTCATAGGCTTGTATCTGCTTCGGGTTCAATTCCGGAAAGTGATTATTTCTTCTTAAGAAGCCGATCAGGCTTCCAGAATTCTGCGCCAGTTATCGAAGGGTTTCTAAAGACCAATACCGATCCATCCCACCCATTCCGTGTATTAGGTGTGGATCCTTTTGCAGAACGCCCCTTTCGTCAGTTTCTTCAGCAAACGTCAACACCCGGCATCATCAGCGCCCTTTTAACTCAGCCGAATACAATCCTCGTTTCCGAGCAGGGAGCTGAGATGCTGAATGTTGAAAAAGGCTCTGAGATTCCAATCCTTGTGGGCTCACGTAACGTGATGCTTAAAGTTGTGGGGATTTTCAATGCCACCAATGACTTTTCTGCCCAGGTGCTACGGCAAATGATGATCATGGACATCAGCACTGCACAGGATCTGTTCTCAATGCAGGGTAAACTGAGCCGGGTAGACTTGATTCAAAAAGAATCCAATCAGGAAATTTTCTCAGGGAATGAGTTTCTTCAGGGGCTTTCGCAAAATACAAAAATCCAGTCGGTCAATGAAAGTCTAGAAGCAGGAGAGAGATTGACACGGGCATTCCGTGTGAATCTGACAGCCTTGAGTCTGCTGACCCTGGTGGTGGGTATGTTTTTAATTTACAACACCATGACCTTTTCTGTGGTTCAACGCTTTGGTCTTTTAGGAAGGATGCGGGTGATTGGTATGACCCGCAAAGAGGTTTTTAATTGGATTCTGTTGGAAGCGTTGATCATCGGTTCCTTGGGAACGGTAATGGGTTTGTTCCTGGGAATGATTTTGGCAGAAAGTCTTCTGAATCAGGTGACCCAAACGATGAATGATTTGTATTTTGTTCAGACGGTCAGTTCGGTTCAATTCAGTCCAATCACGCTCAGCAAATCCATTCTGCTTGGAATTGGCGCCACACTTTTTTCAGCTTATCTTCCAGCACGTGAAGCTTCTTCCGTCAAGCCAGCACTGATTCTAAAAAATTCCCTGACAGAAGAAATTCAACAGAATCGGTTTACGATTCTCGGCGTTTTTGGAGTTTTTGGAATATTGACCGGGTTTGCCACCTTGATTTGGGGAAGTGACGGACTTTGGGTGAGTTACAGCGGAGTTTTTTTGTTGATCATCGGTAGCGCAATGATGGTGCCGATGATGACACAGATTTTCAGTCGAATCTTGAAACCGGTCTTTTCACTCATCTTTGGTGTTTTTGGAGGCATGACGCTGAGAGGGATAGAATCTCAACTTGGAAGAACCGGTATTGCTATTGCTGCACTCACCATTGCAGTAGCAGCAACCAACAGTTTGGACTTGATGGTCTCTAGTTTCAGAACCGCAGTGAGTAGTTGGTTGGAATCACAACTTCGTGCCGATATCTACATCTCGCCTCCAAGTCTATTGTCAAACCAGAACAGTCAGTTTATCGATTCCGAACTGATTAAAAAATATTCCTCATTGCCTGAAGTAGAATACGCCTCTTATTACCGTCGGTTTCAGACTGACAGTAAAGGTCTCAGAATAAATGTTCATGGTGTGAATCTTCCCGAAAAGGGTGAAAAAGCTTTTCGTTTTAAAGAAAAAATTAAGGATTTTGATTGGAATGGTTTCAGAGAAAAGCCAATGGTGATCGTTTCAGAACCTCTCGCGGTTAAAAAGAATCTCATCGTTGGAGAAAATTTGGATTTGGAAACACCCGAGGGTTCAATCAATTTCAAAATTGCAGGAATTTTCCATGATTATGCCGCTGAACAGGGATTCGCGCTAATGAGCAGGAAAAATGTTAAAAGGTTTTGGCAGGATGACCAGATCAATTCAATGGCGTTATATCTCAAACCCGAAATACAAATTCAGGAAGTCGTTCAAAGAATCGAGAACGATTTGATAGAAAATTCTGGAAATCTCGGCTCTTCTTCTGAACTTCCTTTAAACGTCAGGTCGAATACCGAATTACGAAAAACAAGCCTTTCTATTTTTGACCGAACTTTTGCGATAACTGGAATTCTCAAATTGTTGCTTGGAGGGGTTGCCGTGATCGGAATCTTTAGTGCCTTGATGTCTGTTCAATTGGAGAGATCAAGGGAGTTCGCGGTACTTCGAGCCATCGGCATGACTCCCTTGGAAATTGGTAAGATGGTCTGTTCTCAATGCGAAAGTGTCGGAATCTTACAGCTTCTCTGGAATGAAATTAGGGAAATGGTATCTGATTCCTCTAGCCATCCTCTGCTTTCTTACGATTACAACCTGGATTCTTCTGGCACGAAATGAAGTCGGAATAGAAAAGAAAGATTCCGGGCTTAAAGTTTCAGATTTGATGGGAGACGGCATTCAGGAAGGCTTTTCGATGGCAACTGGTCCAAGACCTTTTCATTTTCCTGAAGATCATGGTCCGCATCCTGATTTTCGAAACGAATGGTGGTATTACACCGGAAATCTGGAAGCTCCAAATGGCCGTCGTTTTGGATACCAGTTCACTTTATTCAGGAATGCTCTTTCACCGAAAAGTCCTGAAAAATTATCCAATTGGAGGACCAATCAAATCTACATGGGACATTTCGCGTTGACGGATGTCGAAGAAAACCGTTTTTTCTTTAGCGAAAGATTCAGTCGGGAAAATATCGAGCTGGCTGGTTCAAAAACAAAGCCCTTCCGGGTCTGGCTTGAAAACTGGGAAGTCACAGGAGATTCCACAAAAGATCATTTTCCCCAGATTATTCGAGCAAAAACCGAAGAAGTAGAATTGGAACTGGAACTCACCAGCCTCAAACCTTTCGTTCTTCAAGGAAATCAGGGGCACAGTCAAAAAGGAAGTCGTCCTGGGAATGCATCTTATTATTATTCTTTCACCCGCATGAAAACCCAGGGAGTTCTGAAAATTCAGGGAACACCGTTTCAGGTCCAAGGTCACAGTTGGATGGATCGGGAATGGAGTACCAGTGCTTTGGAAGAAGGTCAGATAGGTTGGGATTGGTTCGCCCTTCAGCTTTCGGACGGAAGAGAAGTCATGCTCTATCAGATAAGGCTCGAAAACGGCAAACCGGATTCCACCAGTAAAGGAGTGGTTGTAGATCAAAATGGTAAAACGACTCCACTGGATTGGAATGATCTGAAACTTGAAGTACTTGGAAGCTGGACCAGTCCAGAAACAGGAGTCCAATATCCCTCAGGATGGAAGCTCTCGATTCCATCAGAAAATCTGAATTTTCAGATCAATCCCTTGATTGAAAATCAGGAACTGCGAACTTCCGTCAACTATTGGGAGGGCGCGGTGGAAGTCGTAAACCTTTTGGACCAGAGAAAGAAAGCTGGGAGGGGGTATGTGGAACTGACAGGTTATCGTTCAGAAAATTAGTTTTCTTTCAAAAGTCACTCCGTCTTGACAGGAAGTTTAAGCATTGAGAGGATTTACTTAAGTTCATCTTCTCAACCCTAATGATCTCACTGACATGGACATTTTTGCAGACACTGCGGATATCGAAGAAATTAAAAAACTGAATGATCTAGGAATCATTGATGGAGTGACCACCAACCCAACCCTGATCGCAAAATCAGGAAGGGATTTACGGGAGGTTCTTGGGGAAATCTGTGATGTCGTCCGTGGACCGGTATCGGGTGAAACCGTTTCTACTGATGCAGAGGGGATGATCCGTGAGGGACGTTGGTTGAGAGAAATTGATGATACCTACATGGTGGTCAAGGTTCCCCTAACGGCTGAAGGAATCAAGGCCTGTTATCAGTTGAGCCAAGAAGGTCATCCCGTCAATGTGACTCTTTGTTTTTCTGCAAACCAGGCATTGTTGGCGGCAAAAGCAGGTGCAACTTTTATCAGTCCCTTTGTGGGTAGACTGGATGACTTAAGTCTTGAAGGAATGCAGCTCATTGAAGACATTCGGATCATCTATGAAAATTATGAGTTCGACACCAGAATTCTAACCGCTTCTGCTCGTGGTCCGAAACATATCCTGGATGCTGCAAAAATTGGTTCAGATGTGGTGACGGCCCCACCCAAGGCAATTTGGCAGATGCTCCAGCATCCCCTGACAGATAAGGGTCTCAAAGCTTTTTTGGACGACTGGGAAAAGACCGGGCAGACTCTTGGGCAGGTTGGTTGAGGGGATTTCAGAATTTAATCATCAAAATCAAGATCATCATTCCAAAGCCATGCGGCTCCCCTCACCCCGCTTGAATCTCCATGTTTTGCAGGAGCAATGGGAGCGCTGAACTCTTTACCAAAGGTCCATTCAGGAATCATTTTCGGGAGGGTTTGATAAAGCCTTTCGATATTAGACATCCCTCCGCCTAAGACAAAAATATCAGGATCCAGCAGATTGGCAACCATTGCCAATCCTCGTGACAGCCTTGATTCGTAGCGTTTGAGGACCCTTTCTGCCAGAGCATCCCCGTTTTTTTGAAGTTCCATGATTTCAGGTCCAGTTTTATGAACTCCGGTTTGTTTTTGATACTCGAGTTCAAATCCGGTTCCTGAGACGAAAGTTTCGATGCATCCTTTTTGTCCGCAATAGCAATCCGGTCCTGGGTATTCATCCGGTTCGAGATAGTTCAGGGTATTATGTCCCCATTCCCCTGCGATGCCATGCCTTCAGAAACCGCCAGGCAATTGGCGTCATTTGCAAATCGTACTTCTCTTGAAAGGGCCTGCATAACATCAAGGTTGAAGGGCTTCCCAATCAGCCAGGTGGAATTGGCATTTTTCACCAACCCGGTTTTCGGAGAAAGAGTTCCCGGGATGCCGATTCCAACGGTTCCTTTCTCTCCAGTTTTTTCTTCAAGAAAAGTGACCAACTCCACAATCGTCTTGATCGTCCCCTGATAATCTCCCTTGGGAGTAGCAACTCTTTTTCTTTTCAGTTCCCGGCCGTGTTGATCCAGTGCTAGGGCTTCAATCTTGGTCCCTCCGAGGTCCACTCCGATCCGTATCATCTGATTATCCCCATCCTGCCTGGCTGAAAATCCTGAAAGGCCTGTTGGATTGCTTCCTGGATCTTCATCATGAAGTGATCAAAGCGGATCACGGGTTTATGGAAGGGTATGTCCGATTCGAAAAGCATGTTCAGTTTTGAATCCCTAAAATTCTTTGAGAAAGACTTTATCACCATCGTGTTCATACAAGATCAACGGTTCTTCATTCGTTTTGGAGGCTTCGTCTCATTTCCAATTTCTCGATGATTCTGAGGTCATTCCTTCGATGATCAATTTCAGTTAAAGTGTGACTTCAAAAAACCAATCATCCTTTGTTTTTATCATCCAAGGTGATCAATGGATTCGAACTGCAAATTCAGCATTGGTGACATCATCCATCATCTTCGGTTTGACTACCGTGGAGTCATTTATGATGTGGATGCCACCTTTCAGGGAACTGAAGAATGGTACAATCAGATGGCCAAAAGCAAGCCGCCACGGGACCAACCATGGTATCATGTCCTCGTGGATCAATCAGCCAGTATGACCTATGTCGCTGAAAGAAACCTGGAAGCCGATTCTTCTTCCACGCCCATCGAACATCCCCTGGTGGATCAATACTTCAGTCAATTTAAAAACGGGAAATACATTCTCCAACTTAGCTGATGATCTCAATAGGGACGGTTTTGAGTCGAACTGAAAAGATTCAAAGAACGTAAATTGGAAAGCGAAACTTCCACTTTAGCCAAAATGACTCATGTTACTGAAGAGGCTCTTGTCACAGAAAAACCCGGTCGTTTGCAAAAGGTCAATTTGGAAACAGGAAAGAAGACCGAAATCCAAAACCTTCCTGAAATTCATGCTGTGGGGCAGGGTGGACTTTTGGATGTAATGGTTCATCCGGATTTCAAACAAAACCAAAAAATCTTTCTCACTTTTTCTGCACCGCTAAACGCTTCGGGGGATGCGACCACAACCCTCATCAGTGCAAGACTGGAAGGACAACAGTTGTCGGATCAGAAAATTCTTTTTCAGGCCGATCCAGCTCTTCCCGGAGGACATCACTTTGGCAGCCGGGTGAGGATGGCCAAAGACGGGATGTTGTATTTTTCCGTTGGAGAAAGAGGACGGATGAAAGAAGCCCAGGATCCCCAAAATCATTTGGGAACGGTGATCCGTCTCCAAGAAAACGGAAAGGTTCCACAAGACAATCCTTTTTTGAACAACCGAAAAGGAAGAGCTGAAATTTTCAGTTATGGGCACCGGAACCCTCAGGGAATGGCTCTTCACCCGAAATCAGGCAAGATATGGGTCCATGAACACGGTCCCCAAGGCGGGGATGAAATCAATATCCTCAAAGCAGGTGCAAATTATGGCTGGCCGAAAACTACATTTGGAGAACAGTATGGCGGAGGAAAAATTGGCATCGGTCCCAAGTCGCCCGGCATCGAGGAGCCTTTGTTACACTGGACCCCTTCCATTGCTCCTTCGGGTATGGATTTTTATCAAGGAGACATTTTCCCAAACTGGAATGGGGATCTTCTGGTGGGCTCGTTGAAATTCCGAATGTTGATTCGGGTTGATCTTGAAGGAAGTTTGGTTCAGGGGCAGGAAGTGGTTTTTCAGGATCGGATCGGAAGGATTCGTGATGTGCGTGTGAGCCCTGAGGGGAAGGTTTATCGATTCTAATTTTTTGAGGTTGGAAGATTGACCAAAAAGATCCCCGGAAGAATCAAGGCAGCCCCCAGGTAATGATAAAACTGCAGCGGTTCTCCAAGAAAGATCCAGGCAAGCACTGCGACATACAACGGGTTCAGGTATAAAATCAATCCTCCTTTCGCGGCACCCAAAACCGCCTGGGCCTTTCCGTATGCCTGATAGGCTCCAAATCCCGCAATGAAGACCAGTAAGGCCACGGCGGTCATACTGTCCGAAGTGACGGGCATGGTTTCAAAGACCAAACTTTCCCAGATGTAAAAAGGCAGCAGAACCAGGGTGCCATAGAGGCAGATGGCGGTAAAACGAGTGGTCATTGCCATTCCTGTGGAACGGTATTTGAGGATTACGACGTACACAGCCCAGGAAACCACCGCCGTGAGAATCCATAAATCCCCAACATTAAAATCCAGATTGATCAAGGTCTCAAAACTTCCTCGCATGACGATCCACAAAACACCACAGAGACAGATCAATCCTCCTAGAATCTGAAGCAGAGTCAGTCGCTCATTATAAAATTTCCAGGCCATCAGGGCGATCAGCACCGGAGATGAGGAATAGAGCAGGCCGATATTGGATGCTGCTGTGGTTTCTGCACCGATGTAAACAAAAGCTCCGCAGATTCCCATTCCCAAAATTCCTAAAACCAGGAGGTCCTTCCATTCTCCCAAGACAAAATGCCGGTTCTGCCAAAGCTGATTTCCCCGCAGCATAAGCATCAGCAACAGAACTCCAAACCAGCGCCAAAATGCAAGAGCAACAGGAGGAGCCTCATTCGCCATCCAGCGGGCGACCAGCATATTAACGGCAAACATCCCCGGTGCAGTGAAAAGCATCAGATAGGCAATCTGGGTTTCGCCCATCATCATAAAACCTCCTGAGTTTTTACTCGGGGAGGGAGACTGAGATGAATTTGAATTCATCGTTTTCAATGGTTCTTGAATCAGAATGGATCAGGAATTTCTTCCTCTGGAAACGTACTTGGACCAGGTCTCGGAATCGATGTTGCTTCCACACAAGATAGCGGCAACGGATCGATTGTTTGTATCCTTTTGCAGAGGTCCGTTGAGGGCGGCTAGGACGGCAGCACCGGCGGGCTCTAAGGCAAGTTTGAGTTCATCCGCGGCCCAGGCCATTGCTTGACGCATCTCGTTGTCGCTGACCAGGACCGTTCTATCGATCACTTGCTGACAGACACTGAAACTGATCGGTGCATGCATTGGCGCTCCAAGGCTGTCGGCGATGGTATTGACTTCCACTTTTTCCAGGGCTTCACCTTTTTCCAGGCTGGTGGTCATACCCATCGCTCCTTCAGGTTCGACTCCGATGATTTCAACTCCAGGCTGGACTTGTTTGACCGCTGCTCCAACTCCGGAAATCAGTCCTCCTCCTCCAACGGCAACAAGCAAAACATCAATATCTTTTGATTGCTCAACGATTTCCAATCCCAGTGTAGCCGTTCCCTGCAGGGTGTTGTATCCCTCAAAAGGATGGATGATGGCCCGTCCTTCGGTTTCAGCAATGCGGAACATTTCCTCAAAAGCAGTATCGATTCTCTCGGAAATGACAACTTCCGCTCCGAAAGCCTTAGCTCGGCTGACCCGAAAAGGATTCGCGGTGCTCTGCATCACCACTTTCGCATTCACTTCCAGAGCGCTGCTGGCATAGGCCACTGCAAGGGCATGGTTACCCGCGCTGACGGCGGTTACTCCACCCTCACGTTGCTCAGAATTTAGCCGAAGAATGTTGTTGAGAGCCCCCCGGGCTTTAAAACTACCGGAGCGTTGAAGAAATTCAAATTTGAGTTGCCAGTCCTTCCCATGTTCCGAATAGTGGAACATCGGGGTTCGATTGATGAAGGGCTGGATTCGTTCCCCCGTGTCTCTGATCGATTCCAGAGAGAGTTCGGTAGGAAGGTTTATGTTTCTGCTCATCAGGATTATCAGAAGGAAGAACCGGGCTGCTTCAAAAACTCTGTTTCTTCAACTGTAGAAGGACGGTCCAGGATCGAGTTTCGGTGCGGGAATCGCCCGAACCTTTGAATCACCTCCCTGTGTTTGATTGCATAATCGAGGTTATTTTGATTCCCAAGATTTTCAAACAGGCGAACGGACTGGTCTTGAATCAGGAGAGACTCACTGTGCATAAAAGGCATGTAGAGGAATGCTTTTTCTAGGGGTTCCAACTCATCATGGTCGCCTGCAACGGCTTCCTGGGCAAGAGTCAGGGCTAGTGAGTCTGCGATGAAGGATTCCGGAAGCCCCCGATAGATGTTCCGGGAGAATTGGTCGAGAACAATGATTTCCGCAAGCCGTCCCTTTGGATTTTTCCTCCATTCAAAAAGCTCACATGCTCTTGCCTGAATCAGAGTTCTTTCAAAACGTGTTTTGATTTCATCATCCAGCTTTGGATCTTTAATCCAGTGCTGCTTTGGTTGTAATTCGACAAACCAGAAATCCAGGACGGTTTTGCTGTCAGTCAAATGCTCCAACTTCTTTTTTTATGGGAAATACGGATTTAGTGAAGCAAATCCGGTTCATTTTTCCATTCATAGTAATGTTGGCGAAGCATCATGATTTTCCCGCGTGCTTTTTCAATCAAGGGTTCGGTAACCCGATACGCGTAGAATTCCGCTTTTCCGTCGGGCCTGCCAACGGTACAAATCAGCACTTCGGGCCAGCACCCATTGGCTTCATGAAAACATATGGCATGAAATGCCGTTTGCAGGATGGCTTTGGCAATTTTTTCAGGGTAGACCTTTTTCCAGTTTTTATGGTCGACGACAACGAGTTTTCCCTCCCATTCACAGATCAAGTCAACCTGTCCTGCAATTTGGAGTTCTTCGCTGAATTGCATCACCTCTGCCGCGTATAGTTTGTCGACATAATGGGTGAGATGTTTTTTGAGTCCCTGGTAGTAGGGGAGCCCTTGCCCTAAATCATCTTCGGGAACTTCCTGGTTCAGGACGAGTTTTTCAAGGGCTTCATGGACCTGAGTTCCAAGTTCCGAAGATTTTTTGGTGATTTCCTCAGCCTCTTGTTCTCCAATCCTCATCCTCCATGCCTGGAGTTTGTTCCGTGATTCCGGGTCCGCACCAAGGACACCAGTGATCGAAGGAAACTGAGGTTCTGGTTTGTCGAGGGGAGTGTAATAACGATCCCCCTCGGGAGGATTGAACTGCTGGGCCAGTTGGTAGCGGTAACGGGATAAATCGTGATTAAAGATCATTCCATTGATCCTGTTTGGTGTTGAAATCCATTTCGCCAGCAATCATATCGTAAATACTCACCAATTCCAATGGATCTTCAAAGAACAGTTTCTGGTAATTTAAATCATGACTGGATTCAGTCTTTTCAGTTGCATGAACTTCCATTGGGGCAGAAAGCATTTTCTGTGATCAGTTTTTGACTCATAGGACGGACGTTATGAGAGTTAAAACGTCCAATCGCCTTGGCGTTTAAGGTGTCAAACACCACACAGCGTGCATGGGTTTTAACGGCTCCAGGCCAGCATTCGATTTCATAATTTCCCGCTGGGATGTCAAAAGATTTTGGAACTTCTTCGACAGTCCCGATGGTGAAAGTTTGTCCTGTCAGCATCAAAAAAATGATACAGCCCAGGAAACCGATGATCATACTTTTGAGGTCAATTTTTTTCATGAAATGATTTGAATTGGGGTTGGGGGAATTAAGGAACAGGTTCCTTCAAAGGCTTAACATCCGATCAGCAATACTGCAAATCTTTGGGAATCTTTTCACACTCCAGAGGAAGGAACATGAATTATGACAAAAGGAAGATAATCATCCTCTATGGATTTTCCAAGGTTCTTTGGGCTTCAAGATATTGGCAATAGTCTCCGGAAGGGATCAAAGGCAGGTGATCAATTTCCAGATTGTAATAATAGGCCTCTCCATTCAGTTTTTCATTGCCATTCACCATCAGCTCAACTTCTTGGCGCAGGTAATGGGACTCCGAAAGGTTTTCAGGATCAAATCCCTCAAGCAGATCGATCATTGACAATCCATCGTGTTCGACTTGGTAGACTTCACCATAAACTTGGCCTTCTCCTTCGATCATTCCGGGGTATCGTCCCACATCAAACAGCCTCCCGGAAGTGGTTGCGAATCCGAGGAAGGGAGCATCGTCAAGAATCTTTCCGGTTTCCAAGAATGCATTCCGCCTGAATGCAGGGATGTCAAATCGGTCGGGGGTGATGCGTTGTCTTTCTTCACGTCGCAACGTCCCATAGACAAACAGATTCACGGAAGCGTCTTTTTTGTCCATCGATTCAAAAGCCAATCTTATTGAAAATCTGAAAAATCATGCTCTGCTGTTCAAGAATGAGTTCTCTTAGTTAATTTTTTACTGGAAATAAATTCCCAATCCAATCGCAATTGCAAGGGTCACAAGCCCTACTAGGATCAGCATCAAGACTTCCCGGACTGCATCCTTGCTTGCCGATTTACTGATTTCTTCAGTTGCTTCAGGATGATCAGGTTCCAATGCTGTTTCTTCTTCACTGGTGGAAGGGTTTGCTGAGTTAAAATCATTTTCAGTCGGATAGCTTTCTATGGCCGTCCGGGGTTTTGCTGCAATGATCTGATGTTCCAATCCTGATTCATTTTCAAGGTCATCTTCATCATCATCGTAAAACTCGATCCATTCGATCAGTTCCGCTTTCTTGGCCCTGGAAATTTCAGTCCTGGTGGCATCCAGTATTCCTTCATCCAGAAGTTCCCTGCAACGTTGCCGCAATTCCTGGACAGTTTTTTTATTCAAATCAATGATCATTGCTTTTATGAAACCATGGTTGCTTCACTCAGATTTTCCAATTAAGCTTTGCCTACTTTCAAAAGGACAGGATTTATTTAAAGGAAGAAAATGCCGAAGATCAATGCAGAACGGCTTATTGGGGATTTGAAACGACTTCGCCAATTTGGTGCAAAACCTCCTGGTGTGGTCCGGCCGGCCTTTTCTGAGGCAGATATGGAAGCACGAAATTGGCTCAAAGATCAATACACTGAGGCGGGACTCGAAGCATCCATCGACGGCATCGGAAATGTCCTGGGCCGGTCAAAAAATCCAGGTCCTGCGTTATTAATCGGCTCCCATTCAG
>LNZD02000022.1 GCA_001469005.2 SAR324 cluster bacterium lautmerah10
GCAAAGGGAAGCTTGTCAAAACCCTGAGGCGGTTGATGATCCTGGAAGCCAGCATACGCCACAAACTGCTGTCGGCCAGGGCATTCCCGGTGTAGATCGGCATTCCGGAAACATCTGCAGCTCTCAGAAACTTGATCAGGGGAGCGTATGGTCCAAGGGCGATGACCGCTCTCGGATTCCCAGCCCGGATCGCATCCCACTCTGCTTTAAACTGGCTGGATCCTGCTTTACTGGGCAGAAACTGAAGCGGATTGCTCTGGAGTTTTTGAGCAATTTCCTTGGATGCAGCTTTATATTCGGGTTCATCCCGAAACCAGAGGATCACCTTTTCTCCAGGATGGTTGGAGTTGACATATTGTCCAAGAACCCTCGCCTCGACTTCCGGTGTCGGTAACATTGAGAAAATTCCATGTCTTGGAGGCTCCGAGATGCTTCGCGCATTGGAACCGATGAAAAAATGAGGAACCCCTTGGGACTTGAGCAAAGGCATCGCAGATTCCGAAGTTTCGGTGCCGATTCCGGAAAACAAGGCAAAGACCCGGTCTTTCATGACCAGTTCTTCCACCAGCTTCAAAGTTCGTTGGGGCTTGAACCGGTCATCCCGTTGAAGGAGAAACAGAAGCCTTCCATGAATTCCCCCCTGGTCGTTAAGATACTGGAAATAGATCGAAGCACCCCGCCCGATTTGAGCATAGTTTTTCATCGGCCCGCTCAGGGGTTGGTGGGTACCCAACACGATCTTGCGTGACTCGACTCCAACCTCTGCAAGAACCCCGGTGGGAAGAACCATGATGTAAAACATAGTTAACCAGAATCCCCAATACTTCATATCCAGTAATTCAATTATTTTTGAGTGATTCACCATTTTAAACTTCTGCATGGTTTATAGCGCCATCAGTTCTTTCATTTCCCTGAAGTGACGCGGCAGGGAGGTATGACGGGTTCTTGCTTCTTCATTTTTTACGGCCATCGCCACTGCCTTTTCCATTCCGATCAGGATCACCAATTGTTTTCCCCGGGTCAGTGCGGTGTAAAGCAAATTCCGTTGAAGCATCATGTAATGGTGGGTGGTCAATGGGAGGATCAGGGCAGGGTACTCACTCCCCTGGGATTTATGAACCGAAATCGCGTAAGCCAGGGCGAGCTGGTCGATTTCCTTGGCGGTGTAACGCACTGTACCCTGATCAAATGTAACATGGATTTCCCTTGATTTTGGATCACAAAAAACGATCCTTCCGGTGTCCCCATTGAAAACCTGCTTATCATAATCATTCTGCTGCTGCATCAACTTGTCTCCGGTTTTGAACCACTGTTCACGATGTTCGAATCCAGTCCCATCGGGATTAAGCACAGACTGCAGGCTGCGGTTCAGGTTGATGGAACCGGTAACGCCTCGATGCATCGGGGTCAGCACCTGAATATCCTGAAAAGGATCGAATCCGAAACGTTCCGGGATATTCTTCGAAACCATCCGCGTCACCTTTTCCACGATCTGTTCCGGGTCTGATTCCCGGATGAAATAAAAATCTTTGAGTTTCTCCGTCGTTTCACCCCTCGGTAACTCGGGCAAACGGCCCAAACGGACATGGTGGGCATTGCTCGTGATCAGGCTGTCTTCCGCCTGCCTGAAGATGCGCTCCAGCCTCACCACAGCAACCAACTCGCTTTCGATTAGATCTCGCAGTACCATCCCCGGACCCACCGAAGGAAGTTGATCCACATCTCCTACCAGGACGAGCCTTGCCGATGAAGAAATCGCATCCAGCAGGGCGTCCATCAGCAACGTATCAATCATCGAACTTTCATCAATGATCAAAAGTTCCGATTCAAGGGGTTGGTCCCGGTTGCGTTGAAAACCCATGTTGTCTGCTTCCAACAATCGATGAATCGTAGAAGCCTGGTAGGAAGTGGTTTCTGTCAACCGTTTTGCGGCACGACCGGTGGGTGCCGCCAAAGCAACGGAGGGGATTCGGCGGCTCATCAATCCAAGGATGAAACGTACAAGGGTGGTTTTTCCCGTTCCCGGTCCACCGGTGATGATCAAAACCTTGTTCTGCAAAGCCGCATGAATGGCCTCTAACTGAACGGCATCGAGCTCAATTCCAAGCCTGTTTTCCTGGGAAGCGATCAAATCTCTTTCTGCATCAAACTTGGTGAACGCTTCACTATCGATCAGACGCTGAAAGTTTTCGACAATCCTCTGCTCGGCAAAATAAAATCGTGGCCGGGCCAGCATTTCAGAACCGAAAGCTGAGTTTTTTGCCGGTTCAAGGACTTTCACCAGCCTTTCTTCGGTCAAAACCTCCAATGCATCCTCAACCACTTCCTGCTTGATATGAAGCTCTTCGACGGTTTTTTCGATCAATTCTTGACGGGGGAAGCAGGTGTGTCCGTTTTGAGCTTGTTGCTCCAACATATAGGTCAGGGCGCAGGAAGCACGTTCCGGGGAATTTTCACCAAATCCAAGCCTACGCGCATAAACATCCGCACTGACAAAACCGATTCCGTTGACCTCGGTCAATTGGTAAGGATTACTTTTAACAAGAGGGATGCTGTTCATCCCGAAGGCTGCGTAAATTCTGGCCGCGAATGCCTGGCTTATTCCCAAGCCATGGAGGAAGGTCATCACTTCCCGGAAACCCTGTTGATCCTCCCGGCCTTCTTTGACAGCTTGGAGTTGTTTACGGGTGAAACGTTTGATTTTGAGCAGTTGTTCAGGATCCTGATCGAGGATCTCAAAGGTTTTCTCACCAAATTTCTGGTAAATCCTTTCAGCGGTTTTGGGACCAATTCCAGGGAAAACACCTGATGCAAGATATCGCTCAATCCCTTCACGGGTATTGGGCTCAACAGTCATGTACTCACGGACTGCGAATTGTTTTCCGTATTGTGGATGATTTTCCCAATTTCCCTTCAGGTGAAGCTTCTGCTGGTCCTGAACTTCGAAAACGACGCCCTTGATGGTAATTGGAGAAACCGTATTTTCCTCGAGAAAGGTGCCAATCAGAAAACCGTTTTCAGGATTGCTGAAAACGACCCTTTCCAGAGTCCCAATCAGGCTTACCTCCCCTTCACTCATATCAAACTTTTATTGTTTTTGATTCGATGGCCGATTCGGCACTTCGATTAAAATAAACTGGGAGGATCAAACTTTCAAAGGATGAGAGGTAATGCCCAATTTTCAGAGACTTTTAGAGACCTGCCTAATATATAGATTCTGATGGTTTTAAGAAAACACCCTATTCCCTAACTTTAAAAGAGAAGAACCGTTCAGGAATTTTCAGGAGAATAGTAGGGGGAACGGATCATCTGAATCAGATCGAATTTCCAGGCCCCTTCCTCTTTTTGGAGTAAGAAGGCTTTGGGTTTGGTGAACTGCAGGTCATAAAAACTTTTGTGCCTGAAAACAATGTTGGCATTCATATAAAGCAGGGTGCGGTAACGATAGGAGATTTCCGAAGGTTTTTCCGGAGACAACCCAACTGGGACCCAGTCGAGTTCGACCATACGTGTGGCAAATTCCTCCAGGGAAAGGATCTCCCTGGACTGCTTTTTCCCATAATCGTACATTTCGAAATAACGTTCTTCCTGCCAGAGTTGGAGAAAGCTTTCAAAAACCAGACGGGTCTCTTTACTGATTGCCTCCATTTCCGCCGGTGTAGGCTGCCTGGAATGAACCATCGGGCTCCCCAGAAAAACCGTCAGGAGTACCAGCAGAACAAGGCGTTTCATACAGTGGAATAATGTTTGAGTCGGATCCACAGGCTTTCCAGGGCTAAAGTCCGGTTGGCATTGAGTTCAATGTTTTTTCTTGTTTCCGCCAGATCTTTACTGAACTGGTAAACATCCTCGAGGCGGAAACGTTTGGAGCACTGTTCCAGTTCCTGTTTTTTTTGAGCATGAAACAGATCCTGATGCGGAAGATGATGCTTAATCCAGGCCAGATCCCGGAACCAGTTTTCCAGCACATCCAGAACCAGCCGCCATTCCTCATTTTTTGATTTGGCCCAATCGTTGGTTCTCTGAAGCATCGACTCCATGCACTGAGCCGAGAGGTCCGTCAGGGAACCGATCACCGAATCCTGGATATTCTGCATGAGCTCTACCTGCAATGCAAGATCACTGCGGGCCCCTCCAGCACCGAAGGAAACCAGCAGCTCGAGCTGGTCCTCGCTCAACTCGGTCTCGGCACGCAGAATCTCAAGCACCATCTCTCTCGAGAGCGGACGGAAGCGGATATGCTGGCAGCGCGAAACAATCGTCTCCAGGAGATTCTGGGGGTTGAGATTGATCAGAATAATCAGGGTGTCGGGAGGTGGTTCTTCAAGGGTTTTCAGAAATGCATTCGCGGATTCACGATTGAACTGATCGGCATCCTCAAAAATCAACACCCTGTACTTCGCCCGGTCAGGACGTAAATGCAGCCAGTCCAACGCATCCCGGACCTGAGCAATACGGATATTTTTTCCCTCAGGCCGGACCACCCTGAAATCCGGGAAATGCTCATGCTCGATCTGACGGCAAAAATCACAATGTCCGCAGGCGTCGTCTCCATTTTCGAGACAGTTTAAAGTTTGTGCGAGGGCCAGCGCGGTTTTGTACTTGCCGATATGTGCCATTCCGCTGAACAGCCAGGCATGCGGAATTCTTTCATGGCTGATTGCTTTTCGTATCAAACGAATGGCCTTTTCCTGGCCAAGGATCTGTTGAAGTGACAATGCAATCCTAGACTAAATATTCCTCAGTTTCATTTTCTGAGACCATAGTGGGCCGCGAGTTTCTCGAAACCAGGTCTTGATCGTTCGATGTCCTCCTCACTGCAGCAGATCGAGATCCGGAAATGCCCAGGCCCGCCGAAACCCGACCCTGGTACCAAGAGGATCCTTTCCTGCTGAGCCCTGCGTACGAAAGCCACATCATCGGCTTCCGGGGATTTGGGAAACAGATAAAATGCCCCCTGGGGAAGCACCACTTCAAAACCCAAACCGGTGAGCATTTCATAGAAACGGTCGCGCAATTTCTGGTAGATTGAAACATCCACGGTTGCCTGACCCATCGATGGCAGAATCTGCTGCATCAGGGCAGGAGCATTGACGAAACCGAGAATCCGGTTTGCCAGAACCAATCCCTGACAGATGGTTTCCCGTTCGGGGATACCGGGGTGAACCGCAATGAAACCAATCCGTTCACCCGGAAGTCCCAAATCCTTGGAGTGGGAATGGACGCGGATCGAATGCGGATGACTCAACAACACATCCCCGCTGGTCAGTCCATCGAAAACCAGCCTTCGGTAAATGTCATCTGCTACGAGTATGATGGGATGTCCAAATTCCTTTTCTTTTTCCCGGATCAATACCCCCAGCTCATCCAGGGACTGTTGAGGATAAATCACTCCGGTAGGATTGTTCGGGGTATTGATGATGACGATTTTTGTCTTCGGATTCAGTGCCGCATCAAATGCTTCCAGGTCGAGCTGAAAGGCGTCGGTGGTCTTCACGGTTTTCAGTACCCCTCCGTGATTGGACGCATAGGCTCCGTATTCCACAAAAAAAGGGGAAGGAGTGAGCACTTCATCTCCGGGATCAAGCAGGGCTTTCATCACCACATTCAGTCCACCCCCGGCCCCGACACACATCACCGTATCCTGGGCCTGGAAATTCAGTCCGGTTTCCTTGTTCAGTTCCTCTGCCACATAAGCCCGGGTTCGCTCAAAGCCGGCATTCGGCATGTATCGGTGCATACCGGGAGTGGGATTACCGAGGATTTCCTGCAATTGCCGGTGAACCTGTTGAGGAGGTTCGAGGATCGGATTTCCTAAACTGAAGTCATGGACCTGGTCTTCACCATGAATCGCTTTGAGGCGTGCACCTTCTTCGAACATCTCCCGGATCCAGGAGGAACGTTTCATCGATTCACGCAGTTGATTGGCAACAGGCATAATGGATTCAAACTCTCTCAATTAGTTGGAAAAATCGGAATTGCCAGCATAATGCAGGCGGAAGGAAAAGAACAGCGTGGGAGTGAAAAATAAGGTCCTAGGCTGCTGATGCTTCGACCGGTTCGATCCATCTGCCTTCACTCCGGATCAAATCGATGAGTTTGTCGACTGCATCATGACTCGGGATGTTGCGCTGCACGCATTGCTGTCCACGATAGAGATGGATCTTGCCAGGACCAGCGCCCACGTATCCGTAATCCGCATCGGCCATTTCTCCGGGCCCATTAACCACACAACCCATGACGGCAATTTTGACTCCCGTCAGGTGTGCTGTTTTACGCTTAATCTGTTCCGTGGTTTGTTGAAGGTCGAAGAAGGTCCTGCCGCAGGAAGGGCAGGAAATGAAATCTGCCTGAAACATTCGAACCCTGGTCGCCTGCATCAGGTTCTGGGCAAACCGTGCCGAAAGCGACTCGGGATCACCATCCCGGCAGATCAGGGCATGCAGTTCCCTGGAACTGATCAGTTCTCCCAATTCCGCTGCAAGTCCGAGGTGATCCTCCATGGATTCGATGATAGGCAGTTGAAATCCAATCGCAGCCGGTTTAGCTTTGCCTTCAAGCCTTTGATTCAGATTCCGGATCGTATAGAGAGGGTTGCTGACTTCCAGAACCAGGAGCTTCGATTTCAAATGATCCAGGAGGGTTTTATCCAATCCGGTCTCGATTTCCTGCTCATTGAGAAGAAGAACTTGTTCCCCGTCTGACCGATCGAGTTTTGCGTCAAAAACTTTTTTGGGATCTGTAAACTCTGTATCGGTTTTCCAAGAAAGTAATTTAAAGGTTTCCCGGTCTCCGATCTTGCATCCTGAGGGTTTCATCAGGATACCCCTCCCAGATGTTTTCCCAGATTGAATCCTTAAGGTGGATTGATTCTGATTGGGTGATATCGTTGTTTCGGAAGCTGTTTTTCCCTCAAATCTTTCATTCTCTCCTAAATCCGTTGAAATCCTTTCGATCAGTTTTTCTACTCCTCCAAGGATGGCTTTGGCAGCTGGAATTTCATTCTCTGCCGGTTCTGTTAAGGAGACCCGGATCGTGTCGCCAAGTCCCTGGCAGAGCAATCCGCCAATTCCGACCGCACTTTTGATTCGGCCTTCCGAACCATTCCCCGCTTCAGTCACCCCAAGATGAAGGGGATAATCCATCGATTCCTCTTCCATCCTCATCACCAACAAACGATAGGCTTCCTTCATCACCAGAGGATTGGAAGATTTCATCGAGAGAATCGTGTGATAAAAGTCATGTTTTTCAAAAATCCTCAAAAATTCCAAAGCCGATTGAACCATGCCTTCGGGAGAATCTCCGAATCGGTTCATGACACGGTCAGAAAGGGAACCATGATTGGTCCCAATCCTCAAACAACGTTGATAAGTTTTCAGATTTTTAACCAGGGGCAAAAGAGTTTCCTCGATCCTTTCCAACTCTTCGGCATATTGAAGATCGCTGTATTCCCGGATTTCAAATTTCTTCCGGTCAGCATAATTGCCAGGATTGATACGGACTTTTTCGAAAAACTCACAACTATCGACAGCCAACTGGGGATTGAAGTGGATATCTGCGATCAAGGGACGTTCAATTCCTTCCTCAGACATCCTTCTGCGCACTTCCGGAATCGCATCCAATGCTTTGCGGTTGGGGATGGTGATGCGGATCATTTCACAGGAAGCACGATGCAGGGCCTGAATTTCGAGCATCACGGAATCAAGGTCCGTGGTTTCCGAAGTCAACATCGATTGAATGCGGACGGGTTCAGCCGAGCCCACTCCAACCTTTCCCACCATCACGGTCCGGGTCTTTCTTCGGAGATATTCTTTAATCATCAGATGAAATGATCAGTGAATGTTTTCAATTCAGGATGGTTCATTGATTCCTTTTTTTGACAGCAAAGCAAGAAATCTTCTCGAGAGGAAAGAGGAGTCAGGAAAGACATCTATGAAAAAATGAGAGGAAGGATTATTTGGATTCAGATATCAACTCTCCTTCCATCCCTGAAATTTCCTGTGAAAACTTGTTCACCATTTTTGGCAAAAAGAGAGCCTTCACCATGTTTCTTATTGTTTCTCCAGAGTCCGTCATAATAGAGGGTTCCATCTTCACGGTATTGTTTTCCTTTACCATGACGTTTTCCTTCTCGAAATTGACCCGTATAAACCAGCTGTTCTTTCTTGTTGTATATCGCACCCTGTCCGTGTTTGATTTCTTCTCTCCATTCTCCGGCATAATACAGGCTTCCGTCTTTTCGGTATTCCTTGCCCTGTCCATCACGTTTCCCTTTGACGAACACTCCGGAAAAAGCTTTCTGTCCATCACTGTTAAATAGAGTTCCCGGCCCGTTCTTCTTTCCTTTTTGCCAGCTTCCTTCGTAATACACTGTTCCGGATTTTCGGAATTCCTTGCCGTTTCCTTCTCGCTGGTTGCTGACAAATTGCCCCTCATAGGCAACTTTCCCGTCAGGAAAATACAGTTTCCCCGAGCCATCTTTCTTTCCGTTTTTCCACTCCCCCTGATAGAAAAGTACTTTTTCTCCACGGTATTCCTGTCCCTGTCCATGAGGTTTGCCCTGCTGGAATCCTCCTTCATAAACCAGATTCCCTTTGGGACCAAAGGTTTTCCCATTACCGTGCTTTAAGCCCGCCTGCCAATTGCCCTGATAGAATTTCTGACCATCTTTACGGAATTCGGTTCCGCTTCCATGCGGTTTCCCGGACTCGAAGCCTCCCTGATAAACCAGAGTTCCTTCTTTACTGAGGATTTTTCCTTCTCCGTGGCGTTTGTCTTCCTTCCAAAACCCCTCGTAGATGATACTTCCGTCTTTGCGATATTCTTTTCCTTCACCGGATTTGAGGTTTTCGGCAAAGGTGCCCTGATAAAGAATCTCTCCGGAACTGAAATAGAGGGTTCCCTGACCGTGTCTTTTTTTATTTTCGTAGTCTCCTTCGTAAAGCACTCCGCCGTCTTTACGAAATTCCTTTCCCTGTCCACTCGGTTCACCCTTGATAAAGAGACCCGCGAAAACGAGTCTCTGCTGGGAATCGTAAAGTTCTCCCTGACCTTCACGGAGGTCTTTTTCCCAGGCTCCCTCATAAAGTTTGAATCCGTCTTCGTTGTACTCAATCCCCTGACCTTCCCTGAGGTTGGCAAGGAACTCTCCTTCAAAGATCAACTCTCCACGCATCGAAAACAGTTTCCCCTGCCCCTGTCTTTGGCCTTCCACGAAATTTCCGTCATAAACCTTTGTCCCATCGTCACGAAATTCCTGCCCAGCGCCTTGTGGCTTTCCCTGGTCGAAGTTTCCTTTGAAGACAATGGCTTCATCAGGTCCGTAGATGCTTCCTATACCATGGCGTTGATCTTTGAGAAATGACCCGCTGAAAAGAATGTCTCCATTTTCGCGGTATTCTGTTCCATCACCCTCGCGACTTCCTTTGATAAAATTTCCATCGAAAAGTTTGCTGCCATTAGTTCCAAAAACCAATCCACGCCCTGTTCTCTCTCCTTTCACAAACTCACCTTCAAATGCCAGGGAACCATCGAAACGATATTCTTTCCCTTTGCCATCAGGCTTTCCTTCTTCAAAAATTCCATCAAAAAGCACTTTCTCGTCTGCCGAAAAAATCTTCCCTTTGCCATGTCTGGAACTGAATTTAAAATTTCCCTGGTAGACCTTCGAACCATCTTCCCTGAATTCAGTTCCATTACCATGTCGTGTATTTTCAGCAAAATCTCCATCATAAATGAGGATGTTGCCCGGAAGGAAATAGCGTCCTTTGCCATGTCGTTGACCCTTGAGAAAATCTCCCTGGTACATAAGGGACCCATCTTCGCGGAATTCACTCCCTTTTCCTTCGATCAGACCCTTTGCAAACAGTCCTTCAAAACGCTTCACTCCTTCTTGAGAAAGCAGTTTCCCATTCCCATCCCTTCTTCCATTTGACCAGTTTCCTTCATAAATCAGAGTTCCATCAGGACGGTACTCTTTTCCGATTCCATGTTGGGCACCTTCGAAAAATTCACCATCATATTGCACCGTTCCATCAGGGAAATAGATTTTTCCTGAATCATGTCGTGTTCCCTGAAGAAAGGAACCTTCAAAGAGCAGAGATCCGTCTTTTCGAAATTCCTTACCCGAACCTTCAGGAAGATCTTCGACAAAGCTCCCCTGAAAAATGAGAACTCCATTTTCGTCGAAGAGATCCCCAGGGCCGGATTTTTGATTGGTATTCCAGTTTCCATCAAAGGCAATCTTCCCGTTCTCGTGGAATGCCTTCCCGGAACCATGACGCCGATTGGCTTTAAATTGCCCCTCATAAATCAAAACTCCGTTCATTCCATAAAGTTTCCCACTGCCCTCACGCAGTCCCTTTACGAATCCACCTGAATAAACAGGTGTTCCATTTTCACGGAACTCCTGGCCTTGACCATCGGGTTGACCAGCTTTGAAATTTCCTTCAAAAATAATGTCACCGGCATTGGAATAGATCTTTCCCTGGCCATCTTTCAGATTTTGTTTCCAACTTCCCTGATAATAAAGTGTTCCGTCATCCCGATACTCGCTTCCTGTTCCACTTTGATATCCTTCGTAAAAGTCCCCATCAAATTTGATGAGTCCGGAAGCAGAATATGCTTTTCCTTTGCCGTGCCTCAGGTTCCTGTCCCATTCTCCTTCGTAGGCGATGCTTCCGTCACTGCGCCGTAATTCACCTAATCCTTGTCGAAGACCTTGTTTCATGGTTCCAGTGTAAACCCGTCCATCAGGATAGGTAAACATTCCGTTGCCATGAGGCTTACCATCCAACCAATCTCCATCGTAGCTCGAACTGTCACGTTTGTTGACCCGCCCTTTTCCAAACCTTTGACCATCCTTCCATTCACCATCATAACTGACGAATCCGTCGGCTTCTTTGAAGGTTCCTTGGCCATGTTTTTTTCCACGGATGAATCCTCCCTCGTATTCAGTCCCATCCGGAAAAAGGTAGGTACCCTTTCCATCCGGGTAATCATCAACCCAATTTCCAGAGTAGATCGAACCATCTTCAAGCCATGCGGTCCCATTTCCGGAACGGGTTCCGTCTTCCCATAAACCCTGGTAGACCGATTGACCAGTCTGGTTATAAAGGGTCCCCTGCCCCTGAAAGACAAAGCTTCCATCGTCCATTTTTTTCAACCCACCTTCATATTGGAGAAGGCCATTATCTGGAAAATAAAATTGAACCGGACCATGTGGTTTTCCAAAAACCCAATTCCCGGAAATGTATTTTGAACCGTTCCCGCGAAATAAGGTTCCTTCCCCGTGATAAAGTCCATCACGGAATAGTCCCTCATAGAGCAAAACACCATTCTCGTTGAATTGTTTGCCCGTTCCGGAAAACTGGCCGTTTTTGAAATCACCCTGATAAACCGCCAATTGTTTGTCACTGAAGAGGGTCCCTGAACCATCGTAATTCCAGTTTCCAGTTTTCAAAGTTCCTTCATAAATCACTTTTCCTGAAGGATCATAGACAACCATCAAACCCTCTGGTTGACCCTTGGACCAGGACCCCGTTAGCCTGAGGCTTCCATCTTGGTGGTGAAGGTTTCCTTCTCCGGAAAACAGACCGGCTTTGAAATTTCCCTGATAACGCAATTTCCCCGAGTCCCAGAAAAGTCGACCGGGACCTTCACGTTTCCCATCTACGAAATCTCCCGCATAAACAACTTTACCTTCTTTGTTGTAAAAAACTCCTTGTCCATGAAATTGACCCTTCTTGGTCTTGCCGACGTACTTCTTTTTCCCATTTTCATAATAAAACAAATCCTGCTGGCTGCTCATCAGAGATCGGATGAATTCGACCTGTTCTGAAAAGCGAGACTGCTCTTCGTATTTGCCAAGGTAGTTCTGGTATTCCTCCATGGAACCAACTTTGGTTGCCGATTTAAAATCCAGATCGTGCAGTTCGACTTCTATGTTTGAAACATATTTTTTTGCATCCGAATTCTTCTTGTATTTTTTGACAAAACGTTCGTATGCCTTTCGAGTTGAATCAGATTCTGCCTTTTCATAGTCCAAGCGAATGATTTCCCGATTTGCAAAAGAAACCATTTCTGCGGCTTCACGATCATTGCGATGTTTGAGAACAAAATTCTGATATGAAGACCTCGTACCGCTTTTTCGGGCACTTGCAAATTGAAGTTCCCGTACTCTTTTACGGACCCACTTGAGATCATCTTTCGCATTTTCATCATTGAGATAATTTGAAAGAAAAGTGGAATAGGTGATCAGGGAATCCTGTTTTTTTGCCTGATTGATGTCATGGAATCGGAGCCAGTTTTTGACAGTCACAAGGTTTTCAGGAACGGGTGGATTTTCTGTAAACCTTGCAACGTATTTTCGAAAATCTTTTGGATCCTTATTGATCCTGCATTGTTCGAAAATCAACGTTTCGCTCAATTGATTTGCTTGAAGAAGTTGCTGCTCGGCAAGAGGGTCTTTGTTGTAGAGATCCACAAACAAATCGTAACCTTCCAAAGTGTTCTTCTTTTTGGCTTCGGTGAATTTGATAAGGATGATCGCTTTGCGTGCTTCCTTGATCTGTTCACTAGCAGCAGACTGATCCTGGTATTTTTCAATGAATGCTAGATAAGCCTGTTCTGTATTCTGCTCTTTTGCTTTTTCTAGGTCAGGACCAACTCCGGCGCATCCCTGAATCACTAAAAAAAGCAATCCCAGGATGAAGGATGAATAACGTGAGACTCCCATTTCTTTTTTTGAAATCACTTCTTTCATTACAAAAGTTTCAAACCATCAAAATTTACAATATTTCTAATACGAAACCGGCAACAGAAGAGATGAAGAACGAGGTCAGTTGGACAGGGATGCCAGTTTTTCCCTGGCTTTTTCTCCATATTCCCCTTTGCTTTCAGAGAGGGATTCCAGAAGAGCCATTTGCTGATCGCTTTGATCGAGTTGCCCTAAAAGTTCACTGGCTTCAAAAATGGCTTTGTTAAGAAAATCGCTTTCGGGGTAATCAGAAATCATGAGTCCGTAAAATCCGAGACTCTCTTCCAGTGCACCTCGTCTTTTGTGCGATTCCGCTAACATCAAGATCAGTTGATCCGCAGGCAGGTTGCTCCCCTCATTGAGCATTTCGAGAAGTTGTTCTTCGAGACTCGACGAATCTCCGAATTCCGCAAGCATCAACGAACTGACCAGCAGACTCAATTCGTCAAATTGTGCGGTACTGCTTGAAGCACTTAATTCATTGAGGGACTGCTTTGAAACTGCTTGCTCTGTTTCTAAAGAAAAAACTTTTTCCTGAAGTTCCTTATTCTCCCGGCTCAATCTTTCAATTTCCGATTGTGCCTGCTCCAATAACTGTCTCTGCTCAGAAAACTGATCCTGCAATTCGCCCTGGTACTCCTCCATTTCAAGCTGCATTTTGATGAGAGCTTTCTGGAGTTGTTTCACCTGGTCGGCGGATTGACCGAATAAAGAGAAGGGATAAATCAACCCGAGAAACAGACTGCAGTAAATAAACTTTTTGGTTCCAAACACTGGAAAACTCCTTAGCGATTAGCGTAGAGAAGGACCCCAGGAAGGCATGGTTTCCTGAAGCCCCGCTTTGGAATTAGTGAGACGAACCGCCTGTCCGCCGGAAGATAGGGAATAATAGATTTTCCAATCTCCTCCTTTTTTACCTGAAAAGGCGATCATTGAACCATCAGGAGACCAGGTTGGACTTTCCGCATTCATATTCTTGGGAGTTACCCTGTTTTCTTCCTTGGATTTCGGATCAATCCTGTAAATCGAGGAAACACCACTCCTTCTACTTGCATAAGCAATGAATTTCCCATCAGGAGACCAGGAAGGAGAAACGTTATAGTTTCCGTTTTCTGTGATACGCGTCAGTTTTTTGCGCTGCATATCACGGACATAGACCTGAGGAGAACCTGTTCGGTCAGAAATTAAAGCCAGGTATCTGCCATCCGGAGAAAGAGCAGGTTCCGTTTCGATGGCTGAATTTTTTGTGATTCTGTCGGATTCACGTAATTTCGGAGTCGGCAGTCCATAGATTTTTTCACCATCAAGGTAGTATTCATAAATGTCAGTATTGCTGCGGTTGACATATTTTGAAATAAAAACCCTTCCGGTGGAACCCCATTCAGCCGCACTGCCTGTCCCTTCATCGAAGAAAACCTCCACACTCTTAACCCTCAGAGGACGAAATCCCTGCATGAAAACTCGTGTTCCTCGGGCTGTGATGGCCGTGTAAAGAATGTTTTTCCCGGTTGGATCCCAACTCGCTCCATAATTGGAAAAAAGGTTGAAGGTCAACTGCTTTTGCCCGTCATCCCCATGGTATTTGAGGTAGAGGGTTTTAACCTGGGTTTCGGACGCATTATTGGTCGAATAAATAATCGGACTTCCTAAAGATCCCTTGATGCCAAACAACTGTTTCAGCATCAGATTGCTGACTTGAGCGCTTTTCCTGGAAATATATCTTTCATCCTGTTTTTTGAATTTCACTCCAAATACCAGAGGCTCAAACCCGCTTTCTGCAGAACTTTTCAGAGTCGAAACTATTGAACCGGATTCAATGGTCTTTTCGATTTCTAGAAGGTATTCCGCATCAGCTGCCGAAGCGTTCTCAAAGAGCAAAGAATGCTTCAATTGCCTTTCCATGGTTTGAATCAGAAGTGTATTCAATGCAGATTCATTTTTTGCCGAAATATTCAGTTTGATCTTGGCAATATCCGGACGGGACACATCATAAAATTCCAATGCGTAAAGCATCGAAGCAGTCAATATGCTAAAGGCTATACTTAAAATCAGCTTCATCTTCATTATCTTTCTCTATTAAGGGTTATTTCAGTCATCTAGGTTTAAAATTAATTCCTATTTCAGTTAAGGCACCTTCAAACTCTTCCGGAAGAGGCAGTAGTTTATCCAACTCATTCAGCAGATCCCTCACCGATTGGTCAAAAATCTTGTTTCCTGAGATGTCAACAAAGGCATACTGCAGGATGGTTCCTTTTCGGTCCAAAACTAGTTTGACACGGACTTCCAGTTTTGCAGAAATTTCCAGCGGTATTTTCCATTTCTGTCTCAGGATTGGGTCGACTTTCATCAGATATTCCCGATACTGAAACAAACTCATCGGTTTGATCTTATCGCGGATTTTGGATTTACCAGCAGCAAACAATGCAGCATTTTTGCTGACCACTTCCACCGCATTGTTGGTCTTCTCTTTGGAAAGTTTCCCGCGTTTACGAATCTTCTTGAGGTCAATCTTTCCAAATTTAAGTTTGCCGAGGACATCCTTCAGATTTACATTCCCTGAAATTCCGCCTTCCGGAAGGGTTTTTTCAAGTTCCTTCAGATCTTCAAGTGATAGGTTTTGCAGATCTTCCAAATCCAGATTGGCAATGACGATTTCGTTCCCGCCTCCAGTGCCCTCAACATTCGACCTCTCAGACTCTTGTGCTGAGGATTCGCTTGTCTTTCTTGCTCCAGCTTGAACAGGCTTCACTTTCGGTTTTGAGGCTTGTACCAATGTTGGCTTAGGAGCTGGAGAACTTTCCTTTGCATCTTCTGAAACTGAAACCTCACTGTTCAAGGTCTTACGTTCTAGCTTTACCAGCTCAGAAGCAGTTTGAATTTTCGTCGGTTCATCAGCAGGTTGAGTAGATTTCAACGCCGACATTGAAACATTTTCCTCAGTTTGCGTTTGAAGAGAGCGATTGGTTTCAAATCTGGTCTCAGGTGATTCCACAACAGCAACGATCGTCTGTTCTTCAACTGGATCATTGACCGAATCTTCTTCGCGTTCCGGTTTAGCCCGGTCCAGGACACTGCTTTCTTTTTCAGAGTATTGTACCTGTTGTTTTAAACGCGTCGTGCTTTCCCTCAGAGATTGCGTGGTATCAGGCTCAAGGGTCGATTCAGCTGGATTGAGGGAATCCAGAGAATTTGTGGAAACTTTAACGGTTTCCAATTCCGGTGCGTCAAATAAAGACCGGTTGTCGAGTTCTTTCAACGCCGATTCGGTGAGATTGGATAAGGAGGCTTCCGAATTTGAAAACTCTTCCAGAGTGGAGCTAACACCTGTCTCGAGTTGATTCGAGGTACTGTCTAATTCGGCCAACTCCATTGTATCAACGTCTTCATCCAATAGATTTTCAAGTGGTTTGGAAAGCAACTCTTGTTGACCCTCAAGCTCCTCAATTATCTGAGGCGGTTCCTCTTCACCAATCAAAGTCTCAGGCTCGGTGCCTATCTCTTCTGATTCAGAAAGGACTTCAATTTCTTCAACCTCTTCAGCAAGCACCGATTTCAGCAAACGTTTTTTTCGTTCCTCTTCAGTTTTTTGCTGTAACTCTTCACTGGCTTCGGGTTTGATGACTTCCGTTATTTCCTGAACCGGTTCAGGCTCTTGAGGGGCTTCCACCACCTTTTCAGGTTCTGGAACAGGTTCCGGCTCAGGAGGAGTATCCTTTTCTACCGATAACTCTGGTGCGGGTTGTTCCTCAACGGCATCCTGGACAACTTCCGATATAGATTCGGTTTCAACCGACTCTATGGAAGCCGTTTGTTCTTCCTGAACTTCCTCCCCATCACTTTGCCGATCCTCTGAGACTTCTTCACCACCTGCAGGGATTGAGTCTCCCTCACTTGCTTCGGATGTTTTTCCCTCAAGTGCCGCAATGAGAGCACGAACTTCATCTGCCGATAGAGCATTAATTTCTATCGATTGCTGCTCGAGCATTTCAAACTCATTGGATTCTTCATCTTCCTTCGGTTGTTCAAAAAAAAGAACATTCATTCCGAATAAGGTCCCCACCGTCAAAAGGTGGACCGAACCCGAAATGATCAACCCGAGCCTTAAAAAATAGGTAAAATAGTTTTTCCGGAAGTGTTTATTCTTTTGCAAACTTATTGATCCTCAAAAACCAGACCTATTTTTTCATGTCCCTGATTTTGTAAAAAAACCATGACCTGAACCAAACGGTCATAGGCCACGTTCTTGTCCGCTTGAATGAATACTTTTTCCGGTTCCATCCCTGCAACAAGCGTCGAGAACTGATTCATGAAATCCGATTGGGAGTAGTTTTTTTCCTCAAAGACGATTTGATCATCAACAGAAATTCCAACCACCAGGAATTCCTTTTCTTCATCCACCTCCATTTTTTCCGCACGGGCTCCGTCAGCGCTGGGAAGGTCGATGCCAATGGTCCTGGTCATCGCAGGAGCCGTGACCATGAAAATGATCAGCAGCACCAGCAGTGTATCCACCAATGGGGTGATATTGATTTCTGAAACGAGCTTTTTCCCTTTGCCTCCTGACGAATCACCCCCACCCATGAATATCCTCCTTGAATAAGAACCGTGTCATCATGATTTTTTGAAAATTATGAATTTGAGAAATCAAGCCCCGAGGTCATTTTGCAGGTAACGCTCAACCTTCCAGTGATTGAATTGAGATATAAGGTTGTTCTTGAATGGACTCAGAATTTTCCGAATTCCTCCGTCTTTTTATAACGGCTGATGAGTTCCAACTGCATTCGATTCAACAGAATCATGGTAAATCGATCAAACTTTTGCCCGAGGATTTGGGTCCAATAACTGATCATGTTGAATGCAGCCGAGGAAGGAATGGCGACAAAGATTCCTAAGGCAGTTGCCACAAGAGCTTCTGAAATGGCAGGAGCAACGACAGAAAGGTCTGCGGAACCCATGTTCCCTATCGCCGTAAATGCATTGATGATTCCGACGACTGTTCCCAAAACTCCGAGAAAAGGAGCAATATTGGAGGTGGTTGCCAGAACCGAAAGCAAGGTTTCACGCCGTTCAGCCATCTGGTTCGAAACTCGATCCACCGTATGCTTGACCATGTTGTCGAAATCCTCCTTGAGGACTTTCATTTGGCTATCCGCAAAATTGAGCTCGGGGTAGTCTTTTTCAAATTTTTGCTGAACGTTAACGACCTCTTCAAAAACAATCCCAAGGTCATAATCCACCAAACCTCTTCGTTTGTTCGTATCGCAGAATTCAAGAATATCTTCTGCTGCATTGAAGGCTTTGACAAAGGCCGCATTCTTTTTATCTTCCCTTTTAAGTTGGAGAATTTTGCTGATAATGATGCCCCAAGTACAAACTGAGAGAATCAGTAACAGAATAAATATGCTGAGGGTAATGAAACCCCCATGCAGTATCGCACTTACAAAATCATCAAAAGTCATTGTATTTACTGGAGTTTAAACATGTAATCGGTTCTTCGGTTACGGGTCCACCAGTCCCTGACCGATTCCCCGGATTTTCGGGGCATCTGACATTCCTCACCACGACTCACTCCAAATACCGGGACATCACCCTGCAAAGTGTATAGTGTGGTTAATAGTTTAATTGGTGTCTTCCAGCGCCTTTCTCCCAGCGCTTTGTTGTAATCATTGGAGGCGCGAACATCAGTATTGCCTTCAAGCTGGATTGAAACATCGCTGTAATCCGACAAGATCGGCATCAGAAGTTGATGGTTACGGTTGATTTCTTCGACATACTTGTCGATGTTGGAACGGTCTGTGTCAAAGTATGACGGTGAAATCAGCAGATGGTCTAGAACACCTTCAATATCCCTGCAAAAAGCTTCGTCAATTTCTAGTCTCTTGTCTCTTTGCAAACGGGCATAGAGCTTCGCCATCGTTTCACTAAGGAAACTTTTTTCCTGTGCCACAACTTCTTCGACTTTCTTGGCAATCGAAGCAATATCTTCCTGACTCACATCTCCCGCTTCTTCCAAGATTTTTCGAACCTCATCTGCTGAAGTTGCAGCGGCCAATTTTTTCGCCAGCTCTTTAGTCTCTTGGACAATATCCTTTGTTTCCTTAACCACTTTTGCGATTTCTTCTTTGGAAAGATTGGTGGTTTCTTCAAGGACTTTTGCCAATAAAGCTTCTTGAACATTCCTGTTTTCTGCTTTGGCTTTGGCGATGATTTTTTCAACCTCTTCCCTTAATACTATCAGCAATTTTTTCCTGGAAAAGACGCTTGGCTTTCTTCTCGGCCCTCTTCTTAAGAACCTTGCTAATCTCTTGATTCAGTTCCTCTTTTGCCTCTTCGACCTTTTCTTTTTTAACCAGCAGTTCCTTTTTTTCAGCCAAGTCTTTGACCGCGAGTTCTTTGATCAGTTTTTTTCGTTGTTCTGCAGAGTCCTTTGCATTTTCGTCTTCAGCTCTTTGCTCATCGGTAAGTTCACCTTCATCATCCAAATCATCCAGAGTCATTGAAGCTCCGTCAGCTTCAGGCGGTGTTGTTTCCTTGGGAGGACAACCAGTCAGGATGAAGGCCAAGCCAAGAATCAGAATCAAATTCAGTAAATTTTTCATGGAACTCTTTTAGGTTTAGAGGAGTCCTGTCCTTTTAAAATACAGGGGTCCAGGATCAGAATGCGCAGCCAACGAGGATAAGTGATGAACCATAATTTTGGTCAATGTCAATTCAAACAGAAAATAATGCTTGAAATTTCTGTTGATCTCAAGAGGTTTTGGCCAAAGCCTTGATTCACCTATCGTAACCTGAACATATAATCGGTTCTTCGATTTCGTATCCACCATGCCTCTTCAGACTCACCTTGTTTTCGTTCAAGCTGGCATTCTTCGCCACGGCTTACTCCTGTCACTGGAATATCCGCCTGAACGGTATAGAGAGTTACTAGAACACGGCTTGGGGTTCTCCAACGTCTTTCGGCAAGAGCCTTATTGTAATCATTGGTTCCGCGTAAGTCTGCATTACCCTCCAATTGCAGCATGATGTCAGGAAACTCATTGAGAATCGGCTCCATTAATTGGTAGTTACGGTTCATTGCACTGACATAGGAATCAATATCATACTTATTTGTTTCGAAATAGGTTGGTTCGATCAGTAAATGATCCAGCAATCCTTCAATGTTGGAGCAGAATGCCTCCTCAACATTTAATCTCCGATCACGCTGCAAGCGTGCGTAGAGTTTTGCCATAGTCTCTCGGAGGAATGATTTTTCTTCTTCAAGCATTTCCTCATTTTTTTCAACAATCCTGGTGATGGCTTCCTCACTGATATCACCAGCATCTTCCAGAATCTTTCTAATTTCTTTTGCTGTGGCGGCATTCCCGATTTTAGACAGAAGCTCCGTGGTTTCAGAGGCCACTTCCTGAACCTTTTCAACGACCTGCTTCACTTCCTCATCAGAAAGCGTTGTTGTTTCTTCCAGAACTTTTGCAAGCAGTACCTTCTTGACATCCTCTCCTTTCGATTTTGCCTCAGATATAATCTTTTCAACTTCTTCTTCACTTATTCCCAGATTCTTTGTTAACAAATCTTTCAATTCATCAACTTCCAACTCTCCTTTAGATGCCCTAGCAATCAATGTTTTGATCTCTTCTTCAGAAATTTTTGAATCTTTCTTCACCTTACCCGAAATTTGTTCTTCAAAAATCTCTTCGGCTTTTTTCTGAGCTCGGTTTTTGAGGATTTGATCGACTTCCTTTTTAAGGGCAACCTTACTGGCGCTTACTTTTTCCTTTTGTTCAACGACGATTTCTTTTTGTTTCGAATCTTGAGACGCCAGGTCCTTAAGCTTATTTTTTCGCTGTTCTAAATCCTCAATCCATTCACGATCTTCCTCTTGATCCTCTGCACTCAACTCAGGAATTTCCTCGAGATCTCCTACTTCAATGAGATTTTTTGGCGGCTCCGGAGCAGGTGGTGGCGTACAAGCAAACAAAATTGAGGGTAAAACAAAATAAAATAGTATCTTTTTCATCAGAGAACTTGTGTTTCTTAAAATGTTATTATTTTTTTTGAAACGCTTCATAGGAGTATTCTGGAATTAAATGGATTTTATGCTTTTCAATGAGTTTCTGCAATATTCAAACCCAGTTCTTATCATGAAATCGACAAATTATTCGAATTTAAATGAAGAATGTTTTTTAAATGATCCTCATTCTTATCATGATTTTTCAGCCTCAAGCTGAATCAACAACCATTTTAATGCCTCAACAGAAAATTCTAATTGATGTTCTTTTTTACTGAAAAATGGATTGGCTTCGATTTTTTTGGTTTTCATGAAAGACTCTTGATCAACAGGATTCTTTCCAGCAAGCGCCAGAAAGGATACTCCATTTTTCCGGCTTCTTCTTTCAGGTGAAAGAGGTCCTGCCATACCTGTTTCAGCTAAAACCCAATCAGATCCAGTTTTCTGCTGAAATTTTCTGGCAAGTGCCTGAGCACGTTCGTGACTCACGGTGGAATGACGTTTGCCGGATGTTCCCAGAAGATCGAGCTGAGACTCCCGGCTGTAAGGGACGAGCACCTGGTTCAAATGCCTTGATGCTCCGGGCACGGCTGTGAAGGCTGCGGCGATTCTCCCTCCCGTTCCGGATTCAATAAAACTGATGGTATGTTTTTGCCCCATCTTCTGAAGGGCATCCAGCATACTCAGCAGTTTTTTTGCATGTAACTCCAATTCCATCTCAAGTTTCTGGCAATGCCCGAGCCAGTTCTTTTCGGACATTGGCAAATTCTCGTCCTGGTAAAGACCACGGCTTTGAATCATGTCCGATGCAGATTCCGGCATGAACCCCAACAAGGACTGTCCGGCCTGGACCGAACGGCGGATGACTGTTGATGAAAGGTTCAGCAAAACCCTCAGGGGTTGCGGTAACCATTCTGGGTCAAGGACCCCAACCCTGAGAACGATCCCTCTTTGTTCTTTCAAAGATTGGACGAGTTCCGGAAGATTTTCTTTCCCCCTAGGAACAACCAGCAATAATGCCCCTTCTTCGATAGCTTTCAGGTCATCATCGGAAAAAATTTTTCCATCCAACATTCGATTCAATAAATCAGTCCCGATCAGCATTGAAATCCGATCATCAGTTTGCTTCTCTGAGGACTCTGCTGATTTTTCACGGTGGTGCTCGAAACCCTTCCCTTCTTTAAGTCTCATCACGTGTTCGGCCAAGCGCACAGGACGTTCCCAGCGAAACTCTGCGGTCGAAATTTCCCATGCTTCTCCCTTGAGCTTTAAAGGACTTTGCTTATCCATGGCAAGTCGAGCTGGATAGCTGAGTTCAGGATCCGCGAAACTCACCAATGCCTGACGAAGAAGAGAAAGACGAATCTCGCCCTCAGGTATGTTTTTCCTTTTGGTTGGATCGGGATGCAATCCATTGGAAAGAATAAATACCACTTGCTTTAACTGCGGAATCTGTCTCAGCGCGCATTCTGCCAACAACAAATGATGAAATCCTGCAGGATCCGCAGTTAGAGGAAAATGAACCACCTCCCCAATCCCTTCAAGGGACAACCCGTCGAGAGCAGAAAAAAGTGATGGCGGAGGATTCTTGGACACGTAACGGGTATGCAAAAGGAATTCTCAGGACAGGAAGACTCAGGCAGCCGATTCCACCAGGTTTTTGTCGTTGATCTGATCCAATTGCATGAGATGAAGGTTGAGCATCTTCAAGGTTGCGTTCACTGCCGCCATAACCTGATCTGGGTCGATGCCCACAGTCTGAACCCGTTTGCCGTTCATGTCCCAGGTAATGATCGATTCCGTCAGTGCATCGGTCTGTCCACCACGTGGAATTCGAATCTGGTAATCCAGCAGTTGCGGGCACTGGAGATGATGTTTCTTAAGAATTTTTTTGACCGCACTCATGAAGGCATCGTAACCTCCATTTCCGCTTCCACTTTCGTTGTGTTCCTTTTTATCGAACATCATCCTGATGCTGGCAACAGACTTAAGATTCAACCCACTGGATATGGAACAATTCAGTAATTCGATCCGCTGCTCTTCATGGGTTTCCAGCACATCGGTTATGATGAAAGGAAGGTCGGCGAGGGTGATGGTTTTCTTCGAATCTCCAAGTTCAACGATTCTTCGAAGAACTTTCTGCAGATTTTCCTCCACCAGTTGAATCCCCAGTAATTCCAGATTTTTCACCAGGGAGGCTTTACCACTCATTTTTCCGAGGGCATAACTCCGGTTTCGACCAAATCGTTCGGGATAGATTGGGTTGTGGTACAACCCTCCTTTTCGATCCCCGTCCGCATGGATTCCACTGGTCTGGGTAAACACATCCTCACCGACAATGGGGGAATTCCGCGCCAGCCTCTTCCCGGAAAAGTTCTCCACCATTTCGGAGACCGGTGAAAGGTGAGTCTCATCAATGGATAGCTCTGCCCCGAGCTGATCTTTAAGCACCACCGCTATTTCTGCCAGTGATGCATTTCCTGCTCTCTCACCAAGACAGTTCATCGTGCAATGGATGCAGCGGATTCCGGCTTTGACCGCATACATCGCATTCGCCACTCCAAGACCGTAGTCATTGTGCGGATGAAAATCGAAGGCAGCCCATGGAAAGCGTTCCTGCATGTCCATCATACTCTGATATACCTGATCCGGTGACATCACCCCCAGGGTGTCAGGAAGCATAATCCTTGCGACTCCCTCATCCTTCAAACCGGCAACCATGTCATAAACATAATCCGGCAAGTCCCTGTAACCGTTGGACCAGTCCTCCAGGTAGACATTCACCCTAACCTTGTTCTGATGGGCATACTTAAGGGTTTTCCGGATATCTTTCAGGTGTTCATCAAGAGTTTTCCTCAGTTGGTTGGTGCAATGATTTTCGCTGCCTTTGGTGAGCAGATTCATCACCCTCCCACCGGCTTCTAAAATCCAGTCGACACTCCGGTTGTGATCAACAAATCCCAAAACCTCGATCTGTTCCAAAAAGCCTTTATCTGCTGCCCAGGAGGTCGTCCTCATCACTCCATCCATTTCTCCCTCGGAGACCCTTGCGGAAGCAATTTCAATACGGTCAACCCTAAGTTTGTTCAAAAGAGCCTTAGCCACATTGGTCTTTTCTGCCGGGGTAAAGGAGATCCCCTGGGTCTGCTCACCATCTCTCAGGGTGGTGTCCATCAAAATGATTCTAGGTTCTGTTTCCATAAAAAGTTTTTGTTGAAACTGAGACTAGTTCCTTGAACTTCGGGAGTGAAATATCAGGGTAAGAATTAAAACGTAGGTCAAAATCTCATGACTGTCTGAAGCCAGTCTTAGGCCTCCTGAACTGTAAAGCAGTAAAATCAGACCGGAGAGGATCAAACCAATCCCTGCCATCAGTTGACTTCCTCCAGTGAATGAAACCGGGGTCAGACTTTTAAGCCGATGACGATGAGTCCTGATATGATCCCATGCGTACATCGGGAATATGACCATAAAAAACAGCCCAAGCCAGATGTGAAAGAGCACCAGCAGTTCTTCATGTTCGAACCACAAATTCCATTCAGGGAAAGAGAGTAATAATCCTGAAATAATCAGAAAAATACAAATTAAAACAACCAGTTTGCGCATATTTGAAGGGTATCGGAGAATTTTTCATGAAAGTATACGGTTTTTTTAAAGAATCATGAAATCCGAACAACCGAATCATCTTTCAAGCCGATCTAGTATTGAGTTGTCAAAGCTTATAATGGAATTCTCCTTAAACAGGAAAACTTTCAAAAAAGAACAACTTGATTTAGAAAATTTCTAGGTTCCGTAATTCTTCTTTGAGATGTCCTGGGCTGGTGAAACGAATGCCTTTTATTCCGAGTTTTTCAGCTGCTTCAATATTGTCCTGTCGGTCATCTATGAAGACGGTTTCTTCAGCTTGGAGATTGAAGGAATTTAAAAGATGAAGGTAGATTTCAGCATCAGGTTTGATCATTTTCACCTGTCCGGAAATCACTTCCCCGTTAAACCATTTCAGGAATGGATATAGCCCTACCGCGGTTGGATAAGTTTCTGCGGACCAATTACTGAGAGCATAAACTGGAACCGATTTATCTTTGAGTTCTGATAAAATTTCGACCGTCTCTTCGATCGGACCTCCAAGCATTTCCTCCCATCGTCCGTAATAAGCACGGATGAGGATTTCTTCTTGGGGAAAACGATGGATCAGTTCGTCTTCAGCCTCAGCAATGGTACGCCCGGCGTCTTGCCTGACATTCCATTCCGGACTGCACACTTCCCTGAGAAAATGATCCACTGCCTTTTCATCCGGCAGCAGTTTTCGATAAAGGTAGCGTGGGTCCCATTCGATCAAAACCCCACCCAGGTCAAAGACCACGTTTTTGATTTTCGCCATATTTTTATCAGCGCCGTGCTATGAGTGCCTCGTTTTGTTGGTAATGCTGCCCGATCGAATGGACCAGGGCTTCGGCCATTTTCTGACGGGTTTGTGATTTTAGAAGGCTTCTGCGGTCCTTGAGGTTTTTCAGGTTAGCCACTTCAACCAGAATGGAGGTCGGCACCTTGCTGTACCGGAGCACTGCAGGCAGGCTCTTTTTACCTCTGCGGTAGAAATACCCCCGAACCGTCCTGCCGCGATGGGTCGGCAATCCATATTTCCTGAAAGAACTGATCACCGAGCCCCCCAGTGAGCGACTCAATTCGGCGGATCGTCTGTTTTCCTTTTTGGCAAATTGAAGCCTGCTATCATATTCCCTGCGCTTCTGGTAAACACGGCCTTTGATCCTGAAACGGGTTTTTCGGAAACGGGAATCCGGGTAATATACCATGGCTCCCCGCAGAGAAGAGTGCAGCGCATCGCCATGTACACTCATAAATATAATATTTTCCTTTGGAACCTTCTGTTTCAACAATTTGTGATAAAGGTGATTGATCAAAAAAACACGCATGTTCACTCCTGTATGCGCGTTTCTGAGGGTATAACGCGGAGTGACGTTTAAATACTCATCCTGGTCAAAACGCATCCTCAGTTTTTTAACCGGTTTTCTCTGGTTGGGATCGATGACCGTTTTATGGACGACCATCCCCTTTTTTTTCAGCAGTCCCTCCATCCTCTGGCTGATGTCGTAGACCACCTCATCTTCGTAGATCCTGTCTCCTTTTTTCTTGCTTCCGGCCATGGCACCAGTATCCCTACCCCCATGACCTGCGTCCAGGATCACATGAATTTTGTGAAAGGGATTAGGCTTTTTCGGTTTGGCAACAACTTTCTTGGCATTTGGTGAGGACGAAGTTTCCAGTTCCGAACCTGCATAGTATTCTTCTGCGAGCCATTTAAGTGGAATCCGGATTCTCTGGTTTTTTGAAATCCTTCGGGCATTCGAAATCCGGTTGAGTTTCATCAACTCCTTTGCCATCTGGTCCACCTCATCATGCAGTATCCTGCCGGTGAACCGGATTACCACAGACGAATAAATGGTTTCATCCTTTTTCAGGCGGTATTCGGCAAAGGCTTTCCCCGAAGCATCGTATTTCAACGCAAGAGGCTTTTTCAGGATGGGTTGACTGATCCGAAGTTCACGGCTCATCCAATCCCACGGAATCAGAATCGGATCGTTGATCTTCAACAGGTTCCCGTTGCGACGGAGTTGATTCCTTTTGGTCAAATGACTTGCAGTGATGCCTTCTTTGGCAAATACACCGGCCAGAAGAGTGGTGGTCTCCCAATTGTAACTCACCCGATGCAGCCATCCCTCCTCAGTCGCACGGTCCTTCGGGAAAAGTGCCTGAAGTGCCGAACCCCGGATAGAACCCTCGACCACTTTAACAGGAAACCTCAATGGTCGATCCAGCAGCAATTTTTTACGGCCGCTGTATCGAATGACGGTTTTTAAACTCCGATGTTTTTTGTTCAATACCCTGTTTGCCAGGCTGTAACCTCCTTCTCCTTTTCTGGGCTTGAGCTGGATTTCGAGATGTTTGCCGTTCCATCTGGCCTGCATCCGGTCTTTTTTCTGATGAACAAACTGATACCATTTGCCCGGTTTCTTGGCCTGAAGCAATTCAGGATCCGGCAAAAGCCATAACAACAAACCCAACAGGGTCTGGATTAATAACTTGGACATCACCTTCAACATTTTCATCTCAAGGAAGAATCAAAATTTGGAAGACCCGACAATAGGTTCGGAAAATGGTTTATATCATCGGAAGATGAAGGATGATCCGATTGCTGGAGAGGACTCGGGGGTACTTCCTCTTCTATGCAGGAATGGTATTCTGCGCAGATCCGGGGAATCTTTAAGTTCGGTGGAGAACTGCTGCGTTTCTCAGACTCCGATTCTTGATAAACACCGGGTACATGGAACTGGAAATCGCTGCGGATCCAATGCAGTGGAATCCGGATCCTCGTCCCCGAAGGAATTTCATGAACATTGACCAATTCATTCAGCGCAAGCAGGTCTCCAACGGCCTGGGTGATTCGCTGTTGTCCTGCAAAATAAGTAAATCGAAGGACAACATGGGAATAGATGGTTTCCCCTGCTTCCAGTTTGTAAAGGGCAAAACGCTCTCCTCTTGGACCTTCGTAAACTTCAAGTGGAGGTTTGAGTGCAACCGGTTTTAAGTTCAAATCCTGACGGATCCACTTCCAGGGAATAACCACCTCAACCCCTCTCTCCAGATTGTTCTCTTTCGTTATATCGTTTTGAGAGAGATTTCCTGAAAATCCAAGAGTTTCGAGTTCAAGCAGTGAATTCTCTCGGTGCTCTTTTTCTACAAAAACATTCACCAACGAAGGAAGGCTTTCCCAATCATAAATCACCCGATGCTTCCAACCACTGGCATCAGGGGTGTCTCTCGGGAATAGCGCCTTTAATGCATCTCGTTGGATCGATGCATTGAGATTGGAAAACGGTAGTGTCAGATATTGATTATTATCTTGATGAGATTGTGCCAAAAAATTCTGGATGAGGCGGAAATGGGTGTGTCCTTCCCTGAGAACCCGAAAGGCAAGGCGATATTCCCCTTCATCAGGGTAGGGTTTCAACTGGACAAATAACTCGTTCCCGTCCCAACCGACCCGCATCGGATCCCGATGATTCCAAAGAAAAGAAGCTAAAGGGAGGGATTCGGTTTTCCCCTGTGCAAAAACTTCTGGAAGAAAAAATCCAATGAAAACAAGAAAATGGAGTACAATTTTCTGAAATTTACTAAACCGCAGCATTAATTGATTTCCGGTTCTGAATGTGATTCAAACGATCTTACTTCTTATCTACTGCAACAAAAATCATGCCACGTAAAAATGAACCCATTCGGAATTCCCTTGAACCGAAGAAAACGCTTAGATGTTTGAGGGATGTATATGTTTCTCCAAAATACAAAGAGGGAAACAAAAACGGGAATTCAGGCAGAAAAGAAAGGATGGCGGTCTAGTTTCATTCTATGAATCCAGAAAGCCCGTTGGGTTACAAAAAAGAGGGGCTTGTCAGAGGAGAGGTTCGGGTTCCAGGCTCTTCGATTTGGGAAAACGTCTGGACCAGACTAAAGTTTTTTTGACAAATTGCTGTGCCTGTTCCGGTGCATTTCCGAGCCAGTTTTGAGGCTGGTCCAGAAGGTCGGAAATTTCCTTTTCGGTAAGCGGAACCCTTACATCCTCACCCAGCCTGCGGGCCAGTTCAACACGGGGAAGGATTTCTGATGATTCCAAAGTTCCCAAGTTAAGGGTATGTTCCCGAATCGCATGATGAGCATCTTCACGACCCCCTCCCCGCTTGACGGATTCCATCAAAAGTACGGTGGAACAGACAAAGGGCAGGTTCTTTTCAAGTTCCGCCTGGAGTGCAGTTTCGTTGAAACCCATTTCATTCAAAACCGTCAGCCAGGCTTCAAGCTGACCATCAATGGCGAAAAACGCCCCGGGAAGCGCGACCCGGCGAACCACAGAACAGGAAACATCACCCTCATTCCACTGGTCACCGGAAAGTCCGGAAAGCATGCTTCCATACCCACTGAGCACATGATGGAGCCCTGAAATCCTCTCGGAAGTGCGGGCATTCTGCTTGTGGGGCATTGCCGAAGATCCGACCTGGTTTTTCTGGAAACCTTCAGAAGCCAGTCCAGCTCCGGCCATCAGCCTTAGGGTTTTGGCAAAATTCGACATTCCCGAACTGATCTGCATCAGATGCTGAACCATTTGAAGGTCCAGACTGCGAGGGTATACCTGACCCGAGGCAAGCAGGGTTCGGGAAGCCCCGAGGTGCTCCGCAACTTTCTGGTCCAATTGCTCCAAACGCTCTTTTTTCCCCTCAAACAACTGCAGGAGGTCCAAACGTGTTCCCACCGCACCCTTGAGCCCACGGAGAGGATAGGTCTCGATGAACAGGTCGAGTTGTTCCAAACCGAGCAATACTTCCTCACCAAACATCGCCAGCCTTCTGCCGACACTGGACAACTGTGCAGGCACATTGTGAGTCCTTGCGACCAACACCAGATTTTTATATTCCTCCACCAGTCTAGAGAGTTTATTCAGGGCGGCGACGGTTTTCACCCGAACCAGTTTCAATGATTGGAGGATCTGGAGTTGTTCCACATTGTCCGTCAGATCCCTGCTGGTGAGTCCCTTGTGAATCTGCTGGTGTCCTGCCAATTCGCAAAATTCCTCGATTCGGGCTTTGACATCATGCCTTAGTTTCTGCTCCCGTTGGGCGATGCGGTCCAGATCCACCTCCTCCTTGACCCGCAGATACGCCTCCAAAGCTTCTTCTGGAATCGAAATACCCAGATCTTTTTGGGCATGCATCACCGCCAGCCAGAAATCGCGTTCCAGCAGCACTTTGTTGTGCATCGACCAATTCTGCTTCATCTCTTCCGAGACATACCGGGAAGCCAGTACGTCAGGAATCCTTTCTTTCGCTTTCATGATGATTTTTGAGAATTGAGAGATCCTGCAGGAAGATCAATAATTTGTCCTGAAAAAGACCCTATCTTTTTCAGAGCAGCACGTTTTCAGACTGGATTTTTTAGAGCCCGACCTTGTTGCGCACCCGGTCAACCACATCCCGGGCAACCTTGCGGGCCTTGTCCTTGCCGCCTTCAAGGATTCCTTCGAGATGGGCACGATCCCCCCGGATTTGATGATAGTGTTCTGATGCGTCTTTGAGTTCGTCACGGATCGCTTCAAAACAAATCTGTTTTGCCGTTCCATAACCCATCCCCCCGGCACGATACTGCTCCGCCAAATCCTGCTGGGCTGATTGATCCGCAAAACATTGGAAAAGTTGGAAGACATTACAACTTTCCGGATCCTTGACTTCTTCCACGGTTTTGGAATCGGTCTCGATCTTCATGATGGCCTTGCGCAGTTGTTTTTCAGGCGCAAAAAGAGGAATCACGTTGTTATAGGATTTACTCATCTTCTGCCCGTCCAATCCGGGTATGACCGCCACCTGATCCTCAATGATGGCTTCCGGGACCACCAGAGTCTCTCCGTAAAGATGATTGAAACGCAGGGCCAGATCCCGGGTGATTTCCAGATGTTGTTTCTGGTCCTTCCCAACCGGCACAACATGGGAATCATAAATCAAAATATCCGCTGCCATCAGGATCGGGTATGAAAACAATCCCATGTTCACATCCTGCCCTTTGGACTGCGCATCTTTGAATGCATGGGCCCGTTCCATCAGCCCCTTGCTTGTCAGACATGCCAGGAACCAGGTCAGTTCTGTAACTTCCGGGATGTCTGATTGGCGGAAAAAAGCATGCTCCTCGAAATCCATGCCAAGGGAAGCGAAGGTTGCCGTCAGATCATAGCTATGCTCCTTTAGACTTTCCGGTTCGCGGATGCTGGTCAGAGCATGATAATCGGCAATAAAATAAAAAGTCTGGTGGGTCTCCTGCATCTTGATCGCGGGCTTGATCATGCCCAGATAGTTTCCAAGATGCGGAGTGCCGGTGGGTTTGATCCCGGATAAGGAACGCTTTTTTAGGGTCATGGCGGAAGGATTTGAGTCAAGGATGGGTCAACATAAGGACTCACCAAATGCATCCCTCTAAGAATCCGATTATGGCTTTGGGACTTCAACCATAATCGTGATGTTCAGGAAAAAACGATGGATCTCGATGGAATGGTACCGTAAAAACTTCGGTAACTTTTAACTCGCTGCTGCCTGCTCTTGAACCTGTGCCTCCAAGGGGACGATGCTGATGAATCGTCTTTTTCTCGGGCCTTTTCTCAGAAACTTGACATGGCCGTCCTTGAGAGCGAAGAGGGTAAAATCTTTCCCGGTACCGACGTTTTCCCCGGCGTGAAAATTCGAACCGACCTGACGGACCAGAATGTTCCCGGCCTGGACCAGTTCTCCGCCGTATTTCTTGACTCCTCTTCTTTGACCTTTGGAATCGCGTCCGTTGCGGCTACTTCCGCCTGCTTTTTTATGAGCCATTGAATTCTCCCGTTCTGAATGTTCTAAAGGATCAGGCTGTGATTTTTTCGATTTTGACCAGGCTGTGCTGTTGCCGGTGTCCCACCTTGCGTCTTTGGGTCTTACGGCGTTTTCTTCTGAAGATAATCAGTTTCTCGCCCTTAACACGTTCCATCACGGTACCCTGGACTTTCGCACCATCGACCAGTGGTCGGCCGATTTTCATTTCTCCTTCTCCACCGACTGCCAGGACCTGGTCCGTTTCAAAGGAGGAACCGTTTTCGGCATTCATGAGGTCTATCCGAAGCGTATCCCCCTCACTCACGCGATATTGCTTGTTGCCTTGACGAATGATCGCAAACATCTTTTCCTTGGAATGCTTGTCATTTAAAAAACTCATTATTAAGCATGAAAATTCACCGCTTTACAAGTTTTTTATTGGATGACTCATTCAATACGTCCTCATCCATATGGGGTTTTATGGAAACTGTTAAGAAATTTGACAACTCCTGGCTCCCGTTTGACAAACAACTCTTCTAACTCAAGGACTCTTGCAATGTGAAACGCATCTGCATAATCTGCAAGATCCGATACATTTAAAAAAGGTGGTTTGATGAAGTGGCCGGCGAAAAATACCCGGTGGGTGATGTTCAGTTCGATGGGAATGGAACTGGGCCTTTCCGTGGTGGTCGGTTTTCTGATCGGGAGTTGGCTGGACGGATGGCTCGGAACAGACCCCTGGTTGCTGCTGGTCTTCGGTGCGGCCGGGATCATTGCAGGATACCGCAGCATCTTCCGGCTTTTGAAAAAAGTGCAAACCGAACAACAAGAGGAAGAATCCGGAAAATGAGTGAGGAAAATCAAACCTCCAATAATCAGGATAACCACTCCAATCCCAACAGCAGGATGGAGGAACCTCCTGAAATACCCGAAGAGTCTCCATCAGATCAGGTCCGGACCCTTTACACCATTCTTTTGACCGTGAGTGGAATCTTGATCCTGCTCGCCGGTATCTTGAAGCTTGACTATCTACTCGGAGTTTTTCTAGGATGTTCGGTTGTCGGGTTGAACTTTCATTGGACGGTGGTATTCGTCCGTAACCTGATTCATGATAAAAAAGTTCAACCTCTGAATTTGATTTTTTACCTGACAAAGTTTGCAATTTCCGCCCTGGTTTTATTCGGGGCAATCAATTATTTTGAAATACCTCCTCTGGGCCTGATCATTGGACTGTCCAACATACTCCTTGCGGTGGTGGCCTACTCAGTCATCAACTCCATGAAAAGAGCTCCAGTACAGGAACCGGAAGAAAACAAAGAATGAAGCGTTTGATCAGCCTTTTATCGGCCGTCTTGGTCCCATCCTTGGTTTTAGCCGCCGGAGGCGGTTTCACCTGGTCCCATTCCCTTCTCGGGTGGCTCGAACAACCTCTGGTGGATTTGGGCATCGATCCACTTCCGATTTTGGACATGTTGATCATTTCCGTATTGCTGATTCTGTTTGCCTACATTGCAGGAAAGCCCTTCCGGGGGACAGCCATGCGGGAACCCAGCGGAAAAGCAGATCTCGCGCATTTTGCGGAAGTCGTGGTCGGCGGTATTCTGAATTTTCTGGATGGCATCATCCGTCATGGAACCGGAGCACGCCCCATTCTCCCGCTGCTTGGGACCTACGGGATGTTCATCCTCTGCCTTAACCTTTCAGGACTGGTCCCTGGATTCAATCCACCGACGGACCAGTTCAACGTGACCATCGCATTTGCCCTGATCATTTTTCTCGGAACCCACTTTCTCGGAATCCGTCAGCACGGGGGGAGTTACATCAAACAATTTCTCGGCCCAATGCCCCTGCTTGCCCCGTTGATGTTTCCAATCGAGTTGATCAGTCATCTGGTGAGACCATTGTCCCTCTCCATCCGACTGTTCGGGAACATGACCGGAGACCATAAAGTGGTTTTGATTTTTTCCGCGATTCTCGCGGTAGGTCTGCCCATCCCTTTCATGGGATTGGGAATTCTGGTGTCAGTACTACAGGCTTTTGTGTTTGTACTGCTGTCATCAATTTATTTTGAAATGGCGATGAGTGAGGCTCACTGATCGTTTGTAATCCGTCCAATCAACAAAGGAAGACTATGAAGAAATTTATGCTGATCCTGGTAATGATGGCAGCAGCAGCCCCGCTTTATGCGGCCCAGGGAGACTTGGCCACTTTCGGCATCGCACTTGGCGCCGGCCTTGCCATTTCCCTGGCAGCACTGGGCGGAGGCATCGGTCAGGGTATTGCCATGCGCGGAGCCCTCGAAGGCATTGCCCGCAACCCCAATGCCTCAGACAAGATCTTCACCCCGATGATCATCGGCCTCGCACTGATCGAGTCCCTCGTCATCTACGGACTGGTGATCGCTTTCATTCTTCAGGGAAAAATCTGATTCCCCCTGCGGTCTCTGCGGAGACCGCACCCCCCCTTCCGGTTCCCAAGCCAAAATTTTCCGGATTTTTCATTTTTCATGAGTCTGCTTCAAGATCAGGAACTCTGGTCCCAGATGAAGCAGATGATGCTTTCCCTCAAACCGACGCGTCCATCTCTGAGAAGCGGAATTCATGAATTCCAGCACCGTGGGAGGAGCCTGGAGTTCGCCGAATACCGTGAATACCGAACCGGGGAGGATCTTCGTGATCTGGACTGGAAGGTTTACGCGAGGTCCGACCGGTATCTTCAGCACCAGGGGGATCCCTTCAGTTTTCACGCTTTATCGATGAATAAACCGTCTGCAGAAGCACGAAGCTCCAAGCGGGCCCTGAGAAATCTGATGCTGATCCTGGAAACCGTAGAAAAACAAGAACGCCTTCCGGAAGACATCGAACAACATTGGCCGGTTTTAAAAAACCGGAGTATGGACCACCTTTTCTGCATCTCCGATTTCATGCTTCCGAAAGAAAAGCTGGAAGGCTGGCTCGATGGATTTCTGACCATGGCTCCTGAAATCCACTGCCTGCAGATCCTCGATCCTCTTGAATCAGGTGAAGGTCCCCAACCCTCAATGGTACTCGATCTGGAACAACCCGGCCAAAAGCGCAGGGTTTCCGCGGATGAGTGGGAGCATTACCTGGAAAATATGAAAGAGCATCAGCAATGGCTGGGCAAAGCCTGCAGACAACGGAACATCCGTTTGAGAAGCATTCAAACCGACCAGCCCGCCGCGGCGTCGATCCGGGTGCTGATGAGGGAAAAAGAAGGAAAGAGAAGAACTGCCGCCTGAATCAGACTTGTGAAGCGGATTCCTTGGTTTTGGAAGCTCCTGAAAGATCACTGACGGGGGTATCTTTTGCAGTACTGGAGGATTCATCGAAAGAGGATCCAACCCGCTTTTGACTCCATCAAAATCCTTCTTCAGATCGGTGGCGGCCTCTCTTACATCCTTGAGATCGATTTCCCGTTCAATCTGATCCATTTCATCCTGAACGGTGGTCCTCACCTCATTCGTCGCACGCTTTAACTGCACCAGCCCCCGTCCAACCGAACGCAGCACTCCAGGCAGGTTTTTGGGACCGATGAAAACCAGCGCCACAATGGCGATGACGATCATTTCAGGCAGGCCGATTCCGAACATTGATCAGTGTTTTTGAATTAGGTTTGTCTACGAGCCCTGAACTTGGCAGGATAGTGTATTCATTTTCAAGCAAGCATCAACCATGTCGAATGACTGCCTCGCCGTTCTGGATTTTGGAAGCCAATACGCTCACCTGATTGCGAAAAGACTTCGCCGACAGGGATTCTACACGGAAATCCACACTCCTGCCAGTCCTGCGTCAAAACTTGCCCATGCCCGGGGACTGATTCTCTCCGGAGGACCCGCTTCGGTTTACGAGGAACAGACCCCGGATTTCAACTCAAAACTGCTGGAACTCGAGCTTCCGATCCTTGGTTTGTGTTATGGTCATCAACTGACGGCACTCCATTTTGGAGGTTCGATTGAAAACACCGGCAGCGGAGAATTCGGTAAAGCGCATCTGCAGCAGATGCACCCATCGGCCCTTTGGAAAGGGATTGATTTTCCAACCCAGGTCTGGATGAGCCACCAGGACAGCGTCACTGATTTGCCTCGGGATTTCGAGATCATCGCACAGACCGACGGCTGCCCTTCCGCGGCACTCCAGCACCGGCAGAAACCGATTTATACACTCCAGTTTCACCCAGAGGTCAAGGACACCCTCTGCGG
>LNZD02000023.1 GCA_001469005.2 SAR324 cluster bacterium lautmerah10
GTTCTCTACCTCTCAGAAACTGGACAAACTTGGCATGCGCGGGTCCAATACCTGTGAACTGGTTTTTGAGGACTGTATCATTCCGGATGAAAATGTTTTACGTGAGGTAAATCAAGGCGGGAAGGTGTTGATGTCAGGGTTGAATTATGAGCGAATGGTACTTTCCGGGGGCCCCATCGGAATCATGCAGGCCGCCATGGACCTTGTCCTGCCCTATGTCCATGAACGTTGGCAATTTGACCGTCCGATCGGGACCTTTGAGTTGATCCAAGGTAAGCTTGCTGACATGTATACCAGCCTTCAGGCTGCAAGGGCTTTTTGTTACCGGGTCGCTTCTGATTGTGACCAAGGTACTGTTTCACGAAAAGATACGGCTTCATGCCTGATGTTCGCTTCAGAATCTGCTGTCAAGGTTTCTCTTGAAGCTATCCAGACACTAGGTGGAAACGGCTACATCAATGATTATCCAGCAGGACGCCTTTTGCGGGACGCAAAACTTTATGACATAGGTGCAGGGACCAATGAAATCCGACGGATGCTGATCGGCCGTGAACTATTTGAGGATACTCTTCCAGTATGATGCTTCCGCACTCAAAGTAATGCTTTCCTGAATTGACCTCTAGTCCTCTCGAAATTAAAAAAGGATGATCGACCGTTTCCAAAAAAAAACGCATTCACTGCATCAAACAGCCAGTGGAATGTCATTCGAAATCGATATATGGGAATATTCTCCTCCCGGAGCAACTCAATGCATCTATCTTCAGGGAGGACTGCATGGCGTCGAACTGACAGGAATTCCGGTTTTGATGAGGTTCATGAAGGAATTGGAAGAGTCTCAATATCCCGAACGCATCATCTGCGTTCCCTGGTCCAACCCAATGGGGCTGGACAGTCAGATCATGGGCCAACAAACAGGTTACAACAACCTCCATACAAACCAGCAGAATTGCTGGAACTGGAACCGTATTACGCATCTCAAAGACGAAGGAAGTTTGGAGGGTCGCTGGATTTCAACCCTGTTGGAACTTTCGGAAGAAGCCGATACCGTCCTGGATCTTCATACGGCTGGCTATGAGACCATACCTCATGTGTATGTACACCATTCCCAAAAAGAATTGGCTTTGGATCTTGGCATCCCGCATCTGCTCGCCTGGGATAAACCTTCATCCAGTTTTTCTGACACCTGTTTTCAACGCGGTCAAAAAGCTTTAACCTTTGAGTTATCCTCGAGCAGAACCATTATTGAGTCTTCAATTACATTTGGACTCGAAGTTCTCCGATGCTTCTTTGGGTTCTCCAAAAGCAATAACAAAACCCAGGTCTGGAACCAGGAAACACAAATGTTGAAGTGGTATAGTCCTGAGTCAGGTGTGATTTGCTGGCATAAAAATTCTGGGGACACGGTCAGTCAAAAAGAGCCGATTCTAACCATGTTTTCGCGTCAGGGAGAAAAAGTTTTTCAATCTCCATATGATGGGATTCTTCTATTGAAAAATCCGATTCACGCTCCTTACCAGTATCAAGAACTGGCAAAATTCCTGGTGCCCTGATTGATTGTTTTTCTCAAGGGCTTTCTTGATTTGGAACGCTGGTTTGAAAATTGATACATCAAACAACGTTCGAGTATCCATCTTCCTGGCAAACATCTTGAGAAACATTAAATAATTTACAATAATATTTGGTTTGCAAAAAAATGTATCCTTTCATCAAATCATTCAAACATTAAAAGCAAATCATTTTTATAATAACTTATGGAAAGTAACGTTGAAGAGCTTGAAAAACTTAAACGCCGTTTGACCCTGGAGTTGTCTCTGGAGGAAGTGGAACCCCATTACCGCAATGTCATGAGGCAATTGCGTTCAACACGACTGAATGGTTTCAGACCAGGCAAATTTCCTAAAGGTTGGCTTGAAAAACGTTTCAAATCCGTCATGCATCATGAAGCAATTGAGCATGTCATTCCGGGCTTCATCGATGAAGCACTTCAAAAAAATGAATTGCAGCAAGCCACCCAGGCTGTGATCTCTGAATTGGAATTTGACCAGAAACAACCGCTTAAAGCCGTGATTGAGTTTGAAGTCAAACCCACTCTTGAACTTCCTGATTATAAGAAATTCAAACTGACCCGTAAGGAAGTTGAGAGCGTAAAGCCTGAAGAGGTTGAGGAAGAACTGAAAAAAACCCAGAATAATCTGGCTCAAGTTGAGGACCTTCCCGAAGATGCCATCGCTGAAGACCAGAATTTGGTTGTGCTGGAAGTGAAAAATTCCGGAGAAGAGGATTATCTGCCTGAAAATAATTTAAATTTTGAATTAGGCGGTGAAAGGCTGGAAGTGTTTTTTGATTCGGTTAAAGGAATGAAGGTTGGTGATGAAAAATCAGCTGAAATTAAATTTTCCCTGGAGAGTAAAACCGAGGAAAAGTCGAAGTCTAAATTCGATATCCGGCTCCGTTCTCTGAGAAAACTAAAGGTCCCGGAGCTTGACCAGGATTTCTTTGACAAGATGCAGGTTAAGGATCTTGATGAAATGAAAAGCAAGTTGGAAGAAAACCTCCAGTTTCAAAAGGAATCTGCTTTGAAAGCCGAGTACAGATCATCAATCTTGGAACAATTACCAAAACAATATGATGTTTTTGACCTTCCGGAAGCGTTAATCCACGAAAAAGAACACGAACTGGAACACAGAATTGAGGAACAGACTAAATCTGAGGATCCAAAAGCAAAGCCTATCGATAAGGAAAAGGAAATTGAGGATTTTAAGGAAAAACTTCGCTTAAATTTCATGATTGATACCATCGGCAGACTTGAAAAAGTCACTATCGATCGGGAAGCCGTTGCTGGTGAATTCATCCAAATGGCCATGATGTTTAATCAATCTGCCGATGAGTTGATTAAAACCCCATACGGGAGCAGACTCTACAATCAAATCCTGTCCAGGCGTCAGGAGGAGTCCAGTCTTGATCGGGTGGTGGCCAGGGTTTTCGGAGATCCTATCGAAATCGAAGAGGATAAGACTAAAAAAGAAACTGTCACAGAAAGCAATATAAGTGAATAATTGAATTAGGATTCATCAAGAACAATCAACCTCAGCTTTATTTTTCACACTCTTTTCAACAACGATTAAGATGGCCCTGATACCTATGGTCGTGGAGCAGAACAGCCGCGGCGAAAGAGCATATGACATATATTCAAGGTTGCTCAAAGACCGGATCATCTTCCTTGGGACCCCCATTGATGACAACGTCGCGAATGTGATGATTGCCCAGCTTCTTTTTCTTGAAGCGGAAGATGCTGAAAGCGATATTGCTTTTTATATCAACTGTCCGGGTGGCTTGGTATCTTCCGGACTTGCTGTCTATGACACCATTCAGTATCTCAAAGCAGAGGTTCAGACCATCTGCATCGGACAGGCTTCCAGCATGGGAGCGGTTTTGCTGGCTGCTGGAGCAAAAGGCAAGCGCTTTGCACTTCCTCATTCTAGGATCATGATTCATCAGCCGACCGGGGGATTTTCCGGACAAGCGGAAGATATCGATATCCAGGCCAAAGAAATACTTAGAACCACAGAAACTTTAAACAACATCCTGGCATCTCATACAGGGCAGGATGTAGAAAAAGTCGCAGCCGATACCCAGCGTGATTATTATTTTTCTAGCAATGAAGCCAAGGCTTATGGCATCATCGATTCTGTGATGCATGACCGCAAATTGCAGGCAGTGCCCTCTAGTTGAAAACGTGTAAAAACAATTCCGCCGCTAAAACCTAGAACCAGACAAAATCCATGACCCATCTGAAAGATACTCCTTTGAGATGCTCCTTCTGCGGAAAAACGCAGGATGAAGTCAAAAAAATCATTGCTGGTCCTACCGTCTATATCTGTGATGAATGCATCGAATTGTGCAACGACATCATGGAAGAAGAGTGGCAGAAAGAACGTGCAGTAGATCTCAAACAGGAACTGCTTAAGCCTGTGGAGATCAAAGACATCCTGGATCAATACGTGGTCGGTCAGGAACAGGCCAAGAAGGTACTTTCCGTTGCCGTACATAATCATTACAAAAGAATCAACGCCAATTTTAATGACGGCGATGTCGAACTGCAGAAAAGCAACATCCTGCTGATTGGTCCAACAGGAACCGGAAAGACCCTTCTAGCTCAGACGCTTGCCCGGATCCTCAATGTTCCATTTGCAATGGCTGATGCGACAACGTTAACCGAAGCAGGTTACGTTGGAGAGGATGTAGAAAATATCGTCCTTAAACTTCTCCAGGCAGCCGATTACGATACCGAACAGGCAGAACAGGGGATCATTTATATCGATGAAATCGATAAAATCACCCGTAAAAGCGAGAATCCTTCTATAACGCGGGATGTCTCGGGTGAAGGTGTTCAGCAGGCACTATTGAAAATCATCGAAGGAACCGTGGCAAACATTCCTCCTCAGGGTGGAAGAAAACATCCCCAACAGGAATGCGTTCAGGTAGACACAACCAACATCCTCTTCATCTGCGGCGGAGCATTTATCAATCTGGAAGATATCATTAAACGCAGGGTCGGAAGCCAAACCATAGGTTTTGGGGCAAATATCCGAGGTAAGAACCAGGAACAGAATGTGATCAATTCCCTTGAACCGGAAGATTTACTGAAATACGGTTTAATTCCTGAATTTGTTGGACGACTGCCGGTGGTGACCACTCTGCATGATCTGGAAGTCGATCATCTCGTCCAGATCCTTTTGGAACCAAAAAATGCCTTGATCCGTCAATACCAGAAAATGTTTGAGATTGAAGACGTGGAGTTGAATTTTACCAAAGGCGGAGTCAAAGCCATTGCTGAAGAAGCAATCAAACGAAAGACCGGTGCTCGTGGACTTCGTTCAATCATTGAAAAGGTGATGCTTGACACCATGTATGAAGTTCCATCCGATTCTTCCGTACAGCAATGTATTGTGGAAGCTGAAAACATCCAGAAACATACCAAGCCCAAACTCATCCATCGTCCTGATCAGGCAGCCAAAGCCAGTTAATCAGATACACCTGTCCGGGATCCTTTCCCGGACCTCCACCTTCTTCATCCATTAATCCCATGAAAAAGATCGACGTCTATGGCGTCTGCAATCCATTGATCGATTTGCTTTGTCACATTCCTGATGAATTTCTCCAGCAGTGGGATCTTGAAAAAAACAGGATGTATCTAGTTTCCACGGATCGACAACATTCGATCCTGAAAGAATTGGAAAATCGTAGTCTCAAAATTGAACATGCCGCAGGAGGATCAGGGGCCAACACGATGATCGGGATTGCTCAACTCGGAGGGCATTCCGCATTTACAGGGAAAATTGGGTTTGATCCAAGAGGTGATCAGTATCGGAATGATCTTGAAGACAAAGGGGTTAAAGCTGCATTGGGAGCAGGCGAAGGAATGACTGGATCAAGCCTGATCCTGGTTTCGAATGACGGTTCAAGGACGATGAATACGCATCTGGGAATGTGTCAGGAACTTGAACCTGATGACATTGATGAAAAGGTTTTATCGTCAACCAGCATCCTCTACCTCACCGGGTTCCTTTGGGATACTGAAAGTCAAAAAGCTTCCGTGAGACATGCCCTGGAAATGGCAGAGAATTTACCCGTTAAAGTCGCACTGAGTCTTTCTGATCCGTTTTGTGTGGAACGACATCATCAGGATTTTAATGAACTGATTCGTTCCAGGGTAGACCTGCTCTTTTGTAATCAGGAAGAGGCCTTTACGATGATGGAGACACAAGTCACCCAGGAAGCCCTGGCAGGACTTTCAGAGAATGTTGAAACCGTTGTGATGACGCTTGGGAATCGAGGTTCTTTAATCTGTAATCAGGGTCAGATCTTTTACATCGACCCCATAGAAGTGGAAGTGGTTGACACAACTGGAGCTGGTGATGCCTATGCGGCGGGTTTCCTCTATGGATTCAGCCATGATCAATCGATAATGAATTGTGGTAGAATCGCATCTGTGATGGCGGGAACTGTGATTGAACAAATCGGCCCTCGAATCGAAAATACATCGATGAAAACCTTGAAGGAACGACTCACCAACATTCCTTAGTCTTTTCATGGAACTCCTTGCTCCAGCAGGCAATCTTCAAAAATTAAAATCGGCGGTCCTTTACGGAGCCGATGCTGTTTACCTTGCCGGTCCACGTTTTGGGTTGAGAGGCGCATCCGATAATTTTTCGGACCACGAACTTCAACAATCCGTTGAATTTGCTCATTCCCGAAATTGTAAGGTTTATGTCACTCTGAATGCATTCCTCCATGAATCTGACATGGTTTCTCTGCCTGAATATGTTGAATTTTTAGCAGAATGTAAGGTTGATGCGGTCATAGTTGCAGATTTAGGCGTGATGAGTGTGGTTCAGGAACGATCGGAGATCCCCATTCATTTGTCCACCCAGGCGAGTTGTCTCAACCTGGAATCTGCCAAAGCCTGGAAAGACTTGGGAGTGAAGCGGATCATCCTAGGGAGAGAAGTCAGTATCGATCAAGCCGCAAGGATTCGAAAAGAATCCGGACTTGAAGTGGAAATGTTCATCCATGGTGCGATGTGCATGGCATTTTCCGGAAACTGCACCATCTCAAATTATACTGCAGGCCGAGACAGCAATCGTGGCGGATGTATCCAGAGTTGCCGATTCAGTTACCAAATTCAGCCTGATGCGCAGGACTCGGTTCCTCAACAAATTTCTTCCTTCATGAGTTCCAAGGATCTCAATGGATTGAGACTGCTTCCTAATTTTGTTGAAGCGGGCATTGACAGCATCAAAATTGAAGGTCGGATGAAAAGTGCGCTTTATGCAGCAACAACGGTCAGTGTCTATTCCAGAGGTTTAAGGTTTCTTGAATCAGAAAAGCCCGGAGTTTGGGAACATACATTCAGCGAACTGGCTCCCGAACTTGAAAAAATCCCCCACCGGGATTACACCGAAGCGTCGCTTGAAAATGCGGCTGAGGAACAAAGCATTTTCTACGGGAACCGTGACGGAAGATCCCAAAGCGGCTATGAAATGGCAGGTCGGGTTTTGGAAGTTTCAGGAGACAAACACTTCATCCTGGAAGTTCAGAATCCTTTCCAATCCGGCCACGAACTGGAGGTTCTCGAATTTTCCGGATCTCCTGTTGGGGTACCCGTCAACAAAATAAAAAACCTCTCCGGAGAGGAACTTCAGCAAGCCCTCCCCAATCGATTAGTCCTACTTCCCTTCCAACAGGGCATCGAAGCGATGAATGTCGTTCGCAGAAAAACGGCATGAGCTGGCCCCGTTAGCATATCCTGGTCCTCGTAGGCGGAACGTTCCTTGCTTGGAGCATTCTTAATTCAATGATTTTCGAAGGGAGATTGTCTTATGCGAAAATGGAACATGCCTGCAATCCCGTTATCTTCAAGAATGATGAATATGATCCTTTCACCTGAATTACGGGGTGCGGCGATAATCCTTGGAATTCTTTCAGTGATGACTTTCTGCACCACATTCCTGCTGGAAAACCAACTACAACTATTATGATTTACGGTCTGGCAAGCGGTCTCAGCCTCGCCATTTCCATCACCTCCCTGGTGGTTCTGGTTACTATCCTTTAGAGCCTGAACCGAAACATAGAACAATCAGGGCTTCTGCCGAAGAGGAGTTTCCCTGAGAACCGATTCCAGGTTTTCCAGGAAATTCAATCCTTCCTTCCTGCCGAACACCATCGGCGGTTTGAACTTCAAGACATTATGGCCAGGACCTTCAGTACTGAGGAGGATACGCTTGGATTTCATACGTTCCACAATATAACCAGCCTGTAAAGGAGCAGGTTCACGGGTGAGAGGATCCTGAACTAATTCAACTCCAAGAAAAAAACCTTCCCCACGAACATCTCCGATCAGTGGAAAATCCTTCTTCAATCCATTGAGCTCCGATTTGAGCCAGTTGCCGGTTTCTTGAGCATGCTCTTGTAAATTCTCTTCTTCTATCACATCCAGCACTGCCGTCCCGACGGCACAGGAAACCTGGCTTCCACCGAAGGTATTGAAGTATTCCATTCCATTTGCAAAGGATTCAGCAATTTCCCGGGTGGTGATTACTGCTCCAAGAGGATGTCCATTCCCAATCGGTTTTCCAAGAGTAACGATATCCGGAACCACATGCTGGAGTTGGAAACCCCAAAAATGTTTGCCAACCCTGCCGAAACCAATCTGAACCTCATCTGCAATACAAAGCCCTCCTGCAGATCGAATTACACTGTAGGCGTTTTTCAGAAAATCATCCGGAAGCAGGACCTGACCTCCGCAGCCAAGGATTGATTCGCAAATGAAGGCTGAGGGGTTTTTGCCGCTTGTTTCCAGATCTTTACATATTCTGCTGACTTCATTTGAGTAATCAACTCCAGCCGTTTCAGGATCACGATATTTCCCTCGATAAAGATAAGGCATCGGGACTTTGTGCACCCAATCCGGAGCCCCCTTACCTCCCAGTCCATCATGTTTATAGGGGCTGGCATCAATGGTGTTACGGGTATTTCCATGGTACCCCTCCTCCAACACGATGATTTCAGAATTACCAGTGACCGTTGAAGCGATTCGTAGGGCGAGTTCATTTGCTTCACTTCCTGAACAAACAAGGAAACAGGTATCCAACGGAGATGGAAACAGAGAACAAAGTCGTTCTGCATAACTCACGGTTACGGGATTTAAATATCGGGTATTGGTGTTCAATACCATCGCCTGATGTTTTGTTGCAGAAACAACTCTTGGATGAGAGTGGCCTATATGTGCAACATTGTTGACACAATCCAGATAGGCCTGCCCACCCTCATTAAAAAGATAGGGACCTTTCCCTCTGATCATGGTTAAAGGTTGCTCGTATGAGAGACTGAGGGACGGTCCAAAAACCTTTTTCCGCCGGTCCAATAGTTCAGTCTTATCAAAACCATCAACACTGGTTTCTCTCACGAATCCTGCAAGAAGGGAAGGATCCGGGGACAAACTTTGCCATAGATTAAATTGGGACGGACTAGCAACACCAGGAACATTGCCTTCAAAATCCAGGAGATCTAAAACCAACTGCAAATGGAGATGGGTCGGCCAACCTCCGTTTTCATCACAGTTTCCCGTTGCAGCAAAGGCTTTTCCGGCTTTAATTTTCTGACCAATTTTGACCAATTTCAGACAATCTCGACTTAAATGACCATAGAGGGTGTAAAAATCAGGACCCGATTCAGGATGGTGTTTCAAGATAATCGTAGGACCATAATCCAGATCTCCAGCATTGTCCTGAGAGATGACGACCACCCCATCAAGCGGTGCATGAATTGGAGTTTTGTTTGGAACAAATAGATCAACTCCAAGATGAATGGTCCTCATTTCAGAAGACCCTGAAACCTGTTGAAGGAAAGAGTCGTTGCTGTAACAGGACCGGCATTCCCCGTATTTCCCGATACCAAACAGAGCGTCATTCTTATCCAAAAAGTCATCGATGTATTCCTGCTGTTCCCAGACATCTTTTCCTTCAAGAGCCAAAGTCATCTCACTCGACTGGCTCAAATCGATCACCTTCGATTTCTGGTTTCTAAAGGATTCCCCCAGAATTTGTCTGAATTCAGGAGCATTGGTTTTAAGCCAGGATTTCAAGACTGTTGTTTTAGGACATGGCTCCATTCCGCACGCTTCTCGCAGGCGGTAATGGACAAAGTTCGGGTGAACATTTCTGAGCTTTTCTAGAAGATCCCATGCGCCATTCTGACTGATGCCGAGATACGTGTTTTCGGGATCGTTACTTTGTTGAAAGGCCCCCAGCGTAACGGTAAGGCATAACCGCATCAAAGCCATCGGGTAAAGAATCTCGACCTCCGGTTCGGTCAGACGAAAGTTCTGATGGTAACCACGAATCAGTTGGCATGCGGCATCAACGGGTTCTGTTTTCTCAAGCATCCCGTAGGCAATTGCCACGGCCGGGTCTGCAACTAGGAAGGAATGACACAAATCACCAAAATCGATCATACCCAAAATGGGTGGACCTTCGAGGTTTGGCTGAACCAGGATGTTGTAATCATTTGCGTCATTTTGAATCCAGCCCTTCCTTAAATGCTTTTCAATCGGCTCCAGGGTTTTTTGATATAGTTGAAGATAATTCTGAACAATTTCCTGTTTCTCTGGATTAGGCAGATAGGTAAGAAATTTTTCCAGCGTCTCTGAAACCTGATTCATATTCCACAGTAAATCACTTTGAAGGGGCTCATGCTCGATAGAATGAACCGCTCCAGTCAAGTCCCCGCACATCATTCCAAGATGATGTAAAAATTCCTCATTGTGCGGGGTATATTCCGCCATCGGAATTCCTTCAACATAACCGACAAGCCTGAGCCAATGCTGAATCCCTGTCTTTGATTCTATTTTCGTCAGGAAATCATTGTTTTGATTCGCCAGAAGGTTCGGTGATCTTCCAGAGCCAAGAACATTCAGGGTTTTTGTTAAAGCCTCATTCTGGATTTCAAGAAGTTCCCTGGATTCGCATTGATTGAATATTTTCAGAACGAACCGTTGGCCCTTTGATTGCTGAATCAGGAAATTGCGGTCTCTTTCTCCAGGAAGTTCCTTTGCCGTTCCATCAATTCCGAAAAACTCAGAAACAAGTGATACGGCATCATTGGATATGAAATCCGGTCTTCGGAGATGTTCTGAATGATCCAGGGATTGATTCATTGATCTGCGTCAATTTCTAAAGAAAAAGGCTCATCACAAATGATGAAATGGTTTCTAACAGGTCTTTCCTGTTTAAACCGGAATTCACTTTTTTGGATTAAAAAATGGGCTTAACTGGAAGACGGCTTACCGGATTCCACACCGATTTCCTTCATCGTTGCTTCCACGGCTTCCACGGCCTCGCGCATGTCCTCGGGAAAAAGATGACCAATGCAACCAATTCTAAAACTGGGCGCAACGGTAAGCTTCCCTGGATAAAGAACAAAGCCTTTATCTTTGACACGATCATAGAATTCATTGAAATCAAATTTTGGATCTTCAGGCATTTTAAATGTAACGATGATTGGAGCCTGAAGATCAGAAGAGAGAAGCGTTTCAAACCCAAGTTTTGCCATTCCGTCGATTAGAATTCTGCAGTTTTCACTGTATCGTTCATTTCTACCTCCGACCCCTCCTTCTTCATGAAATTGTTGCAGAGCTTTATCAAAGGCAACAATGACATGGGTTGGTGGAGTGAAACGCCATTGCGATGTCGCTTCCATATTCTTCCACTGCTCATAAAGATCGAGACTGAGGGAGTGGGCATTACCCTGACTTCGTTCCAGAACATCTTTTCGGATCAAAGCGAAACCCATCCCTGGTATGCCTTCCAAACATTTGTTCGATGAGGCCATGACCGCATCAAAACGGATTTGATTGGCTTCCATTGGAATTGCCCCAAAAGCACTCATTGCATCAATCAAAAGAGACCTTGCATGCCGTGCTACAATATCAGCGATTTCTCCAATCGGATTGAGGATTCCGGAGGTGGTCTCACAATGGACTACGACTACATGAGAAATCTTGGAATCTCCTGCAAGAGTTGAATCCAGTCGTGACAAAACGGGTGTGGTGTCTTCAGCAGTTTCATGGACCAGATACTCACGGTTGAGGTAGTCCAAAATTTTGGCAATCCTTTTACCATATGCTCCGTTTACAAGGATCAACGCTTTCCCATCTCTGGGAATCAGAGTTCCAAGTGCCGCTTCGACCACAAAGGTTCCGCTTCCCTGCAAAGGGACACAAACGTGACTTGCTTCTGCAGATGCGATTTTAAGAAGCTGCATTCTGATACGTCGATTGATTTCAATGAAATCGGAATCACGGGAACCCCAGTCATGAAGCATCACCTCTTTGGTTTCCTGGGAAGTGGTGAGCGGTCCTGGAGTTAATAGTCGGGCATCATTTGCGTTACGTGTCATCTGGTTCCAATTTTAAGGTTTGCTGTTCATGCTAACTTTTTTATTTTGTTTCGCCATGAAACAAAACTCGACATTAAAATCAATGTTTCATGAAAATACATCTGTGATTTGATTCAAAACTCCATCTTTTCTTTATTCAGGAAAAATTGTCACAAAAAGTCATCAAACATAGGGTGAATGCAGAAGAAGAAGGTCTTCGGTTGGATCAATTGCTCAGTCAGATAAATGAAGTCCCTTCACGTTCGACCGCGCAAAGGTGGATCAAGCAGCAACATGTCCAAATCAATCAAACCCCTGCAGATTCGCCATCCCGCATTTTACGACGGGGGGATTTATTGGAGATTCTTATTCCTCCTCCAAAAACTCTGGATCTCAATCCTGAGTCCGGGAATCTGAACATTCTTTACGAAGACCAGGATCTGATTGTTCTTGTCAAACCTGCGGGTTTGGTGGTCCATCCTTCTCCGGGACATGATTCAGGGACAATGGTTAATTTTTTGTTGGATCACTGCACTGATCTTTCCGGAATCGGAGGAGTCACTCGACCAGGAATTGTCCATCGTCTGGACAAGGACACTTCAGGAGTCATGGTTGCAGCAAAAAACGACAGGACTCACCAACACCTTGCAACTCAGTTCAAAGAACATTCTGTGAAACGAAGTTATCAGGCATTGGTTTGGGGAAAAATGAAACAAAAAAAAGGAACCATTGATGCCCCATTGGGAAGACATCCGGTAAACCGTAAACAAAATGCAATTGTGACCAATGGAAGGAGGGCTATCACCCATTGGAATGTGGAACAACAATTTTCAAGTATTTGTCTGCTGAACTGCCGATTAGAAACAGGAAGGACGCACCAGATTCGGGTTCATTTAAGTTCCCTTGGGTTCCCCATCGTGGGAGACCCCTTGTATGGCAAATCACCAAGGCATTTACTCACAAAATTGGGTGACCCCCTAAAAAGTGCTTTACTGAAATTTAAGCGACAGGCACTGCATGCTTATGCGTTGGGCTTTTTTCATCCAGGCAGAGAGGAACATCTGGATTTTCACCATCAAGCCCCGGATGATTTCAATAACCTTCTAAATTTATTGTCCAAGGAGGATTCGCTCAAAACCGGTTCCGGATCGCCCAGAGATCAGGAAAAAGAGGTTTCATCAAGGTTCCCTTGAGATAATCAACTCCGCTGGAACCACCCGTTCCAGATTTTGTCCCAATCGTCCGGCGAACCATCTGAACATGGCGGTAACGCCATTCCTGTAAACCTTCATCAAGATCTGTCAACATTTCACAGACCAAGGCGGAATCCGGATGATTACGATAAATCTTTTCTAGAAGGTCTTGAATATCCTCAGAAGAATCAGGAGGCTCAATTGATCTTCCACCTTCTTTCAGTTTTGGGGAATCATGTCCCAGGCTGGAAAGAAACTGGAGGAAAACCTCCCATAAAGAAGGTTCCTCCATTTTTTTTTCAAGACGGTTTCTTTCCTCGCTTCCTTGGGGATAGTGTTCAAGATGTTTGGGGTTTTTTAAACCGAGTGTAAATTCCAACTCCCTGAACTGACAGGACTGGAATCCGCTGGCGGATTGAAGCCGTTCCCGAAACGAAAGAAATTCCAGCGGGGTCATGGTTTCAAGCACATCCACCTGACTGACCAGAACTTTTAAAATGGAACGGATTCTTTTGAGGGTATGGAGTGCTTTCCCCCGTTCACCTTCCTGGAAGGAACTTTTTAGTTTTTCGAGCTCATGGAGGATTTGTTTGAACCAAAGTTCATAAACCTGGTGGATGATGATGAAAAGCATTTCATCATGCTCGGGGCCCTCTGACAGAGGTTGCTGAAGTTGAAGCAATTCTTCAACTTTGAGGTAACGTCCATAAGTCAGTTCCATCTTTTAACTCCAATTCAAAGCCTCCTTCGAAATAAAATCATGCGGAGCCAGGGCCGCCTTCTTTAAGAGTCGTTTTTCCTTCTGCAAAACCAATGGCTCGGTAGGCTTCCTGCCGTGCTTTTTCGCAGCGTTCACACTCACAACCAATTCCATCCTTCATCAAGGCTTCTTCACTGGAAAGCAAAAATTCCTTTAGAGCCTGATACAACTTTGGTGCTGCGCTGATTAGGTGCGCGTTGGCATCGGAAATTTGATTTGGCTGAGGACAGATTTCTGCGATCATCCCTTCGTCGGACTCAACAACAAATTGTCCGTTTCCCTGATGATTATACCGTAAACGCCAGGGGGCTTTGGTTGGCGAAAATTCAGGTTCAGACATCGATCCCGGAATCCTTTTCTTTGAGTTGATATAGGAAAAGGCGATAGGTCTTGAACCGAAAAAATTGTTCGCCGCTGGTATTTCCACTCAAGTATTTCCTATGAGCCTGTTTGATTTTCTTCCTGAACAGGTAACTGAAGCAAGCTGTGAATTTAGGATAATTTGAGCCCATATAGTAGGCAACTGCATTCCAACTCGGACGGATCACTTCCTGAATCAGATCTCGCATGATATCCAGAGACGGTGCAGTCTCCTTTGTGAGGTCCTGGTCTTTAAGCTGGAGAAAAGGCTGTGTTTCCATGGTTTCCAGAAAACGTCTGATACCATGCCCTCCACTGATCGGACTTTTTTCATCCTCCCCAAAAGGCCTGCTTCCTTCCGGTGCATGTTCCCGGTTGAAAAAGTCACAGATCAGGAGATAGCCTCCGGGTTTGAGATATTTCCTGGATTGTAAAAACATTTCCTCCAAATTCAGGTACTGGAAACTTTCACTGAAGAGGATCAGGTCAAAACGTGAATCGGTCGTTAAATCCTCATAACGACATTGATGAAGTCTTGCCCGGTCTCCTAGTCTTGAAAGAACGATTTCACTCAAGTGAGGGCTGGGAGACACGGCTTCAACTTTGAATCCGGCATCCAGCAATTGCTCTGTGAATTTACCTGAACCGCATCCTACGTCCAGAATACTTTCCACTCCCGCAGGAATATTCTCCAACAGCAGATCGGCATATTTCGTCTGCGCCTCAAGGACATTCGCGGGCTCGACCTTTAGCCCCTCAGGCCATATCCCGTAGTGGAGATAATCCGTTTTGTAGACGTGTTTGGCAAAAGCCAGGCCGATATCCAGCCCGATGTCCTTCAATTGGACTTTTGGTTTGGAAGGCATTTTTTGGAAAGGACGGAGAACCCTCCTCAGCAACTAGAGGAGGGAATTAAGAAATTGTTATTTACCCGCGGGAATCCATGTATTCGATCAGGTCCAACAGCCTGCATGAATATCCCATTTCGTTATCATACCATGATACCACCTTAAAGAATTGGTCGCTGAGTCCAATCCCAGCCCCGGCATCATAGATCGATGATAATGAGCTTCCATTGAAATCGGAGGAAACGACATCTTCCTCCGTGTATCCCAGGATTCCCTTCATCGGGCCTTCTGAAGCGGATTTCATCGCCTGATTGATCGCATCGTAAGACGTTGACTTTGAAAGCCTTGCGGTAAGGTCAACAACCGAGACATTGGCGGTGGGAACCCGCATCGCCATCCCGGTGAGTTTCCCCTGGACCTCAGGGATACACAGACCGACTGCTTTTGCAGCACCCGTTGAGGCGGGAATGATGTTTTGAAATCCGCCACGCCCTCCTCGGAAATCTTTTTTCGAGGGACCGTCAACGGTGGGTTGAGTCGCGGTGACCGCATGGATCGTGGTCATCAATCCCTCTTCGATTCCAAAGTTGTCTAACAAAACTTTAACCACAGGGGCAAGGCAGTTGGTCGTGCAGGAAGCATTGGAAACCACCTGATCCGAAGATGGCTGATAGGTTTCATGATTGACTCCCATGACAAAGGTACTGATCTCCTTGGATTTAGCAGGAGCAGAAATGACGACTTTTTTGGCGCCTGCTTTGAGGTGAAGCTCAGCTTTTTCAAGGGTGGTGAAAAGCCCTGTGGATTCAATCACATAATCAACCCCTTTGTCTCCCCAGCCCAATTGTTCCGGATCTCTCTCTGAAACACATTCGATGCTTTTCCCATCGATCAGAATATTGTTCCCGTCTGTTTCCACATTTCCGGGAAACCTTCCGTGGGTTGAATCATATTTCATGAGGTATGCGAGGTTTTCCGCCGGCACCAAATCATTGATAGCCACGAAACGAATATTCGGATTGTTGATCCCCGCCCGCAAAACCATGCGTCCGATTCTTCCAAATCCATTGATCCCGATATTGATACTCATTTTAATCCTTTCATTAATTGGTTAGTTGCCTCCCTCAAAAAAGGTTTCCGATTTCTCATTTTATGCTTAAAAAATAGTTCGCTGAAGGAATAAGTTGAAAATTCAAAGATGCCAATTTCAATCGCTTAAACCAACTGATCCCTAGTGGCCTCTTCTATGAGCCCATTTATATTCTTTCTGTAGGTTTCCAAACGATCTTTTTCATCCAATGCATCTCCTGCTTTCACAGTAAAAACGGCACTTCCTGCAACAAAATGGGTGGTGCCTGCCAGGGAAGCACGGGCAATGGTTTTCAGGTTGATTCCTCCGTCGACCTGAATCGGTATGTCAATTCCTCGGTCTTGAAGTCGTTGCCGCAGACTGCTGATTTTATCAAAAACTGGAGCAATGAAGGATTGCCCGCCCCATCCCGGATTGACCGACATCAGAAGCACCATATCGAGGTCAGGGTAAACCCAGTCCAATGCCTCCAAGGGAGTTGCAGGATTCAAAGCCACACTGGCCTTGGCTCCATGATCGCGAATCATCTTCAATCCATATTGCAGGTGTTCGGTCGCTTCCGCGTGAATGCTGATGACATCTGCACCTGCTTTTATGAATGCAGGAATATGCTTTTCAGGATTAACCACCATCAGATGAGTATCAAAAACACACCCCTCCGGTTTACTGAAAGATTCCATTGCAACAGCACCAAAAGTGATATTTGGTACAAAATTCCCGTCCATCACATCAAGATGAATCCATGTTGCTCCGGCTTGGTGGATACGCTCAATTTCACGGGACACATTTCCAAAATCCGCTGACAAAATGGAGGGCGCGATCACTGGTGAAAGATTCATCGTCTTTCCTTTAAGATTACCTGATCTCCTTTCCCCATAATCATTTGATCACACATCGCGACAAACAACCCATTTTCAACAACTCCCGGGATTCGATTCAATTCAGTCTCCAATTGCTCAACTTCCAGAATGCTGTTGAAACGGCAATCAAGGATGTAATTTCCTTCATCCGTCACGAAAGGTTGGGGGCCTGATTTTCTTAATTCCGGACTCGCATTCATCTCCTTAAGTTTTCTGGAAACCACCTGCCATCCGAAAGGAATCACCTCTACCGGAAGGGGAAAGGTTCCTAGGGTTTCAACCTGCTTCGATGAATCAATGATGATGAGGTAACGCTTAGCAGAGGAAGCTACGATTTTTTCTCGCAAAAGTGCTCCTCCACCACCCTTGATCATGTTCAATTCGGAATCGATCTCATCAGCCCCATCGATACAGAGATCGATGCTGGGAGAAGTTTCAAAATCGATTAAAGGAATTCCCTCTGATTGAGCCTGCTTTTTGGAAGCTTCAGAAGTCGGGATAGCTGAAATCGTTAGACCTGATCGAACTTTTTCACCCAAATAACTGATAGCAAAAGCAGCAGTCGAACCGGTACCAAGGCCAACCAACATCCCGTCTTCGATTTGATCAACCGCGGTGCGTGCAGCGTTCTGCTTTTCCAGACTCATTCCTCTTCTACCGCAAGGATTCCATTATCCTGAAGGATTTTCACCAATTCTTCAGACAGTTGTTCAGCAGTGAAGCCAAATTGGTGTTGAAGCACCTTGATCGGGGCGGATGCTCCAAAACGATCAAGTCCGATGACATCGTCTGCGATTTGCATCCAGGGGCCGGTTACTCCTGCTTCGACAACGACTACGATCGAGGAAGGAGGCAGGACGGTCCAGTGATACTCTTCAGATTGTTCCAGAAAACGTTCCAGACAGGGAATGGAAACATGCCTGACAGTGACGTCTTGCTGCTCAATAACTTTTTTTGCCGATTGGACAGCACCTCCCTCGGAACCAGTTGAAATCAAAACCAAATCAGGATAATCCTCATCTCCTCCGGAAACCGTGTAACCCCCTTTGGCAATGACCGTAGGATCAAAATTCGCCTCCCTTTCGAGAGTTTCTGTTTTTTGCCGGGTCAGAAACAGCGCCCCGGGTTTTGCTGAAAGTTCTGAAGAATTTTGCAGACAATAATTCCAGGCAGCAGCGGTTTCAACCGCATCCGCAGGACGCCACACTTCCAGTTCCGGAATCAGCCTCAAAGCCCAAAGCTGCTCGACGGGCTGATGGGTTGGGCCATCTTCACCGACTCCGTAGGAATCATGGGTAAAGACAAAAATGGAGGAAAGTTTCGAAATTGCTGCAAGCCGGATACTTGGACGCATGAAGTCCGAAAAAACCGCAAACGTTCCGCAAAAGGGACGCCATGAGCCAAAAAGGGCCAGGCCATTGGTGATTCCTCCCATGGCGTGCTCCCTGATTCCGAAATGAATGTTCCTCCCGCTAAAGGAGGGATCCGGAGCAGAGTCCGAATCCAGAGAAGAGGGCCGAATGCTTTCAGCATTTTTGATCAGGGTTTTGTTGCTCGGTTCAAGATCTGCGGAACCTCCTACGAGAGAAGGAATCAGCTCTGCCATTTTCTGAATGACCTTTCCGGAAAGATTTCGGGTTGCATCTTCCTCTCCGGAAATCGAATCAATCAACTGATTGAGCAAGTCATCAGGAAGCTTTTTTTCCCAGTGACTATCCCATAATTTTGCCTGTTCTGGATCAGATTGTTTCCAACCAGCAAGTTTTTCTTCCCATTGCTGATGTTGAAGTTTCAGTTCTTTTTTTCTTTCTGCAAAAACTTCTCGTACTTCATCAGGCACATGAAAATCTGGCTTATCATTCCATCCCGAAGCCAATTTGGCCGCCTCGATTTCTTCTGGACCGAGCGGGGCTCCATGAGATCCGGCAGTACCTTCTTTGGTGGGTGCTCCTTTTCCGATAACGGTTTTTGCAACAATCAAACTGGGCTTGTTCGCTACCGACAGGGATTCTTCAAGACAATCTGCAATTTCATCGTGATTGTGTCCATCACAATGCTGAACATGCCACCCATAAGCCTCAAATCGTTTACCAACATCCTCGCTCATCGCCAAACCTGCATCTCCTGCGATGGTGATATCGTTACTGTCGTAAAGGGCAATCAGATTCCCCAGTCCCAGATGCCCTGCCCAGGAAGCCGTTTCGGAAGCAATCCCCTCCTGCATATCGCCATCACTGCAAAGGACAAAAATCCTGGAATCGATTAGGCTGATATCGCTGCTGTTGAAGCGTGAACCCATCATTTTTGCTCCGAGCGCCATGCCTGCAGCATTGCTGAACCCGGAACCTAGCGGACCGGTAGTACATTCCACACCAGGGGTTAAACCGTATTCGGGATGTCCTGGAGTGAGGCTGTTCCATTGCCTGAAGTTTTTCAGTTCATCCATGCTCAGCTTGTAACCTGCCAGGTGAAGCAGGGAATAAAGCAGCATCGAAGCATGACCTGCCGAGAGGACAAAACGATCACGATTCTTCCAGTCAGGATCATCAGGATCATAGCGAAGAAATTGATTCCACAGCACAAAGGCCATATCAGCCATTCCCATCGGAGCACCGGGGTGACCAGATTTCGCTTTTTCTACTGCATCCGCCGCCAGAAAACGGATGGTATTGACACAGCTTTTTCGTAATTCGGAATCAAGCATTTTGGCTGTATTCAAGGGTGGAGGGTTTTCATGTTTTCAGGCATAACAGGCCTGTCATTCGGTCCCAAAAAGGTCCCAATCACGTGTGCCCGGGTCGTTGACTGCATCGAAGGGATTTTCTGGATCTGTTGGAAAAACTGGAACTTCACCCGGGTTAACCTCGTCAGCCAAAGCTGAACTGAAAACGAGTCTCCGCTTTGGAGAGGAAGAAGATATTCCAGATCAATTCTAGTTATGACTGGACGGAATTTCTCTTCCAGTAAATGTGTCAGGGAAATCCCCCGGCTCGCCAGGAAAGCATGCCGGGCGTGTTCCAGGTAATTTTGATAAACCGCATTGTTCACCACTCCGAACCGGTCCAGTTCATGGTCGCGAACCTCCATTGTTATTTCAAAATGGGGTTCTCGGAGCGGTGGTTTCAATTCACAATGCCTGTACTTTTACTGTTACGAGGTTGCTTCAGGAGCCATTTTGGCAGGTGCCTCCTGATTCAGATTTTCAATCGTGCCAGCGGTGATCCCCATCTCGTTTTGCATTGCCTCAAGTTCTTCCTGTCGCTGGCGAATCAGCTCTTCAGGATCGATTGCACCGTTCAGTTCGTATTCACTGTCCGAGAAATTGCCATATCCAGTTCCGGCAGGAATCAACCTTCCAAGGATGACATTTTCTTTGAGTCCCCGGAACGTGTCATACTTTCCGCCCAAAGCCGCATCGGTCAACACCTTGGTGGTTTCCTGGAACGAGGCAGCTGAGATGAAAGAATCCGTACTCAAAGAAGCTTTGGTGATTCCCAACAATTTCGGTTTTGAACGCGCAGGATTTCTACCCTCGGTAAGCAACTGTCGATTAACCTGATCAAACTCGGTTTTCATCACTTCCTGACCAATCAGGAAACTGGAATCTCCCGGATCTTCGACAGATACTTGACGTAACATCTGCCGGACAATCACCTCAATGTGCTTGTCATTGATCCCGACCCCCTGAAGCCGGTAAACCTGCTGGATCTCATCAACAAGATACTTCTGCAATGCCTTGGTTCCTTTTACTGCAAGAATATCGTGAGGATTGGCAGATCCATCGATCAACGGATCACCCGCACGAACGTACTCACCCATATGAACGGTGACGTGACGCCCCCGGGGAATCAGGTATTCCTTCACTTCTCCCTTTTCATCCTCAGGTCGAATCCGGATTCTTTGTTTCTTTTTGATGTCGGTATCGAATTCGACAATTCCGTCGATCTCGCTGATGATTCCCTGATCTTTTGGAATACGGGCTTCAAATAGTTCCGCAACACGGGGAAGACCTCCAGTGATGTCCTTATTCTTAGCCAATTCCCTTGGGATTTTGGCAAGAATGTCACCGGCATGAACCACTTTGCCGTCTTCAACGACCAATTCTGCTTTCACAGGAAGAGCAAATTCGGCGGGGGTGTCATTATCCCGAATAACGGTTTGTCCGTTATCATCACAAATGACCATCACCGGCCTTCGGTCAAGGTTTCCGGATTCCTGAATCACCTTCCTGGAAACCCCGGAAACTTCGTCAACCTGCTCCTTGAAGGTTTCACCTTCAAAAATATCCCGATACTGAACATAACCGGAAACGTCTGTTAAAATTGGAATCGAGAAAGGATCCCATTCCGCAATCAATTCTCCCTGTTTCACTTCTGCCCCAGAAGCATGACGAATGGCTGTCCCGATAGGTAGAGGTCTTCTTTCGAGGTCCCTACCATTATCGTCGACAATGATCGCTTCTCCACGCCGGCCGAGAACAACCCAGTTTCCTCGAGCATCCTGGACCTCTTTCAGGTCATCAAAACGCAGTTTACCGGAGAATTTTGCTTCCCAAGTATTCTGTTCAGCGAGTCGGCTTGCTGTTCCACCAATGTGGAACGTTCTCATCGTCAACTGAGTACCTGGTTCCCCAATACTCTGAGCTGCAATCACTCCGACTGTTTCACCAAGTGAGACCAGTTTTCCTCGAGCCAAGTCCCTTCCGTAGCAGAGTTGACAAACTCCGCGTTCGGTGGAACAGGTAAAGACCGAACGGATTCTGATCTTTTCAATCCTTGAATTGTCAATGATCTCCTTGACTGATTCTGTGATTTCCTCACCTGCTTCAACCAGGACGTTGTTGTCATCATCCGGATCCATCAAATCTTCGAGCAAAACCCTTCCGAGGACTCTATCTCCAAGTTGTTCAATGATTTCTCCGGATTCGATCAGCGCGGTCATTTCAATTCCATCCAATGTTCCGCAATCATGTTCCAAGACAACTGCATCCTGGGCGACATCCACCAGCCTTCGGGTAAGATAACCTGAGTTGGCGGTTTTCAAAGCCGTGTCCGCAAGTCCTTTTCGCGCTCCATGGGTGGAAATGAAATATTCCAGGACATTCAGTCCTTCACGAAAATTTGCATGAATCGGAGTTTCAATGATTTCTCCGGATGGTTTTGCCATCAATCCCCGCATCCCTGCCAACTGCTTCATCTGCTGCTTACTTCCACGGGCTCCGGAGTCGGCCATCATGAAGATCGAATTAACTTTCCGATTACCACTCTCGTCTTCAATTTCATTGGTCAGGCCATCGGACATCTTCTCTGCGATCCGTTCAGTGGTCCTTGCCCAAATATCAATCACCTGGTTGTAGCGTTCACCGTCTGTGATCAACCCATCCTGATGCTGTGTATTGATTTCATTGACTTTATTCTGAGCCTGCAGGAGTAGAGCCGATTTTTCTTCTGGAATCACCATATCATCCATACTGATCGAAAATCCTGCTTCCGTGGCATACTGGTAGCCGATCCGCTTCAGTTCATCCAACATTGTCACGGTCTTGACACTTCCAGCATTTCTGTAAGACGTATCGATCAATTCGATCATCTGTTTCTTCTTCAGATGACGATTGATTGATTTGAAAGGAACCTCTTCCGGTATCACAAGTGAAAGCAAGGTTCGACCAACCGTAGTTTCTGCAACATCACGTCCAATCCTGACTTTGATCTTGGCATGGAGGTCGACTTGTCCATGTTCATAGGCCGAGGACACATCAGACTTATTGGAAAAGATTTTTCCTTCTCCCTTCATCCCTTCACGCTCTCGGGTAATCCAGTACAACCCCAGAACCATATCCTGGGTCGGGCTCATTAGGGGCTTCCCATTGGCAGGAGATAAGACGTTGTTGGTTGAGAGCATCAAAATCTTGGACTCAAGTTGGGCTTCCACAGAGAGGGGCACATGAACCGCCATCTGGTCCCCGTCAAAATCCGCGTTAAATGCAGTACAGACCAGAGGATGCAACTGAATTGCTTTCCCCTCGATCAGTACCGGTTCAAAAGCCTGGATACCGAGGCGGTGTAAGGTCGGTGCACGGTTGAGCAAAATAGGATGTTCCTTGACTACTTCTTCAAGGATAGCCCAAACCCGGGGATCATTTTCCTCCAATTTGCGCTTAGCGTTTTTGATCGTATGAACTTCCTGGTAATCGATCAATCTATGGAAAATGAAAGGCTTGAATAATTCCAGAGCCATTTTTTTGGGAAGTCCACATTGGTGCAGTTTGAGATCCGGACCGACAACAATCACCGTCCTTCCTGAATAATCGACTCGTTTACCAAGCAGGTTTTGTCGGAAACGTCCCTGCTTTCCTTTCAGCATATCGCTCAGGGATTTCAGCGGACGTTTGTTAGAACCAACCATGGGCCGTCCTCTTCGTCCATTATCAAAAAGAGCATCCACCGATTCCTGGAGCATCCTTTTCTCATTTTTAACGATGATTCCCGGAGCACGTAATTCGATCAATCGCTTGAGTCGGTTGTTTCGGTGAATAACACGGCGATACAGATCATTCAGGTCACTGGTCGCAAATCTGCCTCCTTCAAGCGGAACCAACGGTCTCAATTCCGGGGGCAACACCGGTAAATTTTCGATGATCATGGAACTTGCCGTATTTCCAGAATCAACCAGGGCACTGACCAAATTGAGGCGTTTATGGATACGCTTCCTTCGGGTTTCGGAAGTGACTTCCCGCATTTCTTTACGAAGATGCTCATTCAGACTTGGAAGGTCGATTTCCAACAGAAGTTCTTTGACCGTTTCTGCTCCCATCCCAAGAACGAGGTCAGGAAACTTATCCAGCATTTCCCGATAATCCTCTTCCTCGACCAAACTGTTTTTTTCAAGTTCCGAACTCCCCGGGTCCACTACGATGTAGGCATCAAAATAAAGTACTCGCTCAAGGTCCCTTAAGGTCATTTCCAGAATCGTCGCAATGCGGCTTGGAACCCCTTTAAGAAACCAGACATGGGAAACCGGAGAAGCAAGCTTGATGTTTCCCATTCGTTCCCGGCGTACCTTCGACTCGATCACTTCCACTCCGCATTTTTCACAGGTGATCCCACGGTGTTTCATCCGTTTATATTTGCCGCAAATACATTCGTAATCGTGAACCGGACCGAAAATTTTTCCACAGAACAAACCATCTCTTTCAGGTTTAAATGTCCTGTAATTGATGGTTTCCGAAGAGCGAACCTCTCCATAAGACCATGAAATGACATCTTCAGCAGTAGCCAGCTTGATACGGACAGCACTGTAATTTTTTGGATCTTCAGCAAGCTCGAACAAATTTCTCATTCTTTACCTTTTTTCCTGATTAAGACATTGGGATAAGACCGTCTCGATTCTTTTTCAGTAAATCGAAATTCAAGTGAAACCTATTCAGGTTCATGATTCTTCTTCCGCAACCACAGCCTTGGCTTCCACTTCCTCAGCCTTGGAATCTTCGGGTTCCGGTTTTGTCTCTTCTTCTGAAAACGATTCCGTTTCGTAATTTTCTGATTCCTGAAGCAATTCGATGTTCAGGCAGAGGCTTTTCAATTCACTGATAAGGACCTTAAACGATTCCGGAAGTCCTGTTTCCAGTTGATGTTTTCCTTTCACGATTGACTCGTAAATCCGGTTTCGACCAAAGGTGTCATCCGATTTAACAGTAAGCAATTCCTGAAGGGTAAAGGCCGCACCGTACGCTTCCAGAGCCCAGACTTCCATTTCCCCGAAACGTTGCCCACCGAACTGAGCTTTTCCTCCGAGAGGCTGTTGCGTCACCAAGGAATAGGGTCCAATCGAACGGGAATGAATTTTCTCATCCACTAGGTGGTGAAGCTTCAGAATGTAGGCATATCCGACCGTTACTTTCTGACTAAAACGTTCTCCGGTCATTCCATCATGCAACCAAACCTGACCGGATTTGGGCATTTCAGCCATTTCCGCCATATGGTGGATATTTTCTTCCTGTGCCCCATCAAATACCGGTGTAGCCAAATGAAATCCTGACTGATATTTTTGAGCGAACTCAATGATTTCCTGGTCATCCTTTTTGTCGAAAAATTCGTCCACATCCTTGGAACTGTAGACCGTTTTCAAAAAATTTCGGATTTCAGGAGCCGGATTGTTTTCTTCCATCAACCGGTTGACTTTGTCGCCAAGACCTCTTGCAACCCTGCCAAGATGAGTCTCTAAGACCTGACCGACATTCATTCGGGAAGGCACCCCAAGCGGATTTAGTACAATATCGACCGGGGTTCCATCTTCCATGAAGGGCATGTTTTCAATCGGCTGGAGTGTTGAAACAACCCCTTTGTTACCATGCCGTCCTGCCATTTTGTCTCCGACGGAAAGCTGGCGTTTTACGGCGATGAAAACTTTGACCATGCGGATCACTCCAGGAGGCAGATCATCTCCCTTGGACACTTTTTCGCACTTGTCCTGGAATACGTTGTCCAGCAGATACATCTGCTGCATTGCATTCCTAACCAGGGTGGCTACTTTGAGATTAATTCCTTCATCATCGACCTGAATTCCATCGGTGGATTTAAGAGGTACATCCGAAAGCATATCCTTGGTAATCTTCGTTCCCTTCGGAAAAACAACATCTCCGTTGAGATTCAGCAGGTCATTGGCCAGTTTTTGATTTTTGGCAATGGACAGAATCCGCATATTCAGATTTGAGTGTACGATCCGGATCTCATCACTGTGATCTTTTTCGTACTTGGCCAAAAGTTCCTGCTCTATTTCCTTTGTCCTTTCGTCACGCTCAACGCCTTCGCGGTTGAACACCACGACATCGGTCACTACTCCTTCCATCCCTTGGGGAATCCTTTTGGAGTGACTTTACCGACGAGAATATCGTTGTAACGGACATAGGTCCCCACACGAATAATTCCACTGTCATCAAGGTTGCTTAATGCCTCCTCACTGACATTTGGAATGTCCCGGGTGATTTCTTCTTTCCCAAGTTTGGTGTCCCTGGCGACGGTATCAAGCACATCGATATGAACTGAGGTGTAGATATCGTCATGCAGGACCCGTTGGGAAACCATGATCGAGTCCTCGAAGTTGTATCCACGCCATGGCATGAAGGCGATCAACACATTTTGTCCCAATGCCAATTCACCATTGTCTGTGCAAGAGCCATCCGCAATCACCTCACCTGCTTTGATGTAATCCCCTTTTTTGACAATCGGACGTTGATTGATGCAGGTGTTCTGGTTTGAGCGTCGGTACTTGATGAGGTGGTAAATGTCGACATTGGCCGGAATCACGGAATCTTCTGAAGTCAGGTCAACATCAGCCTGGATCACAATTCTGCCGGAATCGATGTTATCGACGATGCCGGACCTTTTTGCCAAGACACAGCTTCCTGAATCCAAGGCCGCCTGATGTTCCATCCCTGTTCCGACGAGAGGAGACTGAGGTTTGACCAGTGGAACTCCCTGACGTTGCATGTTCGAACCCATCAGAGCACGGTTTGCATCATCATGTTCCAGAAAAGGAATCAGTGACGCAGCCACCGAAACCAACTGGCACGGAGAAACATCGATGTAATCCACATCTTCCCTTGGTACCAGGTTGAATTCGCTTCCGATTCGGGAAGTCACGAAAGGTTCGAGCAGATTGCCCTGGGCATCAATGGGAGAGTTCGCCTGGGCGATTTTATGCTGTTCCTCTTCAATTGCGGAGAGATAAAAGATTTCATCCGTGACCCGACCCTCAGAAACTTTAAGGTACGGGGTTTCAATGAATCCAAAATCATTGACCCGCGCATAACTTGCGAGGGAGGCAATCAAACCGATATTGGGACCTTCCGGAGTTTCAATAGGACAGATCCGACCATAATGCGAAGCATGGACGTCCCGGACATCAAAACCTGCTCTTTCTCGGGTCAAACCTCCAGGCCCCAATGCACTGAGTCGCCTTTTATGTGTGATCTCAGAAAGAGGATTGGTCTGGTCCATGAACTGAGAAAGCTGGCTGCTGCCGAAGAACTCATGGATCGCACCTGCAACCGGTTTGGCATTGACGATATCATGCAGCATCATCGTCTCCGAATCCTGGAGCGACATGCGTTCTTTGATCGTCCGTTCCATTCGAACCAGCCCAATTCGAAATTGGGTTTCAAGCAGTTCGCCGACACTCCTGATCCGCCTGTTTCCGAGATGATCAATGTCATCAATCATCCGGTTCGGATTTCCATCCTTCAACTCCAACAGGTATTTAATCCCCTGCATGATGTCATCATGGGTCAGAGTCAGGTGATCCAGGGGATAATCCAAACCAAGTTTCTTGTTGATTTTGAGACGACCCACTTTGGAAAGGCTGTAGCGTTCCTGATTGAAAAAGAAATTCTGCAGCATCGTCTTCGCTGCTTCCAGGGTCGGAGGATCCCCCGGTTTCATTTTTTTATAGACCTCAATCATGGCTTGTTCAGGACTGTTGACCTTATCCATCTCAAGAGTGTCTCTAAAACTGGGGCCGATATTTCTTGGACTGATGCTAAGAAGTTCCACTTCTCCCACCCGATGCTCAATGAGTGTCATCAGCAGGTCCGAACTAAGCGGAGTATTGCATCTGGCAATGACTTCACCATCAGCATTTAAAACGGACCGGGCAAGTATTCGTTCTTTAAGCTCGTTAAAAGTGCAGGGTATTTTCTCAACTCCCGCTTTCTGGAGTTTGGTCAAAAGGCGTTTATTGATACGCTGTCCGGCCTTGACAATCACCTCTCCATTTTCCGGATCATGCACTGCCAGCTGAGGACGCTGGTCGAGGGTGATTTCAGGATCCAACTTGAGGTAAAAATTTTGTCCGGAGGGATCTTCTCCCGGCTCCACTTCGCTTAAATTAAGTGTCTCAAAGGGGTAGAAGTATTCCAGAAGTTGTTCTTCGGTATACCCCAAGGCCTTCAAAAGGATCGTAGCCGGAAATTTTCTCCTTCGGTCAATTCTGACGTGAAGGATGTCTTTGGTGTCGAATTCAAAGTCGAGCCAGGACCCCCTCTGGGGAATCACCCTTGCGGAATAGAGAAACTTTCCGCTGGAATGGCCTTTTCCTTTATCATGGGTGAAAAACACTCCGGGACTCTTGTGCATTTGACTGACAATCACTCTCTCGGTTCCGTTCACGATGAAAGAACCAGTAGGCGTCATCAGTGGAAGTTCGCCCAGATAAATATCCTGCTCTTTAATATCACGGATGTGTTTGACGTCAGAGCTGTCATCTTTTTCCCAGATGATGAGCCTCAGTGCCGCCCTGACCGGACAGGCATAAGTCACTCCTCGGATTCTGCAATCCTCAACACTGTATTTCGGATCACCTAGACGGTAATGAACGTATTCGAGGGTTGAAGAACCACTGAAATCGGAAATCGGAAAAACTGAACGAAATACCGCCTCCAGTCCTTCATCTTTACGCTGGTCGGGAGGAACCTCCCGTTGAAGAAATCGTTCGTATGAATCGAGTTGTATCTTCAGTAAATGTGGAACTAAAAGAGGCGCTTGGATATGACCAAATGAATGTCGGATGCGATGTCGGTTGGTTACGGTCGAGGGCATACGGACTTATCGATTCGAGGTTAACAATAGATAACATCCATGAACATCGTCAGGATTTATAACTTCTGCCAAGACTTTGTACTCAGCAGAATCTAGCTGTCCAAGTCAACTTTCCCGGGTTGACGGTTGATTCTAAAATCGGTTTCTGGAAAATAAGGACTTTTTCCAAATCGGTTCCGAATCCAACGTTCAAGTTGGATTGAATGGTGAGCAAAAATATTGTATTTTCTAATGGTACCGATAGAAACCATCTTGAGGTAGGGAGGGAAATCAGAAATGACTCAGCAAATTCTTGGTTCTCTGGTAATACACTTTGAATCCTTTGATTCCAAGAATAACACTACACGTATTTCAGCCAAACGAATTTTTATAAAATTTATTTAGGCCAAAGTCAAATCTTTTTATAGATTCAATAAATTTTTATGGTTCACTCTCAAGAAGATTTTGATCCGTTGTTTGCACTTCCGGAGGCTCCCTACTCAAAATTTCTCCTGGATGCTGATCACAAAGATGGATCGGCACTTGATCGTCAAAGTAGGGATAATCACTAACATCTGGGCAATTTTCTTCTGGAAGCGAAAGCATTTCACGGTAAGGTAGTAGAGAAGAGGCTTTTTCACTGAAACGACTCCACAAACGGGCAGGCGTCCTCCCTCCTTGTTCATCCGGCATCGGTAGATTTTCATCATGCCCGATCCAGAATCCTGAGAGCAAAGCAGGATAAGCACCAACAAACCAGGCATCCCGGGAACTACTGCTGGTCCCGGTTTTTCCCAACAATGATTGATTATCTGTAGGCCAGTTTGCATTACGCCCGGTTCCATTTTGAATTACAGATTTCAAAAGATCCTGCATCTGCAACATGGTTTGCTGAGAAAATATTTCTTTGGGTTCATTCTCTGGAAAACGATAAATCAGACGACCTGAAGAATCTTCGATCCTTTTGATAAAAACAGGGCTCAGGTATCGCCCCTGGTTCAGGAAAACCGTATAAGCGGAGGTCAGTTTCAATAAACTGCTTTCCGAACATCCCAATGCTAAACACAATCCGCTCTCTTCTTTCATTTCAAGATCCAAGGCCCTCGATTTTTCAACAAAGGAACCGATACCGATAGCATCCAGTAACTGAACAGCGATGGTATTAATGGAAAGCTCAAGGGCCTTGCCAAGAGTCATCTGATCACTGCGATAAGTTCCCCCAAGATGATTTCGGAGAACTCGTTCTTCACCGTAAAGTCCGTCATAATTTTTTGGCGCATAAATTTGTTCCACCCCCTCATCTTCCCAGTCGTAAATCAGCACAGAATCCTCAAAACTGGAATTCGGCCGGAAACTTTGATCCAAAGCCGTTGCATAAAGCAGAGGTTTTAAAGCCGAGCCGGGTTGACGCCGGGCTTGGGTGGCCCTATTGAAAGAAGAGGTTTTAAAGTTTCGTCCTCCACTCAGTGCCAGAACTTCCCCACTGTTGGGATCCATGGCAACTGCGGCGACTTGCCGTCCAGGAGGAGCATCCTCAGCAAAATTCTGTTGAATCACCTCTTCAAGAAGTTGTTGAAGCTCAGGATGAAAAGTGGTCCAAATCCGCCATCCCCCCCCATAGACTTGTCCCAGACCATGCTCTGTTCGAAGTAAATTGATGACGTGCTGGACGAAATAATTTCCTGAACCGGTTTCGGGATTGGGAACAAGAACATTGAGTTTTTCATCGCTTGCCCGTTGAAATGTTTGGTCATCAATCCATTCCAATTCAAGCATACGTCTTAAAATCGACTGTTGCCTCTGGTTGACGTCCTTCAGTTCTTCAAGGCTGAAATACTTCCTTCCTGTTTTCAGCTCAGAAATCCTGAGGTAATGCTCGGGTTTTTTGATCAAAGCCGCCAGAAAGGCTGCCTGTGCCAGGGTCAAGTCATTCACATTTTTTTGAAAATACGCCTGTGAGGCTCTTTCCATTCCATAATGACCGTGTCCGAGGTAGATGGAATTGAGGTAATGTTCGAGAATTTTTTCTTTGCCTAAGTAAAGTTCGAGCCAGATCGAAATCGCCATTTCTTTGACTTTACGGCGGAGTGTTTGCTCCGGCTCCAACAAGGTTACCTTCACCAACTGTTGGGTGATGGTGCTTGCACCTTGCCGAACACTGCCACTTTGAAGATTGGCCCAGATGGCCCCGAAAATTCTCAACAGGTCGACACCACGGTGCTGAAAAAAACGGGAGTCCTCAGCGGCTAAAACACTGAGTTGGAGTTCACGGCTAAAATCAGAAAGAGAGAGAATTTCCCTGCTTTCCAGCCCTTTCAGGCTTCGGAAGGGTCTTCCGCGATAATCGTATAAAAGGGTGTTGTTGGAAATACTCCCGATTTTATTCTCAAAATCTAGAAGCGCGTCTCGGTGGGAAAAAAAGAAGATGCTGCCTGCCAGCAGCAACAGCACAGGGGTTCCAAGCAGAATCAGTAGCAGGAACCCGCTGTAGCGTCTTTGAGCCGTAAAGGATTTACTCGCTTCGGGCAATCCCGAGGATGCTTAACAGTGCAATGAAAAGGTTCAGGATATCAAGGTAGAGAGCCAATGTTGCAGAAACATGCTCATCCGTTCCGTAATACCGAAGAATGTTTGAGGTGTCGTAGAGGATGAATCCGCTGAAGAGAAGCACTGCCGCCCCGGAAATCATGAACTGAGCCAATGAACTTCCAAAAAACATGTTAAGCAGCGATCCGATCACTACCACCATCAAACCGGTGAAAAGAAACCCCTGCATGAAACTGAAATCACGCTTGGAGAAAACAACATACATTGTCAGTCCTCCAAATATCAGTGCCGTCAAAGCGAAGGCTTCAAAAGCGATGCTGGGACCTACCCGATAGAGCAAAGGCCCAACCACCAATCCTGTGACTGTAGTGAAACTGAAAAGAGCCACCATGTTTAATCCCGGTTTCTTCGCCGCGAACTGAGCAAAGAAAACAAGGCCGATTTGCAGGATGAAAAACAGCATCATGTTTGATGCGACCGGGATCAGCAGTAAATTGGGATCTGAACCAAGATGGGCTCCGATGGCTGCAGTAACAAGCGAAAGTGCCAACAGTCCATAAACCTTCTTGATGAAGACCAATCTCTCGCCGACTGAGACTGAAGCAGCAGGGGTCACTCCGTAGGTGGCCTGTGCTGCCGAACCGAATTTCATCATAATGTCTCCTGTGACAAATGAATTAAATGAGTCATATAGTAATAAAAGATTATTATATCATAATGTCACTGATTACAAGTGAAAACGGATGGATCCATAATGTAAGCTTGGCCCTCAGGAAACCATTTCAGATCTGCAAAATACCGTTTCAAAAATCCGAATAGTTGAGGAAGGCTTTCAGGAAAATACTGGTCTTTCCGGCGATTTTCGGCCCTCGCCTGTAATAGAACTGCTGGCTCATGGTGTATTGATCCAAATGAGCTGGTTCAGAAACAATGATCTCTCCGTTTGTGTCTCTTTGGGGAGTTGTCAGAGTTTTCCCAATCATGACAGGAGTTTCAAAATCAATCCCTTCCAATTCAGGAACGAGCCTGGAAGCAAGCAAGGTCAGGGGAATTTCATAAAGTGTTTCTGCAAAAAAGAACCCCATGAACTGGGCCGCGCCTTCAATGTTTTCATCATTTTGTTCAAGCAGCCATTGAGTCAATTCTTGATGCAACTGACGCCACTCCTCGTCTTTCATCGTTCGGGACTTCAGCTTCAATTCTCCGCGGTTGAGGTATGCCTCACTTTTATTTCTTAGAAAACTTAGGAACCCTCCCTCCTCACGAAACATCTGGGAATTCAAAAAACGTTTCTCAAAATCTCGGAGCATGGCCCGTCCGGCTTCCATCCGTTCCAGGGATTCTTTCGATTTGGAAGCGATTTTCAACTCAGCAGAAAGCCTTTCGTTCAGCAGTTTCAGTTCCTTGTGCTCATTTTCCAGATCACGAAGACGCTGCAATTCCGCCTGTTCCTCTTCGGCTAAAGCCGGAGTTGAAGAAGACTCTGCGGGCTCCACCTCAGGAGAACTGAGCGTAGCTGTGATTTCGGTCTTATCGGGAGTGGGGGGAGCGAGATTTCTCTCGTAAAGCAGCCATGAGGTGCTGAGAAAAAAAACTAGAGTCAGCACCGGGAAGAGTTTTATGGATTTCAAAAGTCCTCCCTATGATAATGGTTTTTCCCGGAACCTGTTTATTCAGATCCTGACGATTCCGGGCAGAACTTCCTCGTTTCAGGCTTTTGAGGTAAGACGCCTGTGGATCCGAAGAGGCAAGGCATTGAGGCGGATGAATCCGTTGGAATCCCGGGGATCATAGTTGCCTTCATCTGCTTCCATCGTGGCAATATCCTCATCATAGAGGCTATTATCCGATTTCCTTCCTGTGACCATACAGTTTCCACGGTAGAGCTTCAAGCGAACGGTTCCGCTGACCCTTTTCTGAGTGCTGCGTCCCATCTCAAGCAGGATTTCCATTTCCGGTGAAAACCAGAAACCGTTGTAAACGAGTTGGGAAAAACGCGGCATTAGGCTGTCCTTCAGATGAATCACCCCACGATCCAGGGTCAGGGATTCCATCGCACGATGAGCAATATTGAGGATGGTTCCCCCCGGAGTCTCATAAACCCCCCTTGATTTCATCCCGACAAATCGGGACTCGACCAGATCTACTCTGCCGATCCCATGGCGGCCTCCGATTTCGTTTAACTCCGTCAATAGGTCTACGGTTTCGAACTCCTGTCCATCAAGTCTTACCGGAAGTCCCTCCTCAAAGTCGATGGTCAATATCTGTTCCTGGTCTGGAGCATTTTTTGGAGACTCTGAAAGCTCGAACATCTCACCTTTCGGTTCCTGCCAGGGATCTTCGAGCATTCCTGACTCGAAACTGATATGCATCAGGTTTTCATCAGTGCTCCAGGGCTGTTCCGCAGTGGCTTTTACCGGGATTCCGTTTTGCTGAGCATATTCAATCAATTGAGCACGTCCTGGATAGCGTTGATAGAATTCCGGGACCTTCCAGGGAGCAATGATCTTGATGTCCGGATTCAGGGCATAATATCCCAACTCAAAACGAACCTGGTCATTACCTTTTCCTGTTGCACCATGACTCACTGTGGAAGCACCAAACCGTTCCGCAGCTTCGATTTGTTTTTTTGAAATCAAAGGACGGGCCAGAGAGGTTCCAAGCAGATAGGTGCCCTCGTAAACCGCGTTCCACTCAATCGCCCGAAAAACATAATCCTCAACGAATTCTTTCCGCACATCTTCGATCAACACATCCACGGCCCCGGCCTTGAGACCCTTTTGCCGGATTTCATCGAGGTTTTCGACTTTTTGTCCGAGGTCCAGGCAGAGGGCAATCACGTCATACCCCTGGGAGGCCAGCCAGTGAACAATCACAGAAGTATCAAGCCCCCCGGAATAGGCCAGGACTACTTTTTCTTTACTCATTGGTTTAAGTGTTTAATTTTTTCAGGAAAGAATCAGGAAGCCCTGGAAATCGGCTCTTCTTCCGGAACCTGCTCCCACTCGTTTTCTGCTTCTTTGATGCGCACGACATTTTGTGCGACAGGACCTTTTTTCCCTAAACCGATATCATATTCGACGCGGTCATCTTTATTCAGGTAGCGGAATCCGGAAAGTTTAATTTCAGATTGATGAACGAACAAATCCTGTCCGTTGTCCTGTTCTATGAAACCAAATCCTTTGGTGGGATTAAACCACTTAACAAGTCCCTGTTGACGGCCTGCTTCAATGTCCACCATAGATGCAGGAGATTTGATCTGAACCCACCCCACTACGATGCAGGCCAGAGCGGCAAAAGCGCTGATGCTGATCAGGGTCTCGGAAAGCAGAACTTGTTCGGTATTTTGGGAATGATTCCAAATCAGGTAAAGCAGGCCAAGGATGCCCGCGCCCTCGAGCACGACGAGGGAAAATAATATTTTCTTTTGCATTGTTCTTCTTCAATAAGGCGGATGACCTGAAGACTGCAACGGTCAAAAATTTAGGCATGAAGGAGATCATCCGCATGGTTTTGTATTTATATTGATTGTTCCGCCAGCCAGCGTTCGGCGTCGATGGCTGCCATGCAGCCTGTTCCGGCGGCTGTCACAGCCTGACGGTAAATATGGTCTTGTACATCACCACAGGCAAAAATCCCTTCGCGTGAGGTATAGGTGGAACCGGATTGAACTTTGAGATAACCGTTTTCATCCATCTCCAGTTGCCCCTCAAAAAGTTGGGTGTTGGGCGTGTGGCCTATTGCGACAAACATTCCATCAAAAGGGTGTTTTGTTAATTCTCCATTTTTAAGATTTTTAATTGATAAACCATTCATCCCCTGTTCATCTCCTAACACTTCTTCAACAGCTGAATTCCACAGAAATGAAATTTTTGGGTGATTCAGAGCACGATCCTGCATGATCTTACTGGCCCGCAATTCATCTCTTCGATGAATGACAGTCACCTTTTCACAAAGATTGGCCAGGTAAAGCGCTTCTTCCATGGCCGTATCACCTCCACCAACTACAGCGACATTTTGATTTCTGAAGAAAAAACCATCGCAGGTGGCACAGGCCGATACACCACGACCATTGTATTTTTTTTCCGAATCCAAACCAAGCCATCGAGCAGAAGCACCCGTGGCAATGATCAATGAATTGGTTTTGAGCGCTTCTCCATTTTCCAGTTTGAGTGAAAACGGCCTAGTAGTCAGATCCGCCTCAACGACATCTCCCTGAAAAAATCGTGTTTCAAAACGAGCCGCCTGTTCCGTCAGCAAATCCATCATTTCCGGGCCTTTAATTCCTTTGGGAAACCCGGGATAGTTTTCGACGTCAGAAGTAATCATCAGTTGGCCCCCTTTTTCCCGTCCATATACCAGGACCGGATTCAGGTTGGCTCTGGCAGCATAAATTGCCGCAGTGAGCCCTGCCGGGCCCGAACCGAGGATGAGTACATTGAGAGGAGATTCCAATTCAGTCATTGTTTTATCTATCAAATTCTATGAAGTATTTAGCCTCCTCGTTTCACTCAAAACGATCCTTCTAAGCTCATTACCACGAAGAATCGTCCAATTATTAAAATCAAAATCCGAGAAACGATCAAGATCTATACTTGTATGGAGCGTTCCTGGAAATCTTGATGAGGAATAGGATCAAGCTTTGAGGCGTTTGATCAGTTCATCTTTGGGAATCAGGAACCATAGTCGTTCTCCTGAAGAATTGAGAGGAGGAAGGTCCAGTTGCTCCATCTGAGCGATGAGCAGATTCATGGCTTTGTAATTCAAAGATGATTGACGATCCAAAGCAGCATGTCCGGCAATGCATTGTATGAGATCTTTCCTGATTTCGGATTCATGAGCCCGTTTTCCAAAAGCAGATACCCTGCTGACGAAATCTTTGAAGACCCCTGCACACTTTTCCGGAGCAAGAGGAAAGGGCAAGCTGCTGATGGAAAAAGTGGTCCCTCCGAAAGAATCGATTTGGAACCCGCATTGTCTGAGAAGTTTTTGATGCAATTCGAGAATCAAAGCATCCTGGGCTTTCAACTCCAACAGCAGTGGCACTTCGTTTTCGAAGATCCGGACTGAATTTTCTTCGACGGTTTTGGACAACAAGACTTCGATCAGTACTTTATGAATGGTGTGAACGTCTCCCACAGCCAGACCGTCTTCATGTTCCATCAGGATTTGACTTTGGTGAAGCATGCCGATGATCTTAAATTGTTCCGGTTTTTCAGCCAGATTCGGGAAGAGATTAAGTTCTTCCGGAAAATCCAGGTCCTGATTCGATTCTGTTTTTGCAATTTCAGATTTGACCTGTTCTGTAGGAATGGGGGCTTCGTTTGGATTTGACTCTACGATTTTCGGAGAAGCAACTTTCTTCCGGGAAGATGCTCCTGATGGAGCAATTGGAATCTCAGCAAAACCAGTAAGATCCCTTTGCCGAACATCCAAAGATGGATTTTTCTTTCTAAGCGGTTTTGGAAATGATTCCTCCAACGGAAGTGAGTCAGGAAGGTTAAATTCTACCTGATCCGAACGTTGCGGGAACGAGCCACCGCCCACTTCCCTTCCGAAAAATCGTTTTTCCGTTGTCTCATGAATCTGCCGGGAAAGTTGATCTGCAAGGATGGTATGAATCAGTTGGCTGTTGCGAAAACGAATTTCCGTTTTTGCGGGATGAACGTTCACATCTACATCCTCGGGAGCCACATCAACTTTTAAAAAGTATGCAGGATGTTTCCCCTTGGCCAGTAAACCTTTGTATCCGTCATAAATCCCGTGATTCAGCGCAGGGCATTTGACATGCCGTCCATTGACGAACAGGTACTGAAGTCTCCTGCTGGTTTTTGTCTTGGAGGGCAGGGAAATCCAGCCTTCGAATGAAAGCTGGTTGGCCTGATGCTGAACCGGCATCAGCCCGTCTCGAACTTCTTCTCCAAACAATTGTTGAATCCGTCCCTCAAGATCCGGGGCTTGGGAAAGATTGAGCAGCATCTGCTGGTTGTGGGTTAAACGAAACTGAATCGACGGTGCCGCCAAAGCCAACCTTTGAAGCAACTGCTGAGTATGCTGAAGTTCGGTGGCAGTACTTTTCATAAATTTCAAACGGGCAGGGGTATTAAAAAAAAGCTGCTCCACAGAAATTTTGGTTCCTCTTGGAAATCCGGTTTTCCCCTGATGCTCCAGGACTCCTCCATTCAGTCGAAACTGCACGGCTCCCTTGGATTCGTTACTACAGGTGGTGAGTTCCAATCGTGAAACACTTGAAATCGCAGCCAGTGCTTCACCACGGAATCCCAGGGTGTGGATTCGGAAAAGATCCTCTTCTGCTGAAATTTTGCTGGTGGCGTGGCGTTCAAGTGCGTGCAGTGCGTCGGTCTCATTCATCCCGGATCCGTTGTCCAGCACACTGATCAAATCCTTGCCTCCGTTTTTCAGGGTAACCAGGATTTGGTCTGCTCCCGCATCCAGGGAATTTTCAACCAGTTCTTTGACCACCGATGCCGGGCGTTCCACCACTTCTCCGGCGGCTATCTTGTTGATCAGCGATTCAGGGAGGATTCGGACTTTGGAAGGCTCAGACTCAACTGGCATCTGTCGGAAGGAAAAATTCGAGTGAAATGATAGTGCTGGTTTTCAACCAGCTTGAAGAACAGCCCCCAAGCACCTGAAATGGATTAGGGTTCGGAAATCTCAGGCTTTCCCAAATTTTCAACAAATTGGCAAAATTCCAATTTAAGCTCATCCCTTGAACCCGGGTAACGGAAACGCAGTGAGACTTCGCCCCAAGACTTTCCGGAGTGGGCGTAAATCCCCAGCTTGCAATCAGGATGCAGTTCACTGAATTGCCTTACTGCATCAGAAATGTCACCTTCCCTTGTTTTCAGCCTCACCTGATGCTCCGACATTTGTAATTCCCTTGTTTGAGGTCCAAATCGATGACTGAGACTGGGAAGCATGGCCTGCAGCATATTGGGAAATCCGGGAAAGGCGAAAATTCCACCCATTTCAAATCCAGGAGCACCATGAGGATTTTCTATCAGCGAGCAACCCTCCGGAAGCATTGCCATATTGCTTCGGCTTTCGTTCATTTCTCTTCCTTCATAGCGAGCAACTAAAATCTCCCAGCACTCTGGATGTCTTGTCAACGGAACTCCAAGTGCCTGGGCGATTCCTGCCCGGGTGCAATCGTCATGGGTTCCTCCGATCCCCCCTGCGACTAAAACTGGAAAATGGTTTTCTTGCAACAACTGTTTCAACCATTGGGCAATCGTTTCCACGTCATCCGGAAGAGACAGTTGAACCCCTGCAGGACGGAGATTCAGTTTCAGCCACTCAGACATCCAGCGTGAGTTTTCATTCCCCCGTTCCCCCAACACCAGTTCGTCTCCAACGGTCACCACAGCAGGAATTCCTGGCTTCTCAGAATCTATTGCGTTCAAGTGTTATCCATCTGTTCAATTGAAATTATGCAGACCAGCGTTAAAATAGCTGAAGCCAAGAAGAGCTACAAGCAATCCTGGGCATGGTTGATTCGATGCATGAGTTGAGAGATTTTTATGAACTCCTTCATGACAAAAGGATAATATTTTTCCAACCGTGATCCATCATCCTGATTTGAAACCAATCCTATCGAGAAAAACCTGATTCCAGTGTTTTCAAATTCCATAAAAATTCAAAAAGAAAATCTCAAAGGAGGAATCTTTCTCTTACCCGGCGTGGGTTTGCTGTTGTGTTTTGGCATTCTCCCCATCTGCCTAGCCTTCTACATGTCTCTCCATCGCTGGAAACCGGTTCAGGGTCGATTCATGGGATTGTCTCACTATGAAAAAGCAATCGGGGATTTGACCAGCGCGATGCTGACTCTGACAGCCCTGGCAATGTTAATCGTCGGGATCTGGCTGCTAACACGGAACTGGAAACAAACCCCTGCAAAGCACAGCCTGACCCTGTGCTATGCCGTTGGGGCAACGATGGTGGTGTTGCTTTCATGGAGAGTATTTGAGTTGAATCATTATGTGACCGCTTTTCAGGAAGGGGAAGCATGGGCATTGAAGATGAAGCGGGATATGTTCCTTGACCGTCGGGGTGATCCTTCTGAACAGTTGGCTTTGCTTTCAGGTCATGCCAATGCCCTTTTGGGATCTGCTTTGATGACCGTGTTGGCTTTCGGTCTTCATCTGTATGGATTTTTCCGAAAAAAAGTTGCTTGGCTCAGGGGGATTTTCCCGGGAGTGATACTTTTGTATGCCTCCAGTCAGGTCATTTCCGTCAACTGGGAAAAAATGATGGCGTCTGGAGACGACGATTTTCTCAATTCCCTGGTTCATACCGTCTTCTTCTCGACCGGAACCGTGACCCTTCAGATTTCATTGGGGTTGATGATCGCCTTTGCCTTGTATCGCAAACTCAGGGGATTCGCATTTTTCCGGTTTTTGGTATTTCTTCCTTATGTCACCCCGGTGGTGGCCATGGCCACGGTTTTTTCCCTGATTTTTGGAGCACGTGAATCATCCCTCAGCAACCAGTTTCTGGCGATGCTCGGAGTTGAACCGCTTCGCTGGATTGCGGACAACACCCCGATCACAGAATACCTCTTCGGGGTGGAGTGGAGCGGGCTCTTCGCCGGCCCCTCCCTGGGCATGGTCACCGCCATTCTCTTCGGAGTCTGGTCTTACACAGGCTACAATGCGGTGATTCTGCTTGCGGGACTGACTGCGATTCCGGGCGACCTTTATGAAGCAGCGGAAATGGAGGGAGCCACTGCCTGGCAGAGTTTCCGTCACATCACCATGCCTTTGCTCTCTCCAGTCATATTTTTCCTGGTGATCACCGGATTGATCGGGACCTTCCAGGCTTTTACCCACATCTATTTCATGCTCAGTTCAACGGTCAATAAATCGCTTCATGTCGGGTCCATTGAAATCTGGCGTCAGATCAGCCTGGGTAAATTCGGTTATTCATCCGCTCTTGCAGTGATTCTTTTTGTACTGATCATTTTGCTGACCGTCGCGCAGTTTTCCTTGTTCAGTCGGCATCAACATTTTGGAGATTGAAGCATGTTCCTGAATTACCGGAACCAGGAAATGGCTTTTAACCGCTATATCATCCTGATCATTGTCGCGGTTTTGTCTCTGGCTCCTTTTATCTACATGCTCCTGGTCTCCTTCATGACCCTGGGAGAAGCAACCAACATCAAGATTTTACTGCCTTCGGAGCTAAGGTTTGAAAATTATGCAAAGGCGTGGGAACAGGCCAGGTTTTCCAATTATTTCTTCAATTCCGTCCTGGTCACGCTTTCAACTCTGATCGGGCAACTGGTCATCTGTTCACTGGCGGGTTACGCCTTCGCGGTAATTCGCTTTAAGGGACACCAGTTCGTCTTCATCCTGGTTCTGATCACCCTGATGGTTCCTGAATCAGTTTTGATTTCTCCGCTTTACCAGATCATCCTCGGCAGGATCATCCCGATGGGTTTTCTCAACGCGTTTTCCATCATGATCCTAGCTTCAAGCCTCTTGATTCTTGTGTATGTCGTGATTTGCCTCATGAACAACTGGCTCCAGCAGAACCTGAATCCAGGATTAACGAGCATCGCAATCGGTATGTTGGTGGGAGGAATTTTGCTGGTCACTTCCTTCCAATCCGAAGATGCCAGGGAATTCATAGTTGAAGAATTTGCAGACCGAAACTGGCTCAACACCTTTACCGTGATGATCGTGCCATTTTTGGGAAATGCTTATTCGATCTTTCTTTTCCGCCAGTTTTTCATGCAGATGCCGGGCGAACTCTGGCAGGCGGCAAGGATCGATGGCGCCAGTCATTTCCAGTATTTCACCCGGGTGGTGGTGCCCCTCAATCTCCCGGCCTTTGCCATCATCAGCCTTCTTTCCTTCATTTGGTCATGGAATTCCTTCATGTGGCCCCGTTTAACCCAAATCGATCAAACCGGACATTTCACGCTTCCGGTAGGGATTGATGCATTCACCCGTGCCCAGGGGGTGGAACTCCATCTTTTGATGGCTGCTGCCACGATCACGGTGCTCCCAGTCTTAGCCCTTTACATGGGCTCTCTGAGGCTTTTCATCAGTTCTGCTGCAAGGATCGGGATCAAGTCCTGAATCAGGATCAAGAATCTTCACCCGATTTGTTTAGAAAATTATTGTATTTCTAACATTTCTCACAGATAGTAATAAAAGTGATTCCTGCACTCAGGAATTGTTATTCAATCACTTTTCATGAAAGGTCAAAAATGAGAATCCTATCAATCCTGTTCATTGTTTTGATCAGCATGGTTGGTCATGTCCATGCGGAATCTTATGAAAATGTAGACCCTACCGGAGCAGAAGCGACGGTTTGGTATCGTGTCAGCAGAGACAACCAGATTGCGTTCATGGACATGCTGACCAAGGAATTCAACAACAATAATCCTTTCGGCATCAAAATCACTGCTGTTTCCGCAGGACATTACGGGCAGATCTTCACCAAATTCGTCAACCTGATCGGAACCGAGGAACTTCCGGATATGGTCGTCGGATACCAAAACCAGCTGGCGTTGTTCAACATGCCTGGAGCGGAAAGCCTGATCGACATGAACGATCTGGTGAAATCCAAGAAATGGGCGATGCATCCCGAAACCATGGCGGACATTCCGGACAGTTTTTTGGCCCAGGATATTTCATCCGATTTCGGCAATGCCCGTTTGGGATTTCCTCCAAGACGTTCCATGGAGATCCTGTATGCCAATCTGGACTGGTTGAAAGAACTGGGTTATGACGATATTCCAAAAAACCCAAAAGACTTCAGAGCCGCAGCCTGTAAGGCTTCGAAACAGCCTTTTTCCGGTTCCAAGGATCCTTCCGCAAAATCGGTCGGCTGGGAAATCGGAACGGATGCTTCGCGCCTTGGTTCGGTAATCCTCGCGCATGGAGGAGAGACTCTTGACAAATCAAAAGGGGCTTATGTTTTCGATAACGCCCAGGCTTTGTCTGCAGCCAAGCTGATTTCTGAAATGTCGGAAGAAGGCTGTCTGCGTTCCGCTACAGAAAAATACGGAGAGCAAACGGATTTCGGAAACGGAGTCGCACTTTTCACCACCGGGTCCTCATCCGGACTTCCCTATTACGGCAAAGCCGTCTCCAAGGGTGCTAATTTTAATTGGTCCATTTATGCGGTACCTCACACCACCTCGGAGCCGAGAGGAAATCTTTATGGCCCTTCATTTGCCGTCACCAAAAAATCAGACAAACGGAAGCAGGTTGCCGTCTGGCTTTGGCTGAGGGAATTCCTGAAGCCTGTCAACCAGGCTCAATTTGTCCGTTTGACCAATTATGTCCCGGTGCGGCTTTCCACCATGAACCTGCTGGATGACTACCGGAAAAAAAATCCGCAATTCGATATCATCCGGGAACTGATGAAAACTGCAGGATCCGAAACGCCTCCTTCTGCTTCGTATGAAGAAGTAAGGGGACTGATGAAGGATGCTCTGGCAGAGATCCTCAACGGTGCTGATTACGTCCAGATCATGCAGGACCTCAACGAGGAAGCCAACCGCCTGCACCCGTGCCGTCCACCTGCCCCTGAATTTTAAAAAAAGGAACATTTATTTCCCCCCTGTTTGAGTCCTCAAACATGGGCTTTCTCTCCTCTCAACCTTTACTTCAAAAAGATCCTTTCTTGTTCAAACCTTGTTCTTTAGCCATAACTATGGATTTAATACAAAAAGGGAAACCATGGATCGAACCTGAAAGAGGAAAAATGAAAAAAATAATGGCTTCATGTGCACTCCTTGCAGGAATTGTGGGGGGTTGTGCCACGAGCGGCGATTTGGAGGAACTGGGGGCAGAACTGAAAAAAAATCAGGAAGCCCTGAAACAGGAACTGCAGCAAAGTCAGGAAGAAAGTCAGCAGAAAAATGAATCCGCGCTGAACGATTTGAACAGTAAATCCCAACAAGATTTAAATCAGCTCAGGGAAACTCTCACTGAGCAACAGTCGCAACTGGGAGAGAGGGTTTCCAGCCTTGACGAGAAACAGACGCAGCAACTGGAAATCCTTCGAAATGAGATCATGAGCGGGGATGAGTCAGTAAAAACCGGTCTCCAACAAGAATTGAACAACGGAATCGAGGCATTGCAAACTCAACTGGAAGCAGCCAAGGAAACCCTGAATGCCCTCACTGCCAGTCTTGACGCCCTGACACTCCAACTTTCGGAGTTGGAGAAAATTCAGGCAGAGGATTCGAAAGCGGTTGCTGCAGAACTGAAGGCAATCAATGAAGCCTTGAATATTTCAAGGAGCATCCAGGATGTTCAGGTCGCCTTCGGAGACTTGAAAAACAGACTGGAAGACTCCAAAACCCGTTTGGGTACCCAGGAGCTTTTATTGAGACAACTCGATGGGCAGGTTTCTAAATCTGAAAGAAATAACCTGCTCATCGAGCAGGACATCCAGCAACTGGAAGGCAGGATGCAGGAACTGCTTAAGGTTATGGAAGAACGTCAAAAAAGCAGGGAAACCCAACAGCAAAGCGAGGTTCCAGAAAAGGAAGAGAGTCCTGAATCCACAACGGAAACTGAAACCCAAGAGGCAGCGGAGGGCTGATCAGGAGTTCTTGTTTTTCTTGCTGGAGATCAGTTCATCCAGTTCTGTATCCGAAATCAGGTTTTCTACCCCTCCACCTGCATAATTCAGAGCCCAACGAAAGATTTCACGGGTTTTACCGGGATCATCAGGTAGCAGTGAAGGCGTCTTCAAAACCTTGTCCATCCGGGTGATCACTTCCCCAGCAAGTTTTTTGTAAAGCCGGTCAAGAGCCGTCTTCGTGGTGTTACTTCCAAGGTAGGCTTCCTGGTACCAGGCCATTCCGTTTAAGGTCATCACCTCGGTCCTCGGATAACCGGAACACATCAGGTTCCAGGGATTACCCCCAATTTCTTCATCACCTCCACTTCGGAAATCTGTCCTCAACACCACACAAGGG
>LNZD02000024.1 GCA_001469005.2 SAR324 cluster bacterium lautmerah10
CTTTTCAGGATACTATGGAGAACTATTTTCGTTGGTCTAGGACATTTCGGTTGGGGATATTTTTAGAAGAGCGCAATCAACCTTACAGGAAGGAATTCAGCTTGCGGAATCAATCGTGTGTTGGAAATCACACCTGAGATTCTCGAACAGTTTGTGCTGATCTCTGACTTATCGTTCAGGAAAATTTAGAAAATGGAGGAATTGACCAGTGAGAACCGGAGAAAACAAAGAATAAGGAGGTGGGGACTTAGAAACAGAGTTAAACTCTGATGTTGAGCTTGTTGTTGCCCTGCGCAACCTGGGTCGATTCCTGGGATCTTGCCAATCCGCCCATATTTTTGATCATTTCAAAAACTCCGAACATCAGGTGTTCCTCGCCGTTGGCTTCCATCATTTCCGAAAAGGAGCGATGAACCGTTTCTGTGGATTCCATCAAATCGGCAAAGACCGGGTGTTTTAGAAGTGCAAATGCCTGGAGGTATTCGTCCTTTTCTGTAATTCGGTCGGATAATTCTTCCCCGAGTTCCCGGATGTCTTTAAGATTCAGGTTTTTGTATTCGGGCAGATCCTCGATTTTACGTTGGGATTCCCGGTTCAATTCCTTAATTCGGCTGCTGACCGTCCGCCCCAGTTGTTCCGCGGCATCAGAGGTAAGTTGGTCTTTGCGTGCGACATTCTCATAACTTGAAATCACCATCCCATAGGTTCTTCTCAAAGTCATCGTAACATCATGGCTGTCTGCCTGCATGATGTTGTTCATGGCGGGGTCAGGAGGCATTTTTTTCTTACCTAACTGAACTCGCGTTTGAGCAACCTCATTCTGGGCAGAACCTTTTTGAGAAAGGTCCGGAGCGGGTTTCTGAGGAATCGATGGCTGTTTGGGGTTGACCTGCATCAGACTTTTTGAGGAATTTGGTGATTCCCTTTCAAAACCATTTCCAATCAAATGGTTCTGTCATTTTAAAGGAATGCCCTCATGAATTAGATGAAAACTTGATATCCTTATCTGTTTCCAAGATAATAAGTGGTTTGTTTTTTGAGTCAGTCAACATTGAACCTCAAGAAGAACCTACACTTATTCGATTTTTCGAGTAACTTTTTTCATTTTATTATCGACTGAAAAGAGAAAAATTAAGGCACAAAGTTTGAAAAACGCCTTTCTCCAAAAAGAAGCTTTCTAAATTTAACTCGTTAAGCTTCCAGAAAATTCTCTCAGATCCCTTCATGAGTAAAGCCTCTCAATCGAATTCCCCACGTCTCGGTGATAATCCCATTGCCATTATCGGAATGTCTGCTCTTTTTCCGCAGGCCGAACACCTTGGTCAATATTGGACCAACATCGTCGAGCAAATTGACAGCATTATTGAGATTCCGGAATCACGTTGGAAGATTGAAGATTATTTTGATGAAGACCAAAACGTTCCTGATAAAAGCTACTCCAAACGCGGAGGGTTCATCCCTGACGTGGATTTCAATCCCATGGATTTTGGAATCCCGCCGAATATCCTGGAAGTGACCGACTCCTCGCAACTCCTGGGCTTATTGACAGCAAAAAACGCGCTCGAGGACTCAGGATATGGAGAAGCAAAAGAGGATTTACTGGATCGAACCGGAGTGATTCTGGGAGTCACCGCAGGCATGAAACTGATGGGCTCCCTCACCGCCCGTCTTCAATATCCGATTTGGGAAAGGGTACTTCAACGCAGCGGGTTTTCAGAAAAAGATACGGAACGACTCATTGAACGCATGAAAAAAGCCTACGTGCGCTGGGAAGAAAATTCTTTCCCAGGGCTTCTGGGCAATGTCATCGCAGGCCGAATCGCCAACCGTTTGAATCTTGGAGGCACCAACTGCACCGTGGACGCAGCCTGTGCCAGCTCACTGAGCGCAATGAAAATGGCGATCAGCGATCTGAATGAACACCGTGCCGACATGATGATCACCGGAGGAGTGGATTCCGACAATTCCCCCTTCATGTACATGTGTTTCAGTAAAACACCGGCATTTACTGCGGATGTGAAAGTGAAACCCTTCGATGCCGACTCCAAAGGAATCATGATCGGAGAAGGTCTCGGGATGGTCATCCTGAAACGCCTGGAGGACGCTGAAAGAGACGGAGACAGGATCTACTCGGTGATCCGGGGAATTGGGACTTCCAGCGATGGACGTTTCAAAAGCATCTACGCCCCGCGTTCATCAGGTCAGGCCAAAGCCCTGCGAAGAGCCTATCAGGATGCTGGTTTTGAGCCTGAGAGTGTAGGCCTGATCGAAGCTCATGGAACCGGGACCACTGCTGGAGACCTGGCTGAGTTTGAGGGACTGAAAGAGGTTTTTTCTGAAAACAACGACAAAAAGCAGCATATTGCCCTGGGTTCCGTTAAATCCCAAATTGGCCACACCAAAGCTGCAGCAGGTATTGCAGGTTTGATCAAAACCTCACTCGCCCTGCATCACAAGACTCTTCCTCCAACAATCAATATTGAAACCCCAAATCCCAAACTGGGGATCGAGGATACTCCTTTTTACCTCAACACCGAATCCCGACCCTGGGCTTCTCCGGAGGTTCCGAGAAGGGCCGGAGTCAGTTCCTTCGGCTTCGGTGGCACCAACTTTCACTTTGTACTTGAAGAGCATGATTCGTTGAATGCCTCTCAGGAACGGCTTCTGGAAACCCCGGAACTGATTCTCTTCAATGCAGAGAATCCGGAAAAACTGAAGGAACAATGCAAAGAAGCGTTGGAAAAGGTCGAAAGTGAATCAGGCAATCAACACTTTCTGGAACTGATAAGTCAAAGTCTAGAAAACCCGATTCCCGAAGATAATGCTCGGCTTGGGTTTTTATGTACTTCTGTATCGGAATTCACTGAAAAATTAGACCAGGCACTTAAACTTTTTGAGGAAAAAAAGGATTCCGAATCATGGAACAAAAACGGGATCATGTTCGCCTCAAAAGGATTTCCCCATCAGGGCAAGGTGGTTGCGCTTTTTTCCGGGCAGGGTTCTCAATACCGGAACATGGGCAAGGAACTCTACCTGAATTTTCCTCCGATGCTCGAAAGCCTTCAATCGGTGGATCAATGTTTTATCCAAGAAGGAAGTAAGCCACTTTCCGGAGTTGTTTTTCCAAATCCGGTTTTTGACGATGAACAAAAAGAAAAGCAGGACACCGAACTGCAACTGACCCAACATGCCCAGCCTTCCATCGGGGCATTTGGTGCAGGACTTTATAAGATTTTGAAAGATTGCGGGCTTGAGGCAGATTTCACTGCAGGGCACAGTTTTGGCGAACTGACCGCACTCTGGGCCGCAGGAGTTTTAGAGGACAAGGATTACTATTTACTTGCTCATGCTCGTGGCAAGGCGATGGCGGCACCGGATGATCCTGATTTTGATGCAGGTTCGATGCTGGCTGTAATGGGAAAAGTGGATCAACTTGAGAAGGAACTGACGGAATTTCCAGAAGTCAAAATGGCCAACCTGAATTCCAAAAAACAGGTCGTCCTGGCCGGTCCCAAAGCAGACATCGAAAAGGTTCGTGGAGAACTGAAAGCGAAGAAATTTACGGTTGTCCCCCTTCCGGTTTCAGCAGCTTTTCATACTCCGTTGGTCGGTCATGCGCAGAAACCCTTTGCCCAGGCAATCCAATCGGTTGAATTTAAAAAACCCGCTGTTCCGGTTTATTCAAATTCAACTGCAAAAGCTTACCCGAAAAAACCGGAATCAATCAAAACCCAACTTGAAGAACACATTCTTCAGTCGGTTCGTTTCCGTGAAGAAATTGAACAAATTCATCAGGACGGCGGAAGAATTTTTATTGAGTTCGGCCCTAAGAACGTTCTCACCAAACTCACTGACAACATTCTTTCAGGAAAAGATTATCTGGCTGTAGCCCTGAATGACAGTCCCAAGAAAAACAGCGACCTGCTCTTTCGAGAAGCCATCCTGAAACTCTGTGTTGCAGGATTGCCTCTGCAGAAATTTGATCGTTGGAGACGGACTAGAACCAGTGCTGAAGTGAAAAAGTCTCCTCTCAGTATCTCTTTGAACGGAGCAAATTACGTCAGCAAAGAAACAAAACTCGAATTCGAAAAGGCATTGGAAGAAGGTCCTATCTTCAACCAGGACTCTGAGACAGCCAAAATTTCAACTCCAGCCGTTGATGGAACAACAGAATCTAAAGCCAAACCTGCATCGTTGGTGGAATCCGACAGCAGAACAGAACTACCAAAGGCACCAATTACAATGAATTCTAAAGTAAAATCTGATCCTCCCGGAGTTCACAATGATTCCGGTATTTCGGTGGATCAGAATCTGGAAAACTATTTTCAACAGCAAAGCGACACCCTGGAGGTTCACCGGCAATACCTGGAACAGCAGTCTGAATATTCCCGGACGGTGCTGCAACTGATGCAGCAGCAATTGAACATGGCCTCGCAAGGACAAACTCTTCCGGATAGTGTCAATCGGCACCTGGAAATGTTCCATGAACATCAAGGTCAAACCCTACGAATTCATGAACAATACCTGATTCAGCAGACTTCACAAATGCACTCGGGGAGTTCATCGGTTAATCAAACCAGAGTTGTACAGAAACAAAGACCTGCTCCGGCTCCACCGAAGATCCAGGCAACAGTCCAACCGCCATCACCAACATTTTCAACACCAGAGACTAAGACGGTCAACCCGACTCCTCAGTCTCTGGAAATCCAAAATGTTCCAGAAATAGTTGCTGAACCAGACAATAAAAACATTAACTCCTCTGATTTGGTCACAAGAGTTCTCAACATTGTCAGTGAAAAAACAGGCTATCCTACTGAAATGCTGGAAATGTCGATGGACATGGAAGCCGATCTTGGAATCGATTCCATTAAACGGGTTGAAATATTGGGATCGCTTCAGGATCAACTTCCTGATCTCCCCGAACTGAAGGCTGAAGATCTCGCAGAACTGCGAACCCTGGGTCAGATTGTGGAACACCTTCAATCGATTGCAGGAGTGTCTCAAAGTCACACCACGGTTGAAAAAACCACTCCTCCAAGCTCGAATCAGGCGTCATCATCAGCCGGAATCAATCTGGAACAGACGATGTTCCGCATTGTCAGTGACAAAACGGGCTACCCGGTGGAGATGCTGGATCAATCAATGGATATGGAAGCCGACCTCGGGATTGATTCCATTAAAAGAGTGGAGATTCTTGGATCGCTCCAAGACCAACTTCCGGGATTCCCCGAAATACGAGGGGAAGACCTTGCCGAATTAAGAAGCCTCGGTCAAATCCTCAGTCACCTTCAAACCCTGACTCCTCAGGTTGATCCTTCAACAACTCAAGGCCAGCCTCAAACCAAGGATTTTACTGAAATAGCAGGTTCTCCTCAAAACTCCTTTGATTCTTCCGGACCGGCTCAAGCTTTGTTGAACGTGATTGCGGAAAAAACAGGGTATCCCGCAGAGATGCTTGAACTCTCGATGGATATGGAAGCGGATCTCGGAATCGATTCCATCAAAAGAGTGGAAATCATGTGGGCTTTGCAGGAGCAGTTTCCCGAACTGCCACAGATCGGTGGTGGAGATATGGCAGAGCTGAGGACGCTGCAGCAGATCGTTGAATTCCTGGGACAACTCCTGGAAGGAGGCGGTAACGGTCACGATAAAGCTCCTCTCCAACAACAGGAAATTACACCCGCGGATTCTTCTTCATCTGCAGGAAATGGTAACGGAAGTGCGAGTCCTTCATCAGGAATTGCCGAAACCCTATTGGCAATTATCGGTGAAAAAACCGGTTATCCTCCAGAAATGCTGGAAATGAGCATGGATCTGGAAGCTGATCTTGGAATTGATTCCATCAAAAGAGTCGAAATCATGTGGGCTTTTCAGGAAAAATTTCCTGACCTGCCTCAAATCAGTAATTCCGAAATGGGGGAACTGAGGACCCTTCAGCAAATCGCAGATCACCTCCAAAACCTGAGTCCCTCAGGCGAATCAGCATCCATAGCACCCGATATGATTCAAGCATCGGAAACTCAGGAAGCTGAAAAAAAAAAACTTTAACGCCTGACTTAAGCGGTTTACCCCTCTCCAGGCCACGCCTGATCTCCCTGGCTGAGCCAGATTCCCTCATTCAATCACAAGACCAGAAGGGAACCTGCCTTATCAGTGGGATCAATTCCTCACTGCTGAAAAAACTAGCAGTCCATCTCTCAGAAAATGGATGGGCTCCGATGGTCCTGGAACTGGATCCTGAAAATAAGGGAATTTCAATTCAAACTGAATTTCCATGTTATTCAATTCAATTTCAGGATGAATCCAATCTGAAAAAGACTCTCGAAGAAATTACTTCCAAGCATGGTCAAATCCGGGGTTGTATCCATTTACAAAATCATGATTCCCCGGAAACCGATTCGGAAGAACAATTATTCCATTCCTTCATGCTGGCAAAGCATCTGAAAAAACATTTAGTTGATACAGAAGACTCCGCACGAGCTTTTTTTGTTGCTGTCACCCAAATGGACGGGTTTCTCGGCATGGGCAAAGAAAAGCCTGTCCCATCCACACGTGGGTTGGCAGGTTTGATCAAATCACTGCAAAAAGAGTGGCCTCAGGTCCTCTGCCGGTTGGTGGATTTTGACCCAAAACTTGATGTTGATGATGTTTCCGGAAAAATCCTGCAGGAAATCTTGGACCCGGATTTGAGTCTCAGCGAAACCGCCTATCTCGGAGAAGAGAGAAGAACCCTAGAAACGGTTCCATTCGCATGGAACAGCAGACCATCCAAAAAGTTGGATCAGAAGACAGTCTTTCTGGTGAGTGGAGGTGCCAAAGGGGTCACAGCGGAATGCATTATCAGGCTAGCGCAAAGCCATCCGGCAAGATTCATCGTGACGGGTCGTTCACAAATCATCGATGAACCGGCATGGGCGAAGGGTCTGGATAGTGATGCTCTGCAAAAAGCCGCCATCGAATCGATCCGTCAAACCAGTGAAAAACCGACTCCTGCTAAAGTGCGGAAATTGATGGATTCCATTGAATCCAATCGCTCCGTCCAAAACAACCTTCAGCGTTTACGCGACTCCGGTGCAGAAGTGGAATACATTGCCGCAGATGTGACCGATGAGCAGGGACTTCTTGAAGCATTGAACCCTATACAGAAGAAGTGGGGACCCGTTGAAGGAATCATCCATGGGGCGGGGGTCCTGGCAGACAAGCGAATTGAAAACAAAACCTTAGAAGACATCAAACGGGTTTATCAAACCAAAGTGACAGGCTTACAAACCTTATTGAAAGTCATCGATGAATCAAAACTGACCCACCTCATCCTGTTTTCTTCTGCAGCTGGATTTTTTGGTAATGCAGGCCAATCGGACTATGCTGCGGCAAACGAGGTCCTCAACCAATATGCGATCCAGTTTTCACAGAACCACCCGGAGTGTCAGGTTGTTTCCTTCAATTGGGGCCCTTGGGAAGGCGGAATGGTTGATGAGGATTTGAAGAAGATGTTTGAAGAAAGAGGGGTCTATGTCATCCCAGTTGAAACCGGTACGGGCCTTTTCACCGAATGTGTTTTGAATCCTCCAGATGAACCTCTGTTGATCGTCGGAAGCACCATGGGAGTTCCGGAAGGCGAGATACCAATCAGCAATGAATCCAAAGAAATCTCACGTGTTTTAAAGTCTGAAAAAGTACCCGTCGTTGAGGATCACCGAATCGGAGAAAACGCTGTACTCCCTGCATCCTTTGCACAAAGCTGGATGGAATCGAGCTGTCAAAATCTCTACCCCGGTTTGAAGCTGACACAATGTTCTGACTTCAAAGTGCTCAAAGGAATCGTATTTGATTCAGAACTTCAGGATTCATATACACTCAACCTGAAAAGAAAAAAATCAGAATCCAAGGACGAACTTGTCCTGGATGCCAAAATCTCGAGCAGCATGGGATCAAAACCTCGGTTTCATTACTCCTGTCAGCTAAAACTGCAAATTCGGGGAAATTCAAAGAGTACCGGAGAAGATCCCAAAAATTGGGATATCAGAGAGGAAACTCCAATTGATGGAAAAGTTTTTTATGAAAACGGGACACTATTTCATGGTCTGCGTTTTCAGGGTGTCAAAAAACTTTTGAGAGAGGACACTTCGAGTTTACTGCTTTCCTGTCGTTTATCTGACTTCGACAGTAAGGAGTTAGGACTTTTTTCCAGAAGCAGGGTCAGCCCCATGATTCTCGACCTGGGTTACCAGGCTATGCTGATCTGGGCCAGAAAGCATTATGAATGCGCCAGCCTTCCATTAGCATTTAAATTATCGGAACATTTCTTCGCTCCGACTCCTCAAGAGGAGTTCTTCATCAGTCTGAATGTGACTGATCATAACTCGAATCGGGTAACGGGTGATCTTTATTTTCTTGATAAAAATGAGAATGTGTTTTCTCAAATGAAGGGAGCTGAAGTTACCCTCAGCAAAAAGCTGAATCCCCTGTTTGCCTCGGCCTAGAAGTCCCAACCTTTTTGACCATTAAATTTAAGTCATGCAGCCAGTTGCCGTCATCGGTTTATCAACTTTGTTTCCGGATGCGTCTGATCCAAACAGTTTCTGGGAAAACCTCCTGGCAGGAAAGGATTCTCGGGCAGAAGCCGGACCGGAGCAGATGGACCTTGATCCAAAACGTTTCTTTGATCCGCGTAAAGGAACCCTAGACCGCTACTACTGCCTTAAAGGCGGCTACATCCGGGATTTCGAGCTTGATCCGGAAGGCTTTGCCCTGGATGCACAAAAGATCCAGCTCCTGGATCAAGTTCATCAATGGACGTTTTATGTAGCACGTGAAGCATTACGGGATGGAAAGCATTACCAGAACAAAAATCAGCTCCGAGATTGTGGACTGATCCTGGGCAATCTCTCTTTTCCAACACGTTCCTCAAACCATCACTTTCTACCGCTTTATCAGAAAGCCTTAGAAAAACAACTCTCGGAACTTCTGGAAAAACCCGGTTTTCAACTGGAGTCTTTTGCCCCGGAACGGGAACCCGTCTCAGAAAACCTGGGGATTTCAGGAATGCCCGCTCATTTGGCTGCCCAGGCCCTTGAACTTGGTGGACCGACTTTGGCTTTGGACGCGGCCTGTGCTTCCTCACTTTATTCCGTGGGACTTGCCTGTCATTACCTTAATGCAGGCAAAGCCGAGTTGATGCTTGCGGGAGCCGTAAGTGCCGCTGATCCCTTTTTCATCAATATGGGTTTTTCCATCTTCCAAGCCTACCCGGAAAATGAGAAGAGCCAACCTTTGGACCAAAACTCCGGAGGACTTTTTGCCAGCGAAGGAGCAGGGATGTTTCTTCTGAAAAGGCTGGATGACGCTCTCAAGGATGGAGATACCGTGCATGCGGTGATCCGGAGTGTTGGCTGGTCCAATGATGGTCGAGGTCAATTCGTCCTCAGCCCCAATCCCAAGGGACAGGTTTTGGCGTTTGAGAGGGCTTACGCTGACTCGGGAATCCAACCGGAAAAGATCGATTACGTCGAATGTCACGCCACGGGGACACCTCTTGGGGACAAGGTGGAACTGAACTCAATGGAAACCTTCTTTGGAAAACATGACGCTAAACCAAAAATCGGATCGGTAAAATCGAATCTAGGTCACATGCTAACCGCTGCCGGAATGGGTGGAATGACCAAGGTTATCCTGGCGATGAAACACGGAATGATTCCTCCAACCATAAACGTGGAAAGTCCTATGGAATCCGGAGATGGAGGAATTTCTTCTGATCTCATTGTCCGTGAAACCTGTTCCTGGCCCCATCAGCGAGAACAAAAGCACTCAACCGTCAGCGCTTTTGGGTTTGGAGGCACCAACGCTCATTTGCTTTTTGATCGCTTACCTGATGAAACGCTGTTAAAGGCTGAAAAATCTGAACTGCCTAGGATGGCGATCATCGGCATGGACGGCATTTTCGGCCCCTGCAATGGATTGGATTCACTTTATGAAACTTTCTTTGAAGGAAAATCTCATACTGAACCTTTGCCCTTAAAGCGCTGGAAAGGATTCGAACAGGATACCGAGTTACTTTCTGAATATGGTTTAAAAACAGAAAATCTCAAAGGTGCATGGATTCCTGATTTCACCATGGATTTTCTGCGTTTCAAACTCCCTCCCAATCCCAAGGAACGACTGATCCCGCAGCAACTTCTTGTAATGGAAGTGACCGATCGTGCGTTGAAGCAAAGCGGAATTCAGGAAGGCGGAAATGTTGCGGTTTTGGTTGCCATGGAAACCGAACTTGAACTGCACCGTTTTCGAGGCAGGATTAACCTTGAGCAACAAATCGAAAACAGTCTGCTCAAACACGCATCACTTTGGGACTTTAACGGCCCGGCTTTGACCATCTCCGCAGAAGAACATTCTGTTTCCAAAGCTCTTGAAACCGCACAGGTGCTGCTTGGGAACGGAAATGTAGATGCAGTTGTTGTCAGTGCTGTCGATCTGGCAGGAAGTCCAGAAAACCTTCTGCTTCGTCAAAAATTCTTTGGACAATCCTCATCCAATGAGACGAAAGATTTTTCTGAACTGTTTCCTGGAGAGGGATGCGGAACGGTAGTCCTGACTTCATTAAGTCAGGCAGTTTCCGAGGATAAACCGATTTGGTCGATCATCGATAGCATTCAACATCATCAGGCTCAGGAAGCTGACTTTAAGTTCCTGAATCCAAAAAATCCTGTTCCAAATTCAACTCCTGGTTTATTGGAGCTAGGTTTTTCTGCGCTGCCATCAGAAGTGCCGGAGCAAAGCAATGAAAAGTTAAATTCCATTTCACTAAGCTGCAGCCAAAATCAATTGGGACACGCTGGCGCAGCTTCGGGGATGCTTTCCCTGATTAAAACCTCACTTTGCCTCCAACACCGGGTTTTACCTGCCTGGTCCGACAATCCAAGAAATGAAAGTTCATTTAGGCTACAAAAGCCCTTTTCTTTTGGGAATTTCAGCACCCCTTGGTTGAAGAATGCAGATGAACCTTCCCGAAAAGCAGCCGTTGTTTTGAAATCGGGAAAGGGTTCCAGTGAGTGGATTCTTTCTGAGAATGAGTCTTCTCCTCGTTTTGAGCAACATGCCCGAAAGGGAAGTTATTGTTTTCTCCCGATTTCTGCGAACAACTCCGAAGAATTCATGAAGCGGCTGGGAGAACTAGAGAAAGATCCGGAACTCTTTGAGAGTCCCAAAAACTTTCAGTACAGGGCGTTTCAAGATTTCCAGAATACCGATGCTGAATTCAGCATGGTCCTGCTGGCCGAAAATCCTTCTAAATTGAAGGAAGAAATAATTCAGGCACAAAAATCCGTCAGCCGTTGTTTTGAAGATGGAAAGGACTGGCAAACACCTTCTGGGAGTTTTTTCACCACCAAACCGCTCGGTCAAGAAAAGATTGCCTTTGTTTATCCCGGAGGCTTCAACACTTATGTCGGTAGTGGAAATTCTCTCTTTGAGATGGACCCGGAGCTCCATGAACGAAGTCTTTCTTATAGTTCAAAAATCAAAACATTACTCCATCCGGAATTCCTCTTTCCCCAGTCCCCTAGCATTCAAAGTGAAGAAGAACTGAAACAGCTTCAGCAGCAGTTTTATGATTCCCCCAATCCGATGTTTGAGAGTGGAATCAGTTCTGCCGTTCTTGCAACCCAGGTGATGCGAAATGCTTTCGGTATCGAACCCCATGCCGCCTTTGGTTACAGCATGGGTGAAGTATCGATGCTCTTCTCCCTTGGTGTATGGGGTAGTATGGATCCGATGAGCAAGGTGCTGAATGCTTCTCCCCTTTTCCATGAAAGGATTGCGGGTCCGATGAACAGCGTCCGGGAATATTGGAAGCTCAAAGACACGGATTTTCAAAATGAATCCCTATGGAACTGGTACACCCTGAGGGCAGAGCCTGAATTGGTCGCCAAGGCACTTGAAAAGCGTGAACGGGTTTACCTTGTCCTGATCAATACTCCTCAGGAAGTTGTTATTGCCGGAGAACCTTCTGCCTGCAAGGAATTGATTCAGGAACTAAAGTGTGAATCCCATGAAATCCCGGTCACCGATGTGGTTCACTGTCCGCCCGTTCAGTCAGAATATGAAGAAATCAAGAAAGTCCATACGAACAAGGTGGTGGACAAACCCAAAGTCGATTTCTTTTCTGCAGCGGATTACACCACCACAAAATTGGATTCAGAAATTCTAGCCGATAATATTGCCAGGTTTTATGGACGGACCGTCGATTTTTCAAAACTTGTAGAAGAAGTCTATCGCTCGGGAGCCAGAATTTTTATCGACATGGGTCCGAGAAGCAGTTGTGCCAGGTGGATTTCAGAAAATCTGGGAAATCGCCCTCATCTCTCCCTCGGAATCAACCGCAAGGGCATGGATGATCGCCAGATGATCCTCAGAACACTGGCAAGCCTGGTGAGCCATAAGGTTCCTGTCAAACTGGATAGTTTGTTTCCCAAGCCGGAAGAAAAACCCGCAAAACAATTGAGGCAGACCATCACCCTCGGCGGAGAGCCAATCCAGTCGATTCAAAATCAATTTGAAAAGGGATATTTCAGCTCAAGCAAATCTAGTGACTTTGAGCCTCCAAAAGTATCTTTGCCCAGCCCAAACCAAGTTGAACAGACTTCAGCAGCAGTGTTCCCAGCATCTGCAGCAGCAAATAAATCGATGAATTTTGATCCTGCAAACACCCCAGGAACATTTCCCCATGGATTGAGGCAAAAACTGGACTCAGCGCACTCAGCTTTTTTGGACTATCGTCACCAGGGAATGAAACATTTGGCTGGAATGATCCTTCAGGAAATGGGAGCCGACCATGGAGCTTCCAGCAATGGGTCTGCCATTTCGGGTTCATTGGAAACAGAAGTCATTCCCTCCTCAAACACATCACCAAAGGCTGAAAAAAGCAGGATCAAACCTCCAGGTGTGATTTTCGACCATCAGGATCTTCTCGAATTTGCTGGAGGAAAAATCTCCAATGTCTTTGGTCCGGAATATGGTGAAATCGATACATTCGAACGTTGCGTTCGGCTCCCTATGGATCCTTACCTTTTGGTAAGCCGGGTCACCGAACTCAATGCCAAGCTCGGTAAATTCGAGCCCTCCACAATCACCACTGAGTACGACATTCCCAAAGGAGCATGGTTTTGTACGGATGCTCAAATTCCCTGGGCAGTTGCCGTCGAGTCCGGGCAATGTGACCTGATGCTGATCAGTTACCTCGGCATCGATTTCGAGTGCCGCGGAGACCAGGTTTACCGATTACTCGATTGCACGCTGACCTACCTTGATGACATGCCCCGGGAAGGACAGACCCTGCGTTATGAAATCTCGATCAATTCATTCGCGAGACATGACCAGAATCTTCTCTTCTTCTTCAATTACAAATGCTATGTCGGAGACAAAATGGTACTCCGCATGGACAACGGTTGTGCAGGGTTTTTCTCCAATGAAGATTTGGCTCAGGGGCGTGGTGTTATCAGGAGCAAGGATGAATTGAAAATTCTTGAAAACGCAAAGAAGCAGACATTCACTCCGTTGTTGAACTGTGACAAAAAGCAATTTAAACGAGAAGAACTGCTCCATCTATCTGAGGGAAATCCGGCATCCTGTTTTGGTCCGGATTATCATTTTCCCAACCAGAATTCATCCCTGAAGATGGCACCGGAATCATTGTTGATGACTGATCGTGTCGTATCCGTTGACATCAATGGAGGCCCATGGGGGTTGGGTGAGGTTTTGGCAGAAAAGGACCTTGCACCGGATCACTGGTACTTTCCCTGTCATTTTAAAGATGACCCGGTGCTTGCAGGTTCGCTGATGGCTGAAGGATGTGTCCAACTGCTTCAATTTTATCTGCTCTATCTCGGAGTACAGACCCGAGTGAAAGACGCCTTTTTCCAACCGGTCCATGGATTGCCTCAGGTTGTTCGCTGCCGGGGTCAGGTGATTCCAGGAGATCCCCTGATGCGTTACCGGATGGTGGTCAAGGAGATAAAACTTGACCCAATTCCTTATGCAATTGCCGATATCGATATTCTGGTCGGAGAACGAGTTGTGGTCGATTTCAGGGACCTTGGCGTCCAATTGGCAGAAAAAGGGACGGAATTCCGGATCAACCGTGAATTTCTTGAAAATCCAGAAAGTAAAAAAGTAGAAATAGGCCTAAGCAGTTCTGCTTCTGTACTTCAAAATACGTCGCTTAAGAAGATTTTTGCAAACGATGAGCAAATCGTTCAATTCGCTCTGGGAGATGTCAGTCGGTGCTTTGGGGAAGAATACGCCCAGTACCGGAACAGGCCCGTCCAAAGAAACCCAAATCGGGATTTCCAACTCATGTCAAGGGTTCTTGAATTCGAAGGGAACCGACATGAATTTGAAAAACCGATGCGTATCATCAGCGAATACGATGTCCCGGAAGATGCCTGGTTCTTCCAGCAGAACAGTCACCCTGAATGGATGCCATATTCGGTTTTGATGGAAATCGCGCTCCAACCCTGCGGTTTCATCTCGGCCAACTCCGGTGCGATGCTGATCTATCCTGAACTCGACCTTCACTATCGAAACCTCGATGGAAACGGAACCCTCAGCAAACACATTGATTTGAGAGGAAAAACCATCCAGGCCGAGGTTGAGCTATACAGTACAGTTGCCTCGGGAAATACCGTCATCCAAAAACATCGCTTCCTTTTGAAATGCGAAGGATTGCCGTTTTACAAGGGTGACACTGTTTTTGGATATTTCACTGATGAAGCACTGGAAAACCAAACCGGACTCGATGGTGGAAAAGCCAAGCTTCCATGGCTGGATGAAAATACGAACCATGACATGAAGGTCTATCGGCTGAATGATTCCAATTCCAGGTTGGAAAGCGGGAAACCTCACCTGAAACTTGCAGGAAACCAATTGAATTTGCTGGATGAAGTCCACCTTTCTCCATCCGTTGGTTCACACGGCAAAGGCTATGCTTATGGGAAACGAGTCGTAGATCCGAAGGACTGGTTTTTTCCCTGTCATTTTCATCAAGACCCGGTGATGCCGGGGTCCCTGGGAGTAGAGGCTATTCTCCAAGCCCTTCAGGTATTTTGCCTCGATCAAAAATTAGGGGATTCTTTTTCCAATCCGCGATTCCGTCCCTCTCTTTCTGAGACACGTTGGAAGTACAGAGGACAGATCATTCCAACCACAGGAATGATGCAGTTAGAATTACATGTTTCAAAAATCGAAAAACAAGATGAGCAACTGATGCTGGTTGCTGATGCCAGTCTCTGGAGGGATGAATTGAGAATCTATGAAGTCCAGAACATCTCCCTGGTCATTGAAGAAGCCTGATCTTTATAGTTCCTCGGGGGTTCCCGCTTCCAGTCCCCATTCCTTCCTGACCATTGCATAGAGATCGTCAAGGTCGACAGTCAATTCTCGTCCTTGAGAATCGATCGCAATCGTCCGGGCATGAAGTTCATTCATTGAATCCCGTTCATAAGCAACGGTCCGGACAATACAGATTTCTTCCTCTTCCAAAAGTTCCGAGAGGGTTTTTTTGAATTTATGGATTGATCGTCCTTTTTGCCGGTAGCCATCGGAAATGATGAATCCGAATTTTCCTGCACGAATCCCGGATTCTCCATAGAGGATTTCCAGACCCCATTTTTCACAGAGTTTTTCGAATTCTGAACCACTTTTTACACGAAAGTAATTGCTCCTGGATTTTTCAACAAATTCGTCCATCTACTGTTTCAATGATAAAGGAGGATAAATGAATGGGGTCATCCATAGTCTGAATCAACTAGGATAAATAAGGGAAAGGAATAGGCAAGGTCTGTCCGCAACCCATGATCGATGCGGCATCCCCGGACAAGGATACCGCATCGAGAAACGAATTTATTTGATTTCTGCGGAAGCTCCGGCTTCTTCAAGCTTCTTTTTGATTTCTTCAGCTTCTTCTGTCGAAACTCCTTCCTTGACCGCTTTAGGACAGGATTCGACAAATTCTTTAGCTTCCTTGAGTCCGAGTCCAGTGATGCCGCGGACTTCCTTGATGACGTTGATCTTCTTGTCTCCAAAGGAAGTGAGGATGACATCAAACTCCGTTTTTTCTTCCGCTGCCGCTTCTCCGCCTGCGGCCCCGCCTGCTGCAGGAGCAGCAGCGACGGCTGCGGCTGCAGCGCTCACGCCAAATTTTTCTTCCAGTTCCTTGACCATTTCAGATAGTTCCAAAACGGACATGTTGGAAATGAATTCAACTACTTGTTCTTTAGTTACTTCTGCCATTGTGATTTCTCGTATAAGGTTATTCCTTCAACTTGATGAAGGTAAATCAGCTCCCAGATTGTCACGGAAGCCAAAAGCCTCTTCTTGAGGCATGAATCATTCTTTGCTGTCGCGCACGGCAGCAAGGGTTCTGACAAACTTGGCGGGCACCTCGTTCAGTGTCCGTACCAATTGAGTTGCCGGTGCCTGCAGCAGGAAGAGCAGTTTGACCAACAATTCCTCTTTTGCAGGAAGCTTTGAAAGAGCCTCCACCTGAGCATCATCCAATACCGAAGTTTTGGATGAATCCACCAGGACCCCAGCATGAATCTTGAGATTGGGATTTTTCTCGGCGATTTTGACCAGTACTTTGGCCTGTTCCACCGGGTCTTCCTGACCGTAAACCAGAGCCCGGGTATCGACAAATTGATCCCGGATCCCGGAAAAAGGAGTTTCCTCTACCGCCAATTTGGCGAGAGTGTTTTTCAGGACCTTCATGGTTGAATGAACCTTATGAAGTTCCTGACGCATTTCCACCAGTTCGTTGGCGGCAAGACCTCTGTAATCGATGAGCACGGCTGCAGTTGCGGAATTAAAAATCCCCTGCAGTTCACCCACCAGATTTTCTTTTTGAGAACGTTCCATCAGTTATTTTGGCAATAACAGTTGGCAATCGTGTCATTGATTAAATGACATTCATGCAAATCTGATTGTAGAAGAAGCAACAGAAGATGCCTTGTAAGGCATCAGAGAATGGGTCTGTCTCAACAGGGTGGAGGATTAAGCCCTGATGGGCCCCTGTGGTCTTCGACAATCGTTAAAAAACTAAATCTTCAACTCGCAAATTGGAGATCCACCCTGATTCCCGGTCCCATCGTGGAACTCAGGGAGCATCCCCTTATGTACAATCCTTTAGAAGTAGATGGTTTCAAGCGTTTGACGGCATCCACAAATGCCACAATATTTTCATTCAATTTTTCATGATCAAAGGAAATCTTACCCATCGGAGCCTGGAGGTTGGATTGTTTATCAACCCTGAATTCAACCTGGCCTGATTTGATTGTTTTGATCAGTGGAGCGAGTTCAAAAGTTACGGTTCCGACTTTCGGATTGGGCATCAAGCCCCGTGGTCCAAGGATTTTCCCGATCCTACCGACAACGCTCATCATATCAGGAGTGGCCACCACTCTTTCGAAGTCAAGCCATCCTTCCTGGATTTTTTTGGAAAGATCCTCTCCGCCGACAAAGTCTGCACCGGCGTCATGCGCTTCCTGCATCTTCTCGCCCTTGGCAAAAACCAGGACCCGGACGTCTTTTCCCAGTCCATGGGGAAGGGCACAGGTTCCACGAACCATCTGGTCTGCTTTACGTGGATCAACCCCAAGTCTCATTGAAAGTTCGACCGTTTCGTCAAATTTTGTCGCCTTGACCGATTTGATCAGATCGATTGCTTCATCAAGATTATGAAGTTTGTCTCTGTCCACTTTGGAGTCGATCAGTTTGGCGCGTTTTGATGATTTTGGCATCGTGTTTCCTTTTACATTCCCTCGACCAGAACCCCCATGCTGCGTGCTGTACCGGCTACGATTTTCATCGCTGCCTGCACATCGTAACAGTTGAGATCCGGCATTTTTATTTTTGCAATTTCTTCCACTTGCTCGGCTTTCAGAGTTCCCACCTTGACCGTATTCGGAGTCGGAGAACCCTTGTCCAGCTTGAGTGCTTTTTTAATCATCACCGGAACCGGAGGAGTTTTGGTGATGAAAGTAAATGATCGGTCTTTGTAAACCGTGATGACCACCGGGATGATGGTGTCCTGTCCCTGAGTCTGGGCGTTGAACGCCTTGCAGAACTCCATGATGTTGACTTGATGCTGACCCAAGGCGGGTCCGATCGGCGGAGACGGATTCGCCTGCCCTGCCGGCACCTGGAGTCGGATGTATGCAGCTATTTCTTTTGCCATGATTATGCGTTTTTAACTTTTTCAAATTCGACTTCAACCGGGGTCGGTCTTCCGAAGATGCTGACCAGCACTTTCAGTTTCTTGCGTTCGCGGCTGATTTCATCGATCACCCCATTGAAATTACTGAAGGGACCTTCCGTAATCATTACTTTCTGCCCAACATGATAATCTTCTTCGGAGGCTGCCTGCTGGAAACCTTCGCTGATCTGGGATCGGATTTCTTCCAGTTCCCGTTCATCAAGGGGTAAGGGATCTTTCGCAGTTCCTCCAACAAAACCGGAAACCCGGTCGATGTTCATTAACAGATGCCAGAGATCAGGGGTCAGTTCCATCTGGATCAAAACGTATCCTGGAAAATATTTCTGATTGACCTTTCGTTTCTTACCACCCTTGGTTCGAACGATGTCTTCGGAAGGAATGAAGATTTCTTCAACCAGTTCCTCAATACCCTGGATTTTTAACTTCTCCCGGATCGTCTGCTCGACACGAGTTTCATAACCGGTATAAGCCTGCAGGATGTACCATTTGGCATTGGGATTCCTGGGTTTTCTTGGAGCAGGAGTTTCCGCTTCGATCTGTTCTTCTGTGGTGTTCTCCGCTTCGGGCTCTTGCCCTTCCTCGGAAATGCTCTCAAGTTCCTGATTTTCTTCCAAAACTTATCCCGTGATGATGACTCTCATGATGTTGGCCAGAATCTGGTCTGCAATGCCGAGGTAAACGGCAATGACCAGTGAAACACTCAGCACCACCGAGGTTGAACGGACCGTGGCTTCACGTGTCGGCCACTGCACTCGTTTGAACTCCGTCTTAACATCCTCGAAAAATTGACGTGCTCTTTTGAACATCACTTCCCTCTATGATTAAACCACTTCGCGGTCAACTGGCAGGACAGACAGGGATCGAACCTGCGACCTTCGGTTTTGGAGACCGATGCTCTACCAACTGAGCTACTGTCCTGTCCGTACTGCAAAAAAATTCTTTCACCCTACTTCACTTCTTTATGCAATGTATGCTTTCTTCCCCAACGACAATATTTACGAACCTCCATACGTTCTGTTTTGAGTTTTTTATTCCTCGATGCCGTGTAGTTTCGCTTTTTACCACCCTTGTACTCACATGTGCATTCCGAGCATTCCAAGTGAATTGTCTCTCTCATACTGAACCTATCTGATCATTTCTCATCTGGAGCCTAGGAGCAGGATTGAACTGCCGACCTCTTCCTTACCAAGGAAGTGCTCTACCACTGAGCTACCTAGGCATGTTCTGCCTTCATGGTGGGGAGA
>LNZD02000025.1 GCA_001469005.2 SAR324 cluster bacterium lautmerah10
CAACTATGTGGACGCCCAGGCTCTGGACCTGATCCGAAGACCTTGGGAATTTGATGTATTGGTGATGGAAAACATGTTTGCCGACATCCTTTCCGATTTGGGTGGAGGATTGGTGGGAGGAATGGGGATGGCTCCCTGTGCGGAAATTGGATTAAAGCACGGGCTGTTTCAGCCGGCCCACGGAAGTGCACCTGATATCATGGGAAAAGATTTGGCCAATCCTACTGCGATGTTTCTCTCGGCAGCCATGATGCTGGAGTGGTTGGGACAAAAATATCAGAATGAGTCCTTGTTGAATGCAGCAGGATTACTTGAAAGCAAGATCGAGGAAGGATTCCGTTTAAAAAGAACCCAGCCAAAGGAATTCGGAGGCCCTCATGGATGCTCTGAACACACACGAAATTTATTGGAGATCCTTAAAGATCTTTAGCCACCAAGAAGTTTAAATTAACTTCAAATGGTCTAATTCCTGATCAAGAGGAATTTTATTCAGGAGCGAAGATGATAATGCGGAACCCCATAAACCATCCCATCCCCCAATTGAGTGATCTGGACTGGTAAAATCAGGTTGCTATGATCCTGTTCAGGATTTTCTTGTAATGTGACTCGGGTGTAATTGGCGGTGTAACCGCTTTGGCTTCCATCCGGTTTTCTTGCTTCAAACAAAACCTTTTGCGTCGTACCTATCAGGTTCCCATTTGCCCGTTTCCTCTTTTCACGGCTTAATTCGCGAAGCACCGTCGCTCGATCCCTGATGGTCTCAGGACTCACCTGATCCTCCATTTTATATGCAGGTGTTCCTGGTCTGGGAGAAAAAGGGAAAACATGGAAATAATGGAAAGGGTGTTCTTCCAACAGTTTTCGGGTTTCATTAAATTGGCGCTCGGTTTCTCCTGGAAATCCCACCATCACATCGGTGCCGATGCAGATGCCCTCAACTTGATCCACGGCTTGCTGTATTTCTTGAATAAACTCGCGTGATTGATAACGGCGTTTCATGTTTTGAAGGATCTGATCCGATCCGGATTGAAGTGGAAGATGGAGAAAGGGAACGAGTTTATGCTGGGAGTCATTCATTCTTTCCAGAATTCCTTCAGGCAACGTTGTGGGTTCGATGGAACTGATTCGGATTCTTTCAGGACCTTCCAGACGATGAAGGGAATCGATGATATCCAGCAGATTTTTTCCCTGATCACGATAAGTTCCGATATTGACCCCAGTCAGGACGATTTCTTTAACTCCTTCTTCATTCAGTAGTCGGGCTTCCTCCATCAGGTTGTTGAAATCCCGATAGCGAGAACGGCCTCTTGCAAAAGGGATGATGCAAAACGAACACATGAAATCGCAGCCATCCTGTATTTTCAATGAAGCCCTGGTTCGGAATTCCCAGGCATTTGCGGAGTCATCCAAACCTTTGCTATTCCCTGTTTTGGGGATGATGGGAGCCTGAAAAGATCCTCGTTTGATTCCAGGAATCAGGACCTGGTTCCGGCCCTCTTGTTTCAGACCGTTGATGTGATCCGGGAGGTTCATTTTTTCCTCGTTTCCCAGAACCAGTCGAACCCCTGGGATTTCTGAAATCCTGTTACCGTCCATTTGTGCGTAACAACCTACCACGGCAATAGAGGCTTTTGGATGCCTGCGGTGGAGTGATCGGATCAACTGCCGGTTCTTGGCATCACCCTGTTCCGTGACCGTGCAGGTGTTGACGACACAAAGGTCTGCAGAATCTTCCTCACTCGCGATTTGATACCCTCTTTGTAGTAAGTCACGTTTCAGGATTTCCGATTCAGAATGATTGAGTCGGCATCCTAGGGTTTCAAAGACTACTTTTTTTGATTTCGAACTCATGGAGGAAAGATTAACTCAAATCAGGACAAAACGGGAGAGCAACGAAAATCCCTGAAAAACTCTAGTTTTTGGAGGGTTGTTTAGAAACCGGCATGGTCTTGAGGAAAGTCGAAATGCTGATCGATCGGAGGGTGGCTTCTGTGATGTCATCGATTTCCTTTAAAACCAATCCCAGGGCCTGACCAATTTCAGTATCGGTTCCGGGTTCAGGAAGCGGCCCCTGGTCATTCCCGAAGTCTTCAAAGATGGAGACCACATCATAGAGGGTTGTTCTTCTCGGATTACCGATGAAACGGTGCCCTCCGCCAGCACCCCGGATGGAACCGACCAGCCTGGCCCGGCTCAGGTCATGAAGCACTTTCACCAGATGATTTACCGAGATCCCGTATTTTTGGGCAATCTCCGTCGCAGAGAGATGCTTCTCCGGATCGCCTGCCAATTCCAGTAAGGCATACAGCGCATATCGTGTGGCGCGGTTCAACTTCATGGGCGTTTGAAGGGATTTTATTTTGGAAGATTTTTTTCCAGTTGGATGAAAGGTCCTCCTCTCATGCCCTGACTGCGGAAGAAGCTCATGTTGAGATGATCATTCCTTGCCAGCATCGTCCGGATTTTTTGAATTCCCTCCTGTTGGAATCGTTCGCAAATCGCTTCAAATAGACGTGTTCCAATTCCTTTGGTACGGGAATCGGGATCAACCCCCAGAGCAAAGATCCAACCGCATGGTGGGGAACCGAATTCCCAGGCACGTATTTCCCCGATGATGAATCCGGTGAATACCTCCGATTCTTCGGCAACCAGGAAAAATCGCTCCTTTTCACGCCTTCCAAATCTTTCGAAAAGATCTTCCCAGTAGAAGGGTTTGCGTAACCCGGTGTTTTTCTCATCCAATTCAATGACCTGAGGCAAATCCTCTGAAGTGGCCTGACGAATTTTGAAAGTAACAGAAGGGTCCATCGGTTTTGCTGGGAAAGCCTGTTTTCAGGATCGATCTTTGATACTTGACTTACTGGACATCACTCTTTATTTTTTATATCTGCATTTCGGTACAGATTTATTCATATTCTATTTTACAAGTCAACTCCGAAGTTGATGAATCCTTCTGGAGGCTAAGGATGATAAATTTCAACACGTCCCCTGAGCAATATCGTCATTGGGAACTAGAAATTCAAGATCGAATCGCATTTCTCAAGTTGGCAGTGGACCCGGATGCAGGGCTTCATCCCGGATACACACTGAAGCTCAACTCCTATGATCTTGGGGTTGACATTGAACTTCATGATGCGGTTCAGAGGCTTCGTTTTGAACATCCTGAAGTTGGGGCGGTCGTACTGACTTCAGAACGCGATCGAGTATTCTGCTCGGGAGCAAACATCGCGATGCTGGGGCTTTCCTCCCATGGCCACAAGGTGAATTTCTGCAAATTCACCAACGAAACCCGCAATGAAATTGAAGACGCCAGTCAGCATTCCGGACAGGTTTATCTTTCCGCCCTGAATGGAACTGCAGCCGGGGGAGGATACGAAATGGCACTGGCCACGGAGCACATCATGCTCGTCGATGACAGTTCCAGCACGGTTTCGCTTCCAGAGGTGCCTTTGCTGGCAGTTTTGCCGGGAACAGGAGGGTTGACGAGAGTGGTGGATAAAAGGAAAGTTCGCCGGGATCATGCCGATTTTTTCTGCACCATCTCCGAGGGCATCCGTGGCAATCGTGCTTTGGAGTGGAAACTGGTGGATGAACTGGTTCCGCGGTCCAAGTTCCGGGAAACGGTTGAGGAACGTGCCCAGGAAATTGCAGCACGCACCCAGGAAAAGAAAGAACTTCAAGGGATCCCTTTAACCGCTATCGATCCCCAAATCGATCCGGATCAAATCCGTTACAGTCATCTGTTGCTCAAACTCGACAGGAAAAGAGGTTGTGTCGATTTTCATATCCAGGGTCCTAACGAAAAACTACCCGAGTCGATTGAAGAACTTCATCAGATGGGGGATCAATACTGGCTTTTTGCCCTGGGACGTGAACTCGATGATGCGATTCTTCATCTCAGCTTCAATGAACCCGAGTTGGGTACATGGGTTTTTCACACAGAGGGAAATCTTTCAAATGTGGTTGATTACGAGCAGTTTCTTATTGACCAATCCGATGACTGGCTTGCCAGGGAAATCATCCTGTTTCTCAAAAGGGTTTTGAAACGAATTGATCTCTCTGCAAGAAGTTTGATTTCCCTGATCGAACCGGGAAGCTGTTTTGCGGGATTCCTTCTTGAGTTGGTCCTGGCTTCAGACAGGAGTTACATGCTTGAAGGGAGTTTTGAAGATTCCGAGGAGCCTGCTCCCGTGATCATTCCTACTTCGATGAATTTCGGATCGTTACCGATGTGTAATGGACTGACCCGGCTTGAGACCCGGTTTTACAATCAGCAGGAGGATCTTGAAAAAATTCAATCATCTCTTGGAAAACCGCTGGATGCAGAACAAGCCCTTGATTTGGGACTTGTGACCTTCATTCCTGACGATATCGATTGGGAGGATGAGGTTCGTCTGGCAATCGAGGAACGTTCCAGCTTTTCTCCCGACGCCTTGACGGGGATGGAAGCTTCCTTGCGGTTTCCGGGGCCGGAAACCTTGGAGACAAAAATCTTCGGCCGACTCAGTGCCTGGCAGAACTGGATTTTCCAGCGTCCCAATGCGGTCGGTGAAGAAGGCGCACTCAAACTTTACGGAACTGGGAAACAGGCAAACTATGCCAAGGAACGGGTTTAACCCACTTTTGGAAAAAAATTATGAACATCGATTACAGTGAAAAAATTCCCAACAATGTCAACCTCAGTAATGACCGCCGCCTGCAGCGTGCTCTTGAACGTTGGCAGCCCGAATACCTCAACTGGTGGAATGATCTTGGGCCTGATAAGGGAAAAGAACTCGAAGTGTATTTGAGAACGGCAATCAGCGTGGAAAAAGAAGGCTGGGCCCATTTCGACTTTGTCCGAATGCCTGAATACCGCTGGGGGATTTTCCTTGCGCCCGCTGAAGAAAACCGGAAGATCGGATTTGGTCAGCATCTTGGTGAAGATGCATGGCAGGAAGTGCCGGGAGAATACCGTGGAGAATTAAGACGATTGATCGTTACCCAGGGAGACACCGAGCCTGCATCCGTGGAGCAACAGCGTTTGTTAGGCCATACCTGTCCGTCGCTTTACGATCTGAGAAACCTTTTCCAGGTTAATGTCGAGGAGGGCCGGCACCTTTGGGCCATGGTCTACCTGCTTCATGCGTACTTTGGACGCGATGGTCGAGAAGAGGCAGAAGAGATGCTGGAACGGCACTCAGGCGATCCGGATAAGCCAAGAATTCTGCAGGCATTCAATGAAAAAACCCCGGACTGGTTGTCTTTTTTCATGTTCACATACTTCACCGACAGAGATGGAAAGTTCCAGTTGGCCTCGCTGGCGGAGTCGGGTTTTGATCCTCTTTCACGAACCTGCCGATTCATGTTGACCGAAGAAGCTCATCACATGTTTGTTGGAGAAACAGGGGTTGGCAGGGTGGTTCAGCGCACCTGTGACCTGATGAAAGAACATGACACCGATGATGTCCGACCCTTCGGGGGAATCGATCTCAAGACCCTGCAAAAATACCTGAATTTCCATTTCAGCGTTTCCTGCGATTTGTTTGGCCAGGAACTTTCCACCAATGCTGCCAATTACTACAACATGGGCATCAAAGGCAGATACAACGAATCAAAAATTCAGGATGATCATCAACTTTACGATTCCGCCTATTCGGTAATGGAATGTAAAGATGATAAAATAAGTATGGCGGAAGTTCCGGAACTGAATTCGGTGAACGAGCGTCTGCGAGATGATTATATCGAGGATTCTGAACTCGGTCTCAGGCGCTGGAACAAGATCATTGAGGACGCAGGAATCGATTTCCGTTTCTCATTGCCACACCGGGCTTTTCATCGGGAAATAGGACAATTTGCCTCGGTCCAGGCCGATCCTGGATTGCTCCTCCAAAAGGAAAAATCAATCGCCAGCCTTTTGAGTTTGAGTTCGTGCGCTTTCATTGACCGAAAACTCCTGCCGGGATATATTCAGTACAATTTTTCTTTTAGTTTGAATAATTACACTGATTTTTTGAGGGAGAAACATGAAAGAGCATACCTTTCATTTAGACACATCCAGTTCCCCGGCAAAGTTTGAATTTTCGGAAACTTTCAATGTCGTTGTCCCTTTCATAGACCGTCATCTCACCGAAGACCGCGGTGAAAAGATCGCCATTCTCTGCAGCAACGGAGAGTCGGTCCTTTACTCAGAACTCGCAGACCGAATCAACCGTTGTGGCAACCTGCTACTCGGTAAGGGGATGAAGGCAGGAGAACGACTGTTGATGGTGGTCAAAGATGCTCCTGAATTTTTCTATCTGTTCTGGGGAAGCATCAAGGCTGGGATCATTCCGGTTCCTCTCAATACGCTATTGCGTAGCCAGGATTTTGCGTTTCTCATTGAAGATTCCGAATGTTCCGGACTGGTGTATTCCGAGGAATTCAGTGTCGAAGTCGAAGGAGCCTTGGATTCCGCCCAGCTCAAACCGGATCTGGTATTGAAGTCAGAATCGGCAAACAAGGGGTTGCTGCAGTTGTTCATGGATGTTTCCCCAAAGTTGGAACCGGCACCGACCCAATCCGATTCCGACTGTTTTTGGCTTTATTCCTCGGGCACCACAGGTCGTCCCAAAGGGGCAATTCACCTGCATCGGGACATGATGGTGACCAGCCAGTATTACGGGGTTGAAACCCTGGGAATAAGTGAAGCGGATGTGTGTTATTCTGCAGCGAAGCTCTTCTTTGCCTACGGTCTTGGAAACGCAATGACCTTCCCACTGTGGACGGGAGCAACCTGTGTTCTCGATGCGGGGCGCCCCACTCCGGACAGTACCTTTGCCAACATCGAGAGATTCCAGCCCAGTCTTTATTTTGGGGTTCCTACGCTTTATGCCGCACAGCTTCAGGCTTTGGAAAGCAAGGAAGTGGATTTTTCTTCCCTCCGCCAGTGCATTTCAGCGGGAGAAGCACTTCCTCCGGATATTTTCAAACGATGGAAAGAAAAAACCGGGACCGTGATCCTGGACGGAATCGGGTCCACCGAACTGCTTCATATTTTCATTTCAAACCGTCCGGATGATTTGAAACCGGGAACCAGCGGAAAGTTGGTCCCGGGGTATGAGGGGAGGATCGTTGATGAAAAAGACAATGAAGTCCCTCCAGGAGAAGAGGGACGTCTTCAGGTCAAGGGTTCATCAAGTTTAAGATGTTACTGGAATAACGAAGAAAAGACCTCTCAAACCATCCAACAAGGCTGGGTCAATACCGGAGACAGTTACCGTGTTGATGAAGAAGGATTTTTTGTCTATGGAGGTCGGAGCGACGATATGATGAAGGTTGGAGGAATATGGTGCTCTCCTTTTGAAATTGAAGCCAGGCTGGTGGAACACCCGAAAGTGCTGGAAGCAGCAGTGGTGGGCAGGGAAGATCCGTCCGGTTTGATTAAACCCGAAGCTCATGTGGTGCTCAACGATCCCGAAAACCAATCGGAAGACCTTTCTGGTGAATTGCTGGAACACTGCAAAAGCGGACTTGCTCCCTATAAATATCCACGTTGGATTCAATTCCTCGAAGAACTTCCTAAAACCGCAACCGGGAAGATTCAGCGTTTCAAGTTGCGCAACTGATTCCGCTAAACATCGATGCCATCTAAAGTCATGACCCTTTCGAGGGCCATCTCCTCCCACGTCTGCCATGATGATGCAGTGGTTTTGGGTGCCTGTCTCGAGGCGTGCATCCCTTTTGCTGCAGCCCATGAATTGATCCGTCAGCAGTTTAGGGGGTTGAATTTGATTGCACCGATCTCCGACATGGCAACCGATATGCTGATCGGTGCAGGTTGTGTCGGACAGGTTACAGGAGCCTGGGTCGGTAATGTCTCAGGCGGGCTTGGACACAACTACCGGCGAAGTGTTGAACAAGGGGTTCCCCATCAAGTAAAGGTTCATGACCATTCCAACTTTTCTCTGGGCATGGCTTTGACCGCCGGGGCCTATGGAATCCCATTCATTCCGGTTCGGAGTCTTCTAGGATCGGACCTGCTTCGGTCCAATTCAACCTTTCAAGTTCAAGAAGATGAAGAATCGGCAACTTCCTATGTCAGGGTTCCTTCGCTCAATCCTGATGTTGCTCTTCTTTCGGTGCAGCGATCCGATGAAGAGGGGAACTGCCATTTTTGGGGGAATCTGGGCGTTCTCCAGGAAGCAGCTTTGGCTTCCAAAAAAATTATCCTGATCACGGAGGAATTGGTGGACAGGGAAGTGATTGAATCTGATCCGAATCGGGTTCCTTTTCCGGGATTCCTGGTGAAAGCGGTCTGTCACGTACCCGCTGCAGTTCATCCTTCACCGATGACAGGTTTTTATAAACGGGATAATGATTTTTTCAATCAGTACCATCAGCAATCCCGAAACCGGGAGGGTTTCCTGGAATGGCTTGATGATTGGGTCCTGAATCCAGCAAATCATGAGCAGTATCTGGACAAACTGGGAACTTCCCGGAAGGACCTTAAAATCAAAGGAATCCTCCTTTCTGAACCCGTCAACTACGCTTCGGACTGATGATGAATTTTTCGAAACAGCAGTTGATGATCATCGCGGCTGCAAGGGAAATCAGGGATCATGAAGTGGTATTTGTCGGAATGAGGCTGCCGATAACTGCTTTTGGTGTTGCCAAATTGACCCATGCACCAAACGCCGTTGGGCTTTTCGAATGCGGAATCGTCCGGAACCAACCTGCAAAGGAGATGCTCTATACCATGGCCGATCCTCCAAACCAGAAAGAAGCGGCCTGGTGCAGCGGACTGGTCCAGGTGATGGGACTTTTGCAGGGAGGCAGGGTGGATGCGGGTTTCATTGGCGGAGCGGAAATCGATCGATTTGGAAACATCAACAGTTCCTATATCGGCTCCCATTCCCAACCCAAAGTGAAACTTCCGGGTTCCGGAGGGGCTGCTGATATTGCTGCTCTTTCCGGAAGGCTGATCGCGATCATGAACCATGAACCCAGAAGGCTGGTGGAAAAGGTTCAGTACGTTACTTCTACGGGCTTCCTCGAGGGGGGCACTGATCGCGAAAAAAAAGGACTGAAGGGTGGCCCTTCGGCGGTGATTACCGATCTTGGAGTTTTAAAACCACACGGAGCGCAGCATGAACTTCATCTCTCCAGTTTCCATCCTGGAAACGATCCGGATGAAGTCATTTCACAAACAGGTTGGGATCTTCAGCTTAAACCTGATATCAAAGAGACGCCACATCCTACCTCGGACGAATTAGAAGCATTGAGTCAGATTGACCCGGATGGATTCTGGAGTTAAAGCTTTTTTGATTCCAATCATTCCATCCTGATGATTCCTTTTCTTGAGGGGATTGCTCTTGGAGCAAGTCTGATCATCGCCATAGGCCCCCAGAACGCTTTTGTGATCCAACAGGGCATTTTGCGTCAGCATGTTTTTCTGGCAGCATTTGTCTGCACCCTCGTGGATGTGGTGCTGATCATTGTTGGTGCTGCAGGGTTTGGAACTCTGATTGCCATCATTCCTTCGTTGAAAACTTATTTTTTGTGGGGCGGTATTCTTTTCCTGATGGGCTATGGAACCTTATCCCTAATTTCTTCATTTAAAGATCCTGGTGATGAGGAATCATTGGGGGAAAACGAGTCTGGATATTCAACAAAAATAAACCGAAAAAGCATCATCATCACTGCAGCTGGTTTTTCTCTGCTGAATCCCCACGTGTACCTCGACACGGTGATCCTTTTAGGAGGCCTGGCGGCTCAGTACGAAATTCCGGAACGTAACTATTTTGCATTTGGAGCGATTATGGCTTCGGTGGTCTGGTTTTACGGCATTGGATATGGCGCCACCCTGGTTGCTCCCTGGTTTGAATCATCCAGGGGGAAACGCATTCTGGACCTTGTGATTGCAATGATCATGTTTGTGTTAGCCTTTGTTTTGATGTTGAATGTATTGGATTGAATTCAGCTGAATTTTCCCCATGTCCTTTATTTCTAATGACTCCTTCAAATGCACCTTGAAAAAAACGGTTGGTGTCTTTTCCGTTTTATTTGCTTTCCTGCTTTCGGCTCAAGCGAACGTAGTCTGCATGTGCGTCACAACACCGGTTACTTTTTTGGAGGTCATCGATGGAGATAGCATCTGGGTAAAAAAAGAGGGGAGGAAAGTGCTGGTCCATTTTTCAGAAGTCGATGCTCCTGAAATCAATGAACCCGGAAAAACTTTGGAGTGTCCTCAGGATCAGCAAAAAGCGAGGCAAGCCCGCGACCTGATTCAAGAAATGCTAACCTCAGCCAAAGAAGTGGGGTTGATCATCAAGGAAGAAATCAGTCAACAAGAGTTAAGGGCACAAGTCTATGCCGATGGACTGAGCGTAGGTCAGGAATTGCTTTATAAATACCTTGCAGTGGAGGGGCAGGGGAATTGGTGTGAGACAAAGAAATCAGATTAATTCAAAAACTCATTCTCATTGTGATGACATTCAATCTGATGGGACTGACCAAATTTTCTGATGGGTGGAATTTCCTTATCACAGGTCCCTTCAATGGCAATCGGACAACGGTCATAAAACGGGCATCCAATTTCGGTAATTTGGACGACCCGATCGATTCCCGCCTGGGCTTCCTGGGTTTCCATGGTTTCTTCAAGCCAGCCGAGACGTAATTCAGGAACCGATGCAATCAAGAGACGGGTATAGGGATGGTAAGGAGGAGAAAGTACCTGATCGACATGTCCTTGTTCGACCACACGACCGGCATAGAGGACGACGATTTCATCTGCAAACGATGCGACCGTGGATAGATCATGACTGATGAACACGAACGAGACTCCTGTTTTCTTCCTCAGGCGTTTCAGAAGTTCAATGACATTGGCGCCGACGATCGAGTCCAGTGCCGAGATGACTTCGTCGCAGAGGAGAACTTCGGGTGACGCGGCCAAAGCTCTGGCCAGATTGATTCTTTGCTTTTGTCCGCCTGAAAGTTCATCAGGATAGCGTCCTGCAAAATCCTGGGGAAGTTCTACCATATCCAGAAGTTCAGCAATCCGTTTTCTTTTTTCTCCCCCTCTTAGCCCAAGGTAGAATTCTAAGGGTCTCCCCAAAATCTGGTCGATCCTTTGCCGAGGATTGAGAGCAGTGTCAGCCATTTGAAAGACAAATTGAACCTTTTGCAATTCGGATCGGTTTCTGTCCTTCAAATCAGGTTTCAGTTGGTCTCCATCAAGCAGAACTTCTCCCTGGCTGGCGGGAAGAAGACCGGACATGACTCGGGCCAGGGTCGATTTTCCGCACCCTGATTCTCCAATTACTCCAACGGTATGACCCCGCTCAATCGCAATATTGACGTCTTTCAGAACCCGAGTTACCGGCACACCATTAATTTTTTTCCCATAACCTGCAGATAAATTTCGAACTTCCAAAGCAGGAACCTCACGTTCATGCTCTCCAGTCATTTCATCACCCTGGCCGGCAGCAGGAGGGGGTCTCACGGCGTTCATCAAACGCCGGGTATAGTCATGTCCCGGTTGGTTGATCACCTGTTCGGCACCTCCATGTTCCTGAATTTCTCCGGCATAAAGTACAACAATGTCATCAGCAATTTGTGCCACCACCGAAAGATCATGGGTGACATAGATAGCGGCTGATCCCTCTTGTTTAATCACCGATTTGAATGCTTTCAACACTTCGATTTGGGTGGTGACATCCAATGCGGTCGTGGGTTCGTCCAACACCAGGAGATCTGGATTTCCGCAGAGTGCCATGGCGGCCATCAGTCTTTGTAACTGCCCTCCGGAAACCTGATGAGGGTAGCGCTTCCCGAGATTTTCCGGATCAGGAAGTTCCAATGCCCGATAGAGTTCCATTGCTCTCTGGTTTGCCTCTTCCTGGTTCAACTGGCCATGCAGAACGGGAGACTCCGTCACCTGCTCCCCGATGGTGAGGGCAGGATTGAAAGTGGCAGCAGCACTTTGGGCGAGGTAGGCGACCTTTTGCCCTCGCATCAGTCTTTTTTCCTCGGAAGGCATTGAAATCACATCCTGGCCATGAAGCCGCACTTCTCCCGAAGTAAATTCCAAACCAGGTTTGGTATAGCCTAAAGCAGAAAGAGCAATGGTCGTTTTCCCGGAACCGGATTCCCCGATCAATGCGACCACCTCTCCTCTTTCCACATTGAAGCTTACCCCCTTGACGATGGGTGTCAGACTTCCATCATCCTTTCGGGCATCGATTTTAAGCTGGTCGACTTCGAGGAGGGATGCCATCAGATCATCCGGTTTGAGAGTTTGCCGCCGGTATGGGCAGAGATATCATCCACGATCAGATTGATGGAAATGGTGAGGGTCGCAATCGCGAGTGAGGGCATCAAAGGAGCAATCGATCCGTAGGGAAGCCCGCCAAGGTTTTCCTTGACCATGCTGCCCCAGTCCGACATCGGGGGCTGAACTCCCAAGCCCAGGAAACTCAGTGCGGATATGAACAGTATGATCCATACAAACCTCAGTCCGAAATCGGTGGCCAGGGGCATAACGACATTTGGAAGGATTTCCCGGGTGATGATCCACCAAAGCCCTTCCCCCCTGACTTTGGCTGCTTCCACGAAATCGCTCACCATCACATCCTGTCCCAGAGAACGGGCGACCCTGAAAACGCTGGTGGCATAGATGAATCCGGTCATGACAATCAGAATCGGAATGGTACTTCCAACTGCTGCAATCACCACAAGCCCCATCATGATCGTGGGTATTGATAAAAAAGCGTCATTAATTCGGCTCAAACTCATGTCCAACCATTCACTGCCAACCGCGGCGGCGATCCCTAAAGTTACTCCGAGAAGGTAGGCCAGTAAGGTGGCGGCAAAGGAAATACCGATGGTGGTACGTGCTCCGTAGAGAATCCTCGAAAGGGTGTCTCTCCCCAGGTAATCCGTTCCCAGATAGGCAACCTTGCTGGGAGGCTGGTAGTCGGTATCCGGGTATTCATCCCCACCCGGTACAATGAACAAAGATTCATCCAGAATGTCGGCCTCATTGTAAGGCGATAGGTAAGGGCCGATAAAAACCATCAGGATCCAGAACACGACAAAGAAAATTCCTATTTTCCCGGTGACGGTGAAACGGATTTTCCGCCGGGGTGGCGCGTCAGGAAGTTCCTGAAAAGTCGTTTTGGTTCCGACCGTGTTGTCTTCTTCAGGCATCTGGAGATTATTTTGGGTGGCGAAGACGAGGATTAGAAATGATCGATGCCATGTCGGCAATCATGATCAGAATCACATAAGTTGCACAAAAGATCATCGCACATGCCTGGACCAAGGGCAGATCCCGGGTCTGGACTCCGTCGATCATCAGTTTCGCCAAACCGGGGTAGGCGAAGACCGTTTCAACAATGACCACTCCACCAATCAACCAGGCCATATTCAATGCAATGACGTTGACAATCGGACCGATGGTATTGAGCAAAGAGTGCCTGAGGATGATTCTTTTCCTGGGAACTCCCTTGAGAATCGCCATCTCGATATAGGGTGAACTCATGATGTTCAGGATCGTTGCCCGGGTCATCCGGATGATCTGTGCCGAAACGATGGTTACCAGGGTTAAGGTGGGCATCAGCAATGCCCTGATGAGTTGCCAACCGGTTTCGTTTCCACTCATGTAGGCAATCGATGGGAGCCAGCCAAGTTGAACTGCAAGAACCATCACCAGAATCATGGCTACCAGAAAATCGGGGACAGAAATGATGCTGAGGGTGGTAAAGGTAATAGCACGGTCGATTCTTGAACCAGGATACATCGAAGCCAGCAAACCCAGCCCCATGGCCATCGGAATCGAAATCAGGGCGACCATCCCGGCTAATCTCAGGGTGTTCACCAGCCTGGGTTGAATCATGACGGAAATTTCTGTTCCAACGGTTCCAACTCCCGTTCCGGCTTTGGACATCCCCAGGTCACCGGATAGAAGATTGCCAAGCCACATCAAGTATCGAGTATGGGGAGGTTGATCCAATCCGAGATGCTCCCTTAAAGCGGCTAGGGATTCCGGCGTCGCCATTTGTCCTAAGATGATGTTGGCAACATCTCCGGGGAGTAAACTGGTCCCGATAAAGATGATGATCGAAACCACCAGCAGGGTGACTACACCGATAAAGATTCTTTTAATGATCGCTTGAACGAGCATTGAAGAGACGGTTAAACCATTGATAAAAAAAAAGCCTGCGGACTCTCATCACGCAGGCTTCCGATCTTAAATGAATTTAAGACCTATGCTTCCATCCAGGCAAATTCTGGCCAGGTGCATCCTCCAAGGGAACCAAGAGGATTGTCCGGAATACCCTGCACTTTGTTGTTAACACCGTTATTCACGTTGGTGTGGTAGGCGATGATCATACCACTGAACATGTTCACCAGTGCCTGCATTTCACAGAACATTTCATGGCGCATTTTGGGATCTGTTTCCGCAAGGTTCATCTTCAACAGTTGCCCCATTCTTTCATTGTTCCAGAAAGTATCGTTCCATGCCCGTCCAGGACCAAACTGGATATCCAGCATGGAGTTGGCGGTTGGACGCATGTTCCAGGAAACCACGTTCAGTGGTTCTTTCATCCATACCGCACCCCAGTAACCGTCGGTTGGAACTTTTTTGATTTTCAGATCAAATCCGATTTTCTTCAGATTATTCTGCATCAGCAGACAGGAATCACCGATACCTGTTGCTACTTCAGCAACATAGAGCTCAGCGGAACTGTAACCTGATCGGTTCAGATGCCATTTGGCTTTGTCAGGATCATATTGTCTTAGTGGAAGTTCGTAACAATGATCCGCCCCATAAGCAGTTGAGATGGGATGATCATTTCCTACTTCACCGTAGCCTTTTAGGATAGAACGAACGATTCTTTCGCGGTCCTGAATGTACTGCAGACCCTTGACTAAATCATCATTGTTTCCTGGAGCCGTGTTTTTCAAACAACAGATACCACCATACCTTCCAGACTTTGTCGTATTGACATAAGTGTTGTTGGATCTCTCGATCAGTTTGATCATTTTGGCATCTACGTCGGTGATCATGTGCATGTCACCGGCAATCAGGGCATTGACCCTGGCTTGAGGATCGGTGATGGCCGTGATTTCGATGGCGTCAAAATTGGCAGTCTCTCTCCAGTAGTCTTCATTTCTGACATGGACCGATTTAACTCCGGGTTCGAAACTGGTCATGCGGTAAGGACCGGTACCATTTCCTTTTTTGAAATCAGTCGTACCCTGCTTGACGATTTTAGCCTGCTTTTCGCTGAGCTTGGCAGGCAGGTCCGAATCCGGACTGTTGAGGATTGCCTTGACGGTATGGCTGTCGACTTTCTTCCATTCCTTGACCTGACTGAAAAAACCCTTGATCACGGAAGGAGTCTTTTCACCAAGATGCCGGTTCATGCTCCAGAGAACATCATCCGCGCTGAAATTTGAACCATCGTGAAATTTAACACCTTTCCGAAGCTTAAAGGTCCATTCGGTAGCATTAGAATTTGGAGAGTATTCTTCTGCCAATTCAGGCTTGAGTTGCATATTGTCACGCATTTGGACTAAGCCATTGTACGCGGCATGGGCTCGGGTATAGTCGATGTTTGAGGTCATCACGATGGGATCCATCTGATCGTCAGGTCCATGTAAATTGGAAGCCATTCTGACAGACCCGCCTTTGCGTGGAGTTTTTGCCATCGCATCGGTTGCTTTCAATAAACTTCCTGCGGCCGAGACGGTAATTCCCAAGGCACCGACCGCTTTCATGAAATCCCTGCGGTTCAGATCACCATCTTTATATTTTTGCTGTAATTCTTTGACATCCTTCATTGACTCTCCTTAATAAAGGGATGAATATTTGATTCGCTTGAATCTTGTTATGGATTTGAATCAGCAATCCAGAAAACCTAAATTCAAATAAATTCAGGTTGAAGTCAATTCAAATAGTTTAATTAATCCTTTGATCAATTAAATTGATGAGATTAAAAAAATCATCCTCAGGAAATTTTTAATTCAAAGGGATAATCCGACATCCTCTCGACGCCTGTTTTGGTAATCAGGACCTGTTCTTCGAGTTTGACGCCTTCTCTACCTCCTTCGGAGCCGATAAAGGATTCCACGCAGAGGGTCATTCCGGGTTCAATGATCCCGTCATAACCTTTTTGTTCAAAGTCATTCCAGTGTTTGATGTTGGGGTATTCATCGGCAAGCCCAACTCCGTGGATCAGGGAGGAGTAGCGGTTGGAGAGAAATTCTTCCGGGATGGGCCAACACTGTTCGGAGATTTCCCGAAAACTTTTTCCGGGTTTGAGGACAGAAATATTATGTTCGATCTGCTCCCGGGCAAACTCAAACAAACGTTTTTGTTCCGATGTTGGTGAGGTTCCGCAGATCCAGGATCTGGAAATATCGGAGCAATATCCGTAGTTCTGGGCCCAGATGAAAGAAGACGTGTTTCAATCCATTCCCCTCCCAGCCTGATGTTGGTTTCATGAAGTTTGGACCAGAGGGCATTTTCCGTCATTCCGGGTTCAAGGTATTCCTGCATGGCACGCATCCCTTCCTGGCAGACATTCATGGAAACCTGCATCAGTTTCAGTTCATCATCGGATTTGATGGCCCTTGCGGTTTCGGTGATCTGTTCACCTTCGACCAGTTCGAGACCTCGGGCACGTAAAGCGTCACAACCTGTGTGTGAGAGGGTATCGATCGCCAGTCTTTTGTTCCCCCCACCGTAACGATTCATCAGGTCTGATATCTGTGCGGCAAATTCGAGGACGAATTCTTCTCCACGGTTACCCACGCCGAAGAAATAAAATGCAGGAAGCACCCGGTAGTCATCGATGGTGGGCAAGTCCTCCGCAAGATGAGGGTGGTCCGCATAATCGAAAAGCACCACGGGACCTTCCAGCGATACAAAAACGCAGCGTGTCTCATAATGGGAGCACCAGATCTGCATGTTGGTGGCATCGGTGGCATACCGTGTGTTGATCTGGTTGAAGAGCAACAGTCCTGCTACATCATGCTCAGCCATTTTCTTGCGGAAACGGGCGAGTCTTTCCAGGCGTACCTTGTCAAGATCGACAGGCGGATCCGAAAATTCCATAGCGCCATGTTGGCGGACTTGATTGGTTTTTCCTGTGGAATTTAAAGATGCGAGTGGCATTTTGTTCTCCTTTCAACCCCGCATGATCTTGGCTTCCGGATCAAAAAGCGGTTGATTCTGGATTTTACATGGACGGAGTTCACCCAGGATTTCGATTTCCCATCCGGTTTCCTGTTCGGCAATTTCCTTGGGGATGTAACCCATTGCTACGGAAACACCGGAAGCATGAGCATATCCTCCGGAAGTGACCCAGCCTTTCACCTCACCGTTATGCCAGATGGGTTCGTCACCGATAACATCTGCATCCTTTGCATCGACAACGAAGGTTTTCAGTCTCAGTTTTCCACCAGAATCCTTTTCCTCAATGGCTGCTTCCTTGCCGATGAAATCTGCATCTTTATCATAGGCGACAAAGCGATCAAGCCCGGCTTCCAATGGACCGTAGATGGGCCGGTATTCTCTCGCCCAGGAACCATAATTTTTTTCGAGTCTGAGGGAATTCAAGGCTCGCAGTCCGAACAAACCAATACCGAGGGGTTCACCGGCTTCCATCAGAGTCTGGAAGACGGTTCGTTGATTTTCTGCTTCCATCCAGATTTCAAAGCCGAGATCTCCGGTATAACTGACTCTGCCAACCAGACATTCGCATAGGCCTACCGGCATCAGTTTCATTTCCATAAAACGGAAATGTTCGTTGGAACAATCATAGGATGAGACGTTTTCCATCAATTCCCGGGATTTGGGGCCGGCTATTGCCAATCCGAGCATGGTACTGCTTTGGGGGACAACATGAACATCCAATTCGGGATCGAGATATTCGGTGAACCATCGCAGATGGTATTCTTCGGCAACGCCGGATCCGATCATCAGGAAATCTTCTTCCTCCAACCTAGTCAAAGTAAAATCACCGATGAGTTTGCCGGTTTCGTTGAGCATCGGTGCAAGACGCATCCGGCCCTGTTTCGGGATTTTGCACGCCAGCATCTGATCGAGCCAGAGTTCAGCGTCCTCTCCCTGAACCACGTATTTGGCAAATCCGGAGGTTTCCATTAATCCGACCCTTTCCCTCACCGTTTTGACTTCTTCAGAAACCGGTTGAAAATCGCTGGAACGCTTCCAAGAGAAAACCTCCTCGACTCCTTGCGGAGCAAACCAGAGGGGTTGTTCCAGACCAAAGGCTTCACCCATTTGAGCCCCCTTGGAGAGCATCAGGTCGTAGACAGGAGTGGTGCGGAGAGGGCGTCCGGCAGGAAGTTCCTCATTTGGAAAACGGATGGAAAAACGCCGCGAATAATTTTCTCGGACTTTGACATTGGTGTAGGATTTGGTAATCCATTCCCCGTAACGGCTGACATCCATTCCCCAGACATCGAAACCCGGATCTCCTTCGATCATCCAATTCGCAAGCGCCAAGCCGACTCCACCGCCCTGACTGAAACCAGCCATCACTGCGCAGGCACACCAGTATCCCGGAAGATCACGAACGGGTCCCACCAGCGGGTTTCCATCCGGAGCAAAGGTGAAAGGTCCGTTGATGATCTTCTTGATGCCTGCGGTTTCAAAGGCAGGAAAATGCTGGAAGCCCACTTCCAGGGAGGGGGTGATTCGGTCCAGGTCAGGGGGCAGAAGTTCCATGCTGAAATCCCAGGGGGTTGCATCAGGTTGCCAAGGAACACAGGCTTTCTCGTAGGTTCCCATCAGCATCCCTTTTTGTTCCTGACGTAAATAAAGTTCTCCGTCAAAATCCATTGCATGGGGGACTTCTTTACCACTGGATTCGTTGAATTGTTTCACTTCCTCCATGTCTTCGGTCAGCAGATACATATGTTCCATAGCGAGGACAGGAAGTTCCAGTCCCACCATTTTTCCTACTTCACGGGCCCACAAACCTCCGGCGTTGACAACATGTTCCGCATGGATGTCTCCCTGGTCCGTGTGAACATCCCAGGTGCCGTCTTCGTTCTGGTGCAGGGCTTCAACTCGGGTTTGTTGATAAATTTCACCGCCTTGTTTCTGGGCGGCTTTGGCATAGGCCCAGGTTGTTCCAGAGGGATCAAGATGCCCTTCGATGGGGTCATAGACAGCACCGACAAAGTGTTTCGGGTCCATGAGCGGCATGATCTTCGCGGCTTCCTCTGCACTGATGACTTCGGTTTCCATACCGAGGTATCGACCTTTTGCATGGAGGCTTTGCAGCCAGTCGAAGCGATCCTGGGTGCCGGCAAGCATCACTCCTCCGGTGAGATGTAATCCAATCTCCTGTCCCGAAATTTCCTGAATTTCCTCGTAGAGTTTGATGGTATACTGCTGCAGTTGCGCTACGTTAGGATCCCCGTTTACGGTATGCATCCCACCGGCAGCATGCCACGTTGAACCAGAAGTGAGTTCTGAACGTTCAAGCAGGACACAATCTTTCCAACCAAGTTTGGTGAGGTGAAAGAGGACGGAGCAGCCGACGACTCCGCCCCCGATGACGACGGCTTGTGCATGAGATTTCATGGATTGTTTTTATTCAGAGGATGAAATCTGACAATTTCATTGCCAAGATCACTCAAATAATGCTTTATTTTGGACCTTCTTCATGAATCGAAAAACCTATATTAATGGAATTCATTACAACAACGAATAAAATTTATGGTTTGATTAGAAGAATTCATGTGAATTTACTTTAAATCACCAATTTCGAAAGATTGAATTCAGAAAATATATCCGATGAGTCGATTTCACAATCTTGAGGATTTCAGACAAAGAGCGAAGACTCGTCTTCCAAAAATCATGTTCGATTTCATCGATGGTGCAGCAGGAGGAGAAAACGGATCCTATAACAATTATCATTGCATTGAGCGGATCCGACTCTTACCCAGGGTTTTGAATAATGTTGTAGAAAGGGATCTAACAAAGCCGATTTTTGAGGAAGAATTCAAGCTTCCATTTGGAATCGCACCGATGGGGATGTGCGATCTGGCATGGGCTGGAACGGACCAGGCCTTGGCTGCTGCCGCCGCTCAGTATCAAATTCCCCTCTGTCTCTCTACTGCCGCATCAACTAGCATTGAGCAGATGATGGATGCCTCTGAAGGCAACACATGGTTTCAACTCTATGTTGGTTCCTCTCTCGAAGAGGGTCTTGAAAAAGTACGGCGTGCCGCAGCTGCAGGATGCCGGACACTGATCCTGACTGTGGATGTCCCTGAAGTGGCTCCCCGATGGAGGGACCTTCACAACGGATTCAAAGTCCCTTTCAGGATTGGCCCAAAACAATTCATGGATTTCGCGTCTCATCCCCGCTGGGTTGCAGAGACCCTTTGGAAGGGAATTCCCCGTCCGGCCCATTTCCCGGATCCAAATAAGAGGCAGAAAGATGGAACCAAAGCGAAGGGGTTCAACCGGGAGGAAACAAGAGGAAAGGTGGATTGGAATTTTCTGCTGAGGCTACGGGATGAATGGAAAGGCAATCTGGTTGTCAAAGGAGTCCTTAGCCCAGAAGACGCTCTGCAGATCCGGGATCATGGAGCAGATGCCATTTATGTTTCGAATCATGGTGGCCGTCAACTGGACAGTGCGCCTTCTGCGATCAGCCGTTTGCCCTTGATTCGGGAAGCGCTTGGCAAAGGCTATCCTTTGATTTTTGACAGTGGCATCCGCAATGGTGAGGGGGTCGTAAAAGCACTTGCGCTGGGAGCGGATTTTGTCATGCTTGGCCGTCCATTTTTATATGCTTCCGGAGCAGCAGGAAAGAAAGGAGTTTTCCGCATGATGGAATTGCTTTCCAATGAAATCAGTCTCTGTATGGCACAACTTGGTGTGAATCATTTGGATCAAATTGAGCGAAGTTCCGTACTCGATAACGAGACTGTATTTCTCAACCCCCAGTCTCCTGGAACTGAAGATCATTTAACAAAAAACTATGAAAATTAGAGGTGGTGCCTTACTGGCCAGGGCTTTTGCTGAAAAAGGAATTACCCATGTTTTCACCTTGAGTGGGGGCTTCTGCAATCCTGCTCTGGAAGGATTTGCCGATTGCGGAATGACGGTGATCAATGCACCGCATGAACAGGTCGCCGGGCATCTCGCAGACGGGACGACACGGATCACACGAAAGCCTGCAATATGCCTGGTGGGACCCGAAGGTTTTGCGAACGCAGTGCCTGCGATGATGGAAGCCTGGGGTGAACGCTCACCTGTGATTTTCGTCACCGGTTCGAGCACCCTTAAGCGACAGGGAAGCGGCGGATTCAAGGAAATCGATGATGTTTCGATTGCAGCCCCGTTGACCAAATACAGCGCTTCCGTAACGGATGGGTCGAGAATCCCGGAGTTTGTTGACCGTGCCTACAAGATTGCCCTCAGCGGTTATCCCGGGCCGGTGCATCTGAGTGTTCCTGTAGACATCATGTTTTCTTCCTTTGAGGAAGACAGTCAGAGAGATGAACGGCCCTTTGTCCGCAAAGCCGAATCTCCACCGAAAGCCTGGCCTGAACCGCAACGACTGCAGTCCATTCTGGGAGAATTTGAAAAATCCAAAAAACCGATGCTGATCGGGGGGCATGGAGTCTGGTGGGGAAATGCTGAGAAAAAATTGGAAGAGGTTGGAAAAACCTTAAAGATTCCGGTTTACAATATTCCTTACCACCAGAAACTTCTTCCTGAAACCTCAGATGCCTATATGGGACTGGCAGACATTCACCAGTATCCGCCATCGGCCAAAGCGCTTGAGGAATCAGATCTGGTGATGATGCTCGGAGGCAGGCTTGATAACCAGATGAACTTCGGAAATCCTCCTTTATTCCCCAAAAACAGCCGCTTGATTTGTATCAATGGTTCACCTGAGGAATTAGAGCAGAACCGCAGTGCGGATCAAATCCTCTTGAGTGATCCATCTGCTTTTCTGGAAGCATTGATGGATTTTGGAAAGTCCCGAACATCCAAAGAGCGGGATGAATGGTATTCCTTGCAAAAAATTCTTCGTCAGGAATGGGTCGAATCTTCCCTGTCGGATTTGGAACAAGAAGAACCTGACGATCTGATGATGCACCCCCTCAGACTGGCCTTGGAGGTTCAATCCCTGATGAATCAAAACGATTGGTTGGTGATTGATGGTGGAAATACCCATTTCTGGTCTGAAATTGCCGTCAATATGGCTGGTGCTCAGGGAAAGGAACTGGCAGGGATTTTACACCCAGGATCCTTCAGCATGTTGGGTGTCGGAGTGTCATTCGGTTTGGCGGCCAAACTGAATCATCCCAAAGACAGGGTTGTCGTAATCAGCGGAGACGGAGCGTTCCTGTCGGGAGGTTTGAGTATTGAAGCGGCTTTCCAGGAAAACGTTCCGATCACGGTTGTGATCGACAACAACGGAGGATTGACGACCATTTCTCAACAGCAGGAAAGACTTTTTGCGGACGAACGACATGTCGCCACCGACTTCAGAGATATTCCATTCCATACCATGTTCGAGGGAATGGGAGGGCATGGTGAGTTGGTGGAAAAACCTGAGGATCTAAAAGCTGCCTTGGAAAGGGCCCTCTCCAGCGGCAAGACAGCCTGCGTCAATGTTCGGACACGAAGTGCCATCAGTCCCATTGTGCTCGCGACAACCAGCAAGAGGGATAAAGCATCCATCGAATGATTGTTTCAACTCATTAATATCAAATGGCTATCATTTCTTCCCACATCCTTGATTCTGTCCATGGTTGTTCTGCTTCCGGAATCCGGGTCCAGTGCCAGAAAATGGTCAACAGGAACGGTGATCAGATCGTTTTTGAGGTTGAGGCCAACGAGGAAGGGCGAATCATGGAGGAAGTCTCTTTTGAAGATTCAGGAGAACAATTCTACCAATTGATTTTCTTCAGTGACGAGTATTTCAGGAAGAAAATGGCAGAACGTTATTCAGGCAGACAGATAGTTCGGGAAATTGTCATTCGTCTGGTTTTGCCTGATCCTGAGATCCGTTATCACGTTCCCGTCATCATCGGTCCTCATTCCAACACATTTTGGTGGTCTGAATAATCCAAAGGGATGTCTTCCAGTCTTTTTGTCTCAAGGAGAAACCGTAGAACTCCCTTCACGGATCGGGTCGAAGCCCATGGAGTAACAGGTTATTCGATTGTCAATCATACCCTGCTGCCAAAATCCTTCGGGCGTTCTGTGGAAGAGGATTACTGGCATCTGCGGGAACATGTCCAGATTTGGGATGTCTCCTGCCAACGTCAGGTCGAGATCCGCGGAAAGGACGCCAAAAAGCTGGTGCAATGGATGACCCCGAGGAATCTTGATCGGTCAGAGACAGGTCAGTGTCTCTATTCTCCTTTGATCGATGAAAACGCAGGCATGATCAATGACCCGGTGATACTCAAACGGGATGAGGATTGGTACTGGCTTTCCATTGCAGATTCCGATGTGTTGCTCTGGGCGAAAGGTCTGGCTTTAGGAATGAAAATGGAAGTCCAGATTCAGGAACCGGATGTTTCTCCTCTGGCGGTCCAAGGCCCCAAAGCTGAAAAGTTGATGACCCGTGTTTTTGGAGAATCCATCAGTCGGTTACCCTTCTTTCGTTTTGGAATCTTTCCTTTTGAAGGAAGAAATCTAGTGATTGCGCGTTCAGGCTACAGTCGTCAGGGCGGGTTCGAAATTTATCTCGATCAAACAGAGTTGGGCGGCAAATTGTGGGATACCCTCTGGGAAGCAGGTAAGGACCTTGAGGTGTCCCCAGGTTGCCCGAATCTGATTGAAAGGGTGGAGGGAGGTCTGCTTTCCTATGGGAATGAGATGACCCGTGGTAACAATCCATTGGAATGCAATCTCGATAAATTCTGTGACCTTAACGGCTCTGTTCAATACATCGGCAGGTCAAGGCTCATTGAAATTGCCCAGCAAGGCGTCGATCAAAGGATTCGGGGAATCGTTTTCGAAGGTTCTCCTTCTCCTCCCTGCGGTTTTCCCTGGCCTCTGGAATCGAATGGGCAGAAGGTGGGTTATACAACAACCGTTGTTTGGTCTCCGCGTTTGAAAACCAATCTGGCACTGGCCATGGTGAACAAAGCCTATTGGGAAACTGGGGATGAAGTGAGGGTTCAACTTCCAGATGGAAGTATGCGAGAGGGATACGTGACGGACCTTCCTTTTTCGGTTTAACCTTCTTCTAAAAACTCCTTTCCCGGATTCTTACCACAGCAGAAAGTGCTTCATTGAAAGGAGCACGCAGTCCCACCTCTTTTGCCACAACCGGAACCATGCCGTTGATGGCATCGATTTCAGAAGGCCTTCGTGCCATGTGATCGAGCAGCATGGATGGCCTGGCACCAGGCATGTTTCTTCCAAAAGCTTCTATGTATTTCACTGGATCATCGAAAGAAAAATGAATTTCTTTCTGCAGCCCCACATTGTAGGCCTCAAGGCCGCAGTTTCTTGAAACATTCCAGCATTCAGGGTCATCCAGGACTTCGCCGATGGTTTTGTCAAAAACCGTACATGGTGCACTGAAAGAGACATTGCAGATGAATTTTTCCCAGATCAACTGCTGGATGTCATCAAAGGCTTTGACGTTGAATCCGGCATCTTTCCAAAGTTCCGCCAGTTTCTCCACCCGCTTACTCAGTCCTCCTTCCATCTCTCCGAGCCGGATCAGTTCCATTCCGTTATGGTGAACATGTCCCGGGGATTTGATGGAGGCACCAAAACCTCCTGCAACACCGAGCAGGATGTTATTCGAATCAAGATGTTCACGGATTCGTTCTCCTGCCCCGAGTCCATTCTGGATGGTGAGAATCAAAGTGTCTGGACCGATCATCGATGCGGCACTCTGCGCTGCAGATCCTACCCCTGAAGCTTTGGTCGCAATGACCACCAGGTCACATATCCCCACGGTAGTACCATCCATTGAAGTGCGGATGCCTTGGACCGTTCGGTCTCCACTTGCTCCTTCAACACGTAAGCCCTGGCTTGCAATGGCATCCACGTGTTCTTTCCAGAGATCGATAGCCCAGATCTCATTTCCTGAATCGGCAAGAAGACCCGCATAGACCGACCCCATGGCTCCTGTCCCAATGATCGCTATTTTCATTTAATCGCTTCCGGTTTGAGTTTGCGGGATTGGCTCAGTTTCTCGTGTCAAAAAAACCCCGGGGACTGTTTTCCAAAACAAAACATTGGACAATATTTTTTTGGGGAAGACTTTGATAAAGATGGGGATAGGCTTCGATGGCCTCGCCGATTTGTTCAAATACCAGATTGTTCTCCAGCCCCTTCGGATTCACTTCAAGCACACGCAGAGACCGTTCTTGCCTGAAATGCCTGTTTGCCGTGTCGAGTAATTGTTGTTCCGTGGATAGATGAATGAATCCTTCCTCGTCAAAACTTTGAGGAAGGTAATCCACTGTGCTTTCCTCGGACCAATCGTTGCTGGATAGGATGTGATAGAGGTGTTCCAAGCTCAGCCGCCCAGAAATAATCTGCCGACTTCAGGATTTTCGAGAAGCTCATTGCCTTTTCCTGCTAAGGCCAATTCGCCTGCAACCAGAACATATCCAATGTCCGCAAATTCCAACCCCTTCTTTGCATTCTGCTCGACCATGATGATGGTTTTTCCTTCTTTTTCCTGAAGATCGTAGAGTATTTCAAAAACCATCTCGATGAAACGGGGTTCCAATCCTATGGAAGGTTCATCGACAAGAAGTACCTGCGGTTTCATGACCAAGGCTCTTGAAATTTCGAGGAGCCTTCTTTCTCCTCCGGAAAGGACCCTGGCAGGCTGGTGTCTGCGATTCGCGAGGCGCTCGTATTTGGCAAAAATTTCTTCAGCCGCCTCTTTTGCTTCTTCTGGTTTTTCCTTGAGGTATCCTCCCATCCAAAGATTTTCTTCTACAGTCATTCCAGGAAAAACCGAATTATCCTGGAGGATATAAGCAATCCCGGCTTCTTTGAGTTTTTCGCTGGGGGTCAGATTGGTAATATTCTGCTCACCATTTTCATTACGGACACTGATGCTGCCCGAAAATATTTTGGTGAAACCGAAAATGGAATGAAGGACTGTGGATTTTCCAGCACCATTCGGGCCGATCAGGCATAGTGATTCTCCTTTCGAAATCTTCAATGTGAAATCATGGAGAATTTCCATTTTCCCATATCCTGCCCTCAGGTTTTCAATTTTCAGGAATGGTTCATCTTTGATCAGGTTGTTGATGGTTTCTTCAGAAACTCCTGAGCCCAGTTGTTGTGCCTGGCGGTTGACATCCTCGACTGAAATGACGGTATTGACCTCACCCTGATGGTATCCGACCGTTTTTTTGTTCTTTGATTCTGAAACTGCCATCAATGTGCTCCAAGGTAGGCATCGATCACTTTTTGATCGTTTTGTATTTCAGAGGGAGGGCCGCCGGCAAGGAGTTTGCCGTGGGCAAGGCAAAATACATGACTGGCCAGATTCATCACGACACGCATGTTGTGTTCGATCACAAATAGAGTTACCCCCATTTCCTCATTCGCTCGTTTCAGTCGGTCAATCAGTCCATTGATGAGGGTCGGATTGATCCCTGCAGTTGGCTCGTCCAGAAGAAGAACTTTTGGGTCATTCATCAGAGCCATGGCGAATTCCAGGAGTTTTTGTTGACCAAAAGATAAATCTCCGGAAATTAAAAACCTTTTACTGTATAAACCCACAAAGTCCAGAAGTTCTTCAGCGCGGTCGAGGATTTCACCCTTACGACTGGAAAACATGGATCCAAATCTTCTCCCCCGGTGACTCACGGAAATCTCCATGTTGTCCACACAATTCATTTTGTTGTAAATCCGTGTCTGTTGGAAGGTTCTTAAAAGCCCCAATCTTGCTATTTCTCCAACCCTGAGTTTTGAAATTTCTTTCCCCTGAAAGAGGATGTTTCCATTATCGATGGGATGTTGTCCTACGATGGAATTGAAGAGGGTGGTTTTCCCAGATCCGTTGGGACCGATCAGCCCGGTGATGATTCCTTCCTTGACGGAAAGGGAGATGTCCTGATTAGCCTGGACTCCACCAAAAGATTTGGAAACCGATTGGACCTCAATGATTTGATTCATGCTTCCGATTTTTTAGAGGTACTGTCAACCGTCAATCCAAACCATTCCGGTTTGACTTCCTGGAGCCAACCCACAATTCCCTGCTGAAAAAACACAATATTGATGATGATCAGAGTGCCGAGGGCAACCCACTGCCATCCGAGAAGAAGGGTCCAGGTGGTTTCCTTGATGATGTGGAAAACGATTGCTCCTAAGATCGGCCCCCAAAGCGTTCCTTTTCCTCCCAACAAAGCCATGGCAACCATGAAGATCCCAAAAGTTGCGGTGGGGAACGCGACTTCAATGGGCTCAATGAATCCAATCATATTCCCGAAAACGGCACCTATCAAACCCATGAAAAAAGCAGCGATCGACCACGCAACAACCTTATAAATCCCTGTTTTGATCCCCATCGCTTCAGCTTTGTCTTCATCATCACGAATGGCATTGATGGCGAGTATGAATTGTGTGCTGTAAAGCCATTTAAGAAAAATGTGGGATATGACTGTGATGATAAAGCAGAGAATGTAGAAGAACACATTTCTCTGATCCACCCCCCCGGGATAGACAGGCATTGAAATCCCGCTTCCACCTCCAAGGTACTGGATCGTTCCGACAAACTGTCCTGCTGCGACTGCGATTCCAAGAGTGCCGATCGCAAAGTAAGGGCCTCTCAAGCCAAAGACGGCGATTCCAAAAAGTATTGCAATAAGAAACGCGCCGATTCCCCCAGCAATGATTCCTAGAGCAATTCCGGTAAAGTATTGTGTGTCGGTGAAATCAACCTTGATGGCGCCAAATGCAGCTGTGTATTCGGCAACATCGTATCCCATAGAAATCTGAACTACGGCAGAGATGTACATGCCAGCGCCGAAAAAAGTGATATTTCCCAGTGAATTGTAGCCCATCTGCCCCCCGGTGATATCCCAGGTTGAGGCCATAAGGACCATGATCCACAAGACGGCAATCTGCTGTATGTAGTTCTCAAAAAAAACAGGCCCTAAAATCCCAACGGCGGCAAGGACGATATAGGCAAGGACTTCATTCGTTCGCGTCAACGGACTACCTCACGTTTTTGTCGAAGTTTTATTTGCCTCCACATCAAAACCAGGAGTAGTAACACCACTGCTGATGCAACCTGATACTCTGCGCCAAAAACGATTCCTGTGTATTGTTCCGCAAGGCCCAAACCAAAACCTGCACCAATGACGGCTGGAAGATTTCCTAATCCTGAGGCGGTCACAATAGCAAAAGACCTGATGCTGTAAACGATGCCGTAAAAAGGCTGGATGACCCAGATCATGGCCACCAAAACTCCTGCAGCACCACAAATGGCGGCATTCAATGCGAATGTGATGGCATAAACCCGATCGGTGTTGATCCCCATAACCCTGGCTGCTCTCGGATCTTGAGCGGTTGCTCGGATCGATTGGCCAAGTCTTGATTTTTTCATGAACAAAACAACGCCCAATGCCAATAATGCTGCGAGGACCAGGGATAAAATTTTAATGGATGGAATGGTAACAAAATCGTCAAAGGCCGAATAAATTTTAAAATCCGGGTCAACAGTTTGAACCTCCGGGCCAAAGATGAGGTTGATCACCTGCTGCATCAATAGAGACAATCCAAAGGTTGCCAACAAAGAGGTAAACATGTCTTTATCGATAACCCTGCGGATGATGATGACGTAAACCAGCCATCCAAATCCAAACATCAGAATCATTGCCAAAGGCAGGGTCAAAAGCGGATGGAATCCCGCATTGAAGAGGGCGAAAGAGATGTAGCCCCCCATGATCACGAAATCACCTTGTGCCAGATTTTTGATGTTCATCACCCCCCATACCAAGGCCAAACCATAGGCAGTGAGTGCGAACACGGCTCCAATAAAAATGCCATCCAGAATCAACTGGACGTTCATAACGGGAGCCCAAATGAAAAGAAGCTTCAGGTTATCCAACATGATCTGGTTAGATCCTTAAGCAATGATGTGGGAGGTGGGAGCCTGAATAGGCTCCCTGAGTGTTGAGATGTCAATAACTGACTTTTCTTGGCCAGGCAAGATCATTCGCAGACACAACATCGGCATATTTTTTCCCGCTGATTTGTCTCATCAGCATTGGTTTAGCAATGTTGTTTCCTGCTTCAGAAAACTTGATCTTTCCATAAAACGTTTCTGTTTGGGTTGCAGAAATCGCATCACGGAGTCTGTCTTTGTCAAAGGAATTGGCTGCTTCAAAAGCAAGCTTCCATACAAGAACGGCTGCAGATGCCTGTGCCGTTTGATATGGAATCGCACTATAACTCGGGTAAGCAGCTTTGAATTCCCTGTCATACTTTTTGGAATCTCCAAAGTAGGAATCACTGTAGGGCACATTAGGAGACCATTGGGTGGGGCAGAGAAATCCCTGAGCCGCTTTTGGGAATTTTTCATGAACCTTTGCCGCCTCACAGTGAGTGATGCTGATCAAAGGAACATTGATTCTCATTTCACCAATTTGTCTGGCTGCAGTGGCAGCTCCTTTGGAGTGTCCTGAAACAAGAAGAATGTCAGGACGCATGGCTTTTACTTTGGTTAAAGTGGAAGACATGTCAGAAAGATCTGCAGGAAGTTTGTCATCGATGACGATTTTCATCCCGTATTTTTTTGCTGTATCCACAACTCCTTCTCTCACATCCAGGGAGAAAGGATCATTCTCGAAAGCCATTGCCACTTTAACACTGGACGGATTCTTTCCATTCTTTTTTGCCATCGAAGCCGCATGATCGATGGAAGGGGAAAGATACTGTTCTGAGGTTGATAATACAGCAAACAGATATCGGTATCCCTGGGTGAAAAGTGAACGTGATGCACCTTCTGCTTCGACCATCGGTACTCCGTATTTTTCTGTAACCGGAGCAATCGCTTTGGTCAATCCGGAACTGTAAGGCCCAAGCATGAATTCCACACCGTCCTGTTTGATCAAGCGCTCAGCGAGTTGGGCTCCTCGAGCAGGGGTTGATTCATCATCATAATATTTAATGCTCAGCATGTAGGTTTTTCCACCTACTTTGACGCCGCCCATTGAATTGATTCTTTCGACTGCAAAGTCATAACCTCTCTGGGCATGCAATCCATTGGTTGCATACTTTCCGGTCAGTGAAATGGCAGATCCAAGAATGATTTTATCTCCCTCCACCTTGGCTTGAAGGGGAAACACCAGCATCAGCATTCCCGTCACAAATGAGATGGATGCTAAAACCAATTTATTGAAGTTCATATGCTCCTCTTTTATTTATGAAACAAGAAAACATTACCCCAACGGTAATGTTCAACAAAAAACAATAAACTTGGGGACTTTGCTTTGCAAGAAGTAAAATTTGAATTTTGTCTTCAAAAGACGTTCGGGGAACCCTTTCATCATTCTTTTGTAAAAGATGAAATCTTCAGGCAAGATATATTTTAAAAATTGTTAGGATTAATATGTCTATGGAAATTACCCGTTATAGTCCTGCAGTCGGGGCTGAGATTAGAGGGGTCGATCTCAGCCGCGGATTGACAGGCGAGGAGTTCAAAGAGGTCCACAAAGCTTTCCTGGACCATCAGGTCCTTTTTTTCCGGGAGCAGAAAGAGATCCCTCCAGAAGTCCATGTTGAAATTGGGAAAAGGTTCGGAAATCTGCATTTCCACCCTGCTGCTCCGCAAATGGAAGGACATCCTGAGATATTCGTCATTCATACTCATCGTGATTCAAAAATCGCCAATGGTGAATTCTGGCATTCCGATGTTTCCTGCGATGAAGAGCCTCCTTTGGGAACGATGCTCCAACTTCATCTTTTGCCGCCTGTGGGAGGGGATACTCTTTTTTCCAATATGTATCAGGCCTATGAAGAGCTTTCTGAAACCTTCCAGAAATTTTGTGATGGCTTAAGCGCCCTTCATGAATCGGAGCATGTCTACCGGGGACGTTACAGCGACCGAGGAGTGGATGATGCAGGGAAGGTCTATCCCTCTTCTGTTCATCCGGTGGTCAGAACCCATCCTGAGACAGGTCGTAAAGCGCTCTATGTCAATCGTGCATTCACCACCAGAATCCAGGAACTTTCAGAAGATGAAAGCCGCGCGGTGCTTGATCTTCTCCTGGACCACTGCGAGCAATTGAGTTTCCAGACTCGATTTCGTTGGCAAAAAAACGATGTTGTCCTGTGGGACAACCGCTGTGTCCAACACCATGCCCTCTGGGATTATTGGCCGGAAGAACGAAAAGGCCGGAGGGTTACCATAGCCGGTGACCGGCCCTACTGAGATCTCAGCCTAGGGAAATCCCCCCATCTAAAAACGTATATTCTTCGACTCCAAAGTCTGTCTTTTCTGCCAGGGCCATGAGCTGATTGGACCCTGAATTCCGTTCCAATTTTCTCACTCAAAATAGGCCCTTCAAAAAAAATTCAAAAAAATGTTTGACAAAACTATTAGCACTCGTATATAGTGAGTGCTAACAATAAACCACACTCATATGTAGGAGGACCTATGGTACCTGCACGTTATCGAAACAACCCATTCACCCCCATGAATTCCTTACTGGAGGAATTTTTTGGTGACATGATTCCGGAGCGCACAACGCAGGCCGGATTCCGACCCCCGTTGGATCTGAGGGAGGACGAAGGGCATTTTTATGCTCAACTCGAACTTCCGGGGATGTCAAAGGAAGAGGTCAAGATCTCCATTGAGGACAGTGTTTTAACTGTTCGTGGAGAAAAGAAGAAGCAGGAGTTGCTTGAAAAAGAGGAGTATCGCAGGGTGGAAAGAAGCTATGGTGTTTTTGAACGCTGTTTTCGTTTACCCCAGGAGATCCAGGAAGAAGCAATCAATGCTGAAATGGAAAACGGAGTGCTGAAGATCAGCATTCCAAAGACTGAAAAAGTCGAACCCCGTCAGATCACGATCAACTGATTGACTGACAAAAACAAAATCCCCGGGCAATAGGTCCGGGGGTTTTTACACATCGTAATTATTGGAAAACTCAAACTGACTGAAAAACCATGAAAAACATCACCAGAGATGAAATCAAGGATGCAATGCAGCGTTACATTGCAGACGGTGGGAAAATCGAGAAGATTAAATTCAAAGACAACGGAATGTTGCTGAATAACGATCTCATGTTGGACAGGAATTTCGACAATGAATCGAACGTACTGGAAGAACTTCAGGTAGATTCGATTTTCGAACCCGAAGTGGTCAACTGATCCGACCCAATGACCACTTTATGAAGCGGGTCTGAATCATTTCGGACCCGTTTCCCTACCACTTTTCAGGCAACGATTTTCGTTCCTATCCCCTGATCAGTAAATAATTCTGTAATCACCGAATGCGGGTCTGTGCCGAGTATGATCTGGGCTGATTCTACTCCCTGGGTGACGGCATTCAATGCGGCTTGAACCTTCGGCTTCATTCCTCCCTCGATGACTCCGGAATCGATCATGCTCAATGCCTGATCATGTTTCAGTTCTGCACAAAGCTTCCCGTTTTCTAAAATTCCCTCAACATCGGTCATGAAGATCAATTTCATCGCCTGAAGCGAGACCGCAATGTGGGAAGCTGCGGTATCGGCATTGATGTTGTAACTGGTGCCATCCTTTCCCAAACCGATGGGTGATATGACTGGAATGTATCCTTCTTTCAGGAGAACCCTAAGCAGTTCCGGATTGGTCGAGTCAATCTCTCCCACATACCCCAGATCCACTCCTTCCCCACCGTCTTTTTTGGAAGCCTCAATCAGGTGTCCATCTTTCCCACTCAATCCAACGGCTTTTCCGCCACAGGTGTTGAGGTGAGCGATGATCTCCTTGTTGATGGTTCCGGAAAGGACCATTTCAGTGACTTTTAGATTCTCTGCACTGGTAACCCTCAGTCCCTCAACAAAATGCACTTGCTGCCCGAGCTGCTCCATGGCTTTTGAGACCTCAGGTCCTCCTCCATGAACAATCACCGGTTTCATCCCAAGCGATTGGAGCAGGACAATGTCTTCAGCAAAACTCTGTTTGAGGTTTTTCTCTATCATTGCCGCTCCACCGTACTTGATGACGATGATCCGGTCACGAAAACGTTTGATGTAGGAAAGGGCCTCGATCAGCAGGTCCTTTTTGACCGAAGAGGATACCACTTCAGGATTCGTTGGTAGTCAGAGTGGGGACAAGCAATCGCTGGTTCAGGCGAAGCAGGTTTTTTGATTTTAAATCGTTGAGTGCAACCAGAGTTTTCACCGAAGTCCTGTAGCGCATTGCAATTTTAGAAAGGGTATCTCCGGATCGGACCCGGATCACCTTGTGGTCGGAATCTCTGAGGTTTGAGGGTTTTGATACGATCAGTTTCATCCCTGCACGGAGATCGGTGGCTTTTTTCAAACCATTCCAACGCATCAATTGGGAAATGCTGGTTTTATAGCGGAGTGCAAGATGGGAAAGGGTTGTGTTGTTCGGGACTCTGATCTTGCGAATCTTAGAAACTGGCTTAAAAACTTTATCTGAAAATCCGACGATCAGATTTTGCCCGGCCTTGAGCGATTTGGCACTTCGAAGACCATTCCATCGCATCAACTGCCTGACACTCGTCTTATAGCGCATGGCGAGATGTGACAAGGTGGCATGCCTTGGAACTTTGATCCAACGATAATTCCGCTGAACGGTACTATCTGCGGGCACCCTGCGGTAGCCAACGATTAAACTTTGTCCTGCCCGAAGGGATTTGGCACTTTTTAATCTGTTCCAACGCATCAGCTTATTAACGCTGGTTTTATGACGTTTCGCCAACAATGAAAGAGTTGCCCCTCGTCTGACCCGAATTTTTTTCGCCATCAGTTTTGAAGAACTTTTCATCTCCGGGAGTTTGGCGATTTCCCGAAACACCTGCCAAGTAGGAACGTAGAGTTTCAGCCTTTGATTGACTCTCAAAACAGGATTTTGTTTGAGATTATTCCATCGCTTCAGACGGGCAACGCTGGTGCGGTGTTTTTTTGCAAGATCCCAGAGATTGTCTCCACGCTTCACACGGAAGTAAACCGGTGCTCCATATTGTTCCAGGAGCCGCATCATGTGCGGAGAGTCCTGGACCAATTGGTTGTAATTCTGGTCCCAGGTCCGCTCCGGTTGAGGATTTCTTTTTAACGAATCAAGCAGAACCGCATGGCTGGTCTTTGGAAGGTAGAGGGTGTAATGATCTTCGTTCATCGGAGGGAATCCCCGGTACAATGCCGAGTTGAGTTTTAACAACCCCTGGAACGAGGTCTTCGCCCTTCGTGAAACTTCTTCCAAAGAAAAAGCAACTGGAAGCTGAACCCGGGTCTCATCCATTGGTTTGGCCGTTTTGAGATGAGCAAAGCGGTAACGTTCACGCTGGTTATAAAGAATCGCCTGGGCCATGATCGAAGGGACATAATGCTCCGTTTCCCTGGGCAGATCGAGGTTCCAGAAATGAGGTTTCAGCCCTTTTTCACGAGCAGTATTGATGGCTTCCTGAACCCTCCGCTCTCCGCAATTATAGGCTGCCATGGCCAGCGGCCAGTCTTCAAAAATGCCGTATAAATGCTTCAAATACCTCATTGCCGCCTGGGTTGAAAGCAAAGGGTCGCGCCGTTCGTCAATCCAACGATTGATGTTCAATCCGAACCTTCTCCCGGTAGAGGCGATGAATTGCCAAAGACCCACCGCATTCATCCGGGAACGAGCCATCTCATTGAAGTTGCTCTCCTGAGCAACCATGTAGGCAAGATCCAAAGGTAAACCTTCTTCTTCCAACATTCTCCGGATCATCGGCATGTATCTGCCGGAACGCTTGATTCCGATGATCGTTTGAGCACGTTTATTGACCGTTAATTTACGCAGTGCCCGGTCGACTTTTGCGTGTTTGACAATGGGGATGTCATAGGCAATGCCTTGGAACCACCAGAGCTGTTTGCGGAATAGTGTTTTGGATCCCAACAGTTCACGGTTCCCGATTCGCTGCTTCCCTCCCTTCCACAGGGTGGTCTTACGGAAGCCTCCATCGGAAGTTTCCATCACCAGAGGAAGAGATTTAGGGGGAGCAGGCCGGGGTGATTCTGCCTGAATAAAGGAACTCCATATCAGTCCCCATGATAAACACAGGGATTTCAATGAACCTCGGAAGAGACGCCTGGATAGAAACATTCTGTTGGAAACGATGATTGCAAGAAAATGCACGTTCTATCTTCGCTGATAGGTACTGAGCTGCAAGCCTAAATCCATCCCATGAGTTGTGCAAAGATCATGCACTCCCCCGGTAACACAGATGGGGCAACGGGTAACACCAAATTATTGCATTGACAGCATCTGGAAAAGTTCTTTTAATAACTAAACCTGAAAGCGAGAATAGCTCAGTTGGTAGAGCGCAACCTTGCCAAGGTTGAGGTCGCCGGTTCGAACCCGGTTTCTCGCTCCATATCTCTTTAAAATCATTACAAAATTTATATTTGGTGATTGTTCCTGAGCTTAAATCGTTCAGGAGAAATCAAGGATTTGCTCAAGGTTTTAGGAACATTGCTAACTCACCTTTTTGGATAGGCAGTGTTTGAAAATGTATAGAGGCTGGAGCGCAACCTTACGGAGGTTGCTGGTTGCTGGTTGCTGGTTGCTAATCTTATTCTCCCTGATAAGCTTTTTTTAAAAGATCCTCTAAGCTTTGAATCTGAAGATCTTTTTTCTTAAATGCTTCACGATCTGACTGACCTGTGAAGATATACTGAATATCTAAGCCACCAGCAATGAATGCCTTGTTAGCGCTCTCTAGCATGCAAGTGAACTTAAATTTTCGCGAAGCAAACGAAAGTGATGTACCGGCACTTGTCGATCTACTTGCGGACGATGTTTTGGGAGCCAAGAGGGAAGATGTCTCCATACCACTAAACCCAAACTATCTGGATGCTTTTCACAGCATTGAGGCAGATTCAAATAATGAATTAACAGTTGTCGAAGCCGATGGCGAGTTAGTTGGAATGCTGCAACTTACATTCATTCCGTATTTAACACACACAGGTTCATGGCGATGTTTAATTGAAGGAGTAAGAATTGCCAATACTTATCGGGGGAAAGGCTTAGGCACAGAATTTATAAATTGGGCAATCAAAAGAGCCAAAGAGAGAAGGTGCAGCATTGTACAACTTACATCTGACAAACAACGCCCGGATGCTATTCGGTTTTATGAGTCACTCGGATTTAAAGCTACACATGAAGGATTTAAACTCAAACTTTAGAGCGCTAACAAGCGCAAGCAACCAACCGCCTCACTGCTCGATTCGCTCGCAGTGGCCGGCAGCTGATGCGTGGCGTTGTACGCGTGGAAATAGCAGTAATGAAGCATAGTCTTGACGGAAAAATCTTTCAATCTATTGAAAATTCAGAGAATGGTGAGGTTAGTTCAGAGACCATTTTTCATTACCACCAGAATAATGAAATTGTATCGGCAGATTATAAAGGGGGAAATATTCTCAAGGGGCATTTATTAGGAAAATGTTTGCTAATGGAAATCTTGAATTTACATATCAACATATAAATATTGAAGGTAATTTAATGCTTGGTCAATGTATCTCTACCCTGTCAGTATTGCCAGACGGTCGCTATAAATACCATGAAAATTGGCAATGGATAAATGGAGATAAATCGAAGGGAACGTCACAGATTATTGAAATAAGGAGCGTATAACAAAGCGCTTCAACGGACTCGCTATCGTTCGCTCGGTGAGTTAGGCGTTAGCGAAGCTAAATAGATCTTGCTAGAGAGGCAAAATGGTATATAT
>LNZD02000026.1 GCA_001469005.2 SAR324 cluster bacterium lautmerah10
GATCCAATCCGCGCTTTTGATCACTTCAAGGTTGTGCTCAATGATAATCGCAGTGTTTCCCTGGTCCACCAAACGCTGAAGGATCTTCAGCAATCTGGCCACGTCGTCAATATGGAGTCCCGTCGTCGGTTCATCAAGGATGTAGAGGGTTTTACCGCGCGAGCGTCTCGAAAGTTCCGCTGCAAGTTTCAACCTTTGCGCTTCTCCGCCGGAAAGAGTGTTCCCGGGTTGACCCAGTTTCATGTAGCCCAACCCGACTTCCTCCAGGGTTTGAAGAATTCTCAAAATCCTGGGCTGAGATTCAAACAGCTCAACCGCTTTGGTGATTTCCATATCCAGCACATCAGCGATGGTTTGACCCCGGAAAGTCACTGCAAGAGTTTCACGATTGTATCGCCGACCTTTACACTGGTCACAGGTGACCCAGACATCGGATAGAAAATGCATTTCGATCAGATGATAACCCTGTCCTTCGCAGGCACCGCAACGGCCTTCACGGGCATTGAATGAAAACCTCCGCTTGGTAAAACCCCTGCGCCGGGCTTCGTTCATTTTGCCGAAAAGGTCGCGGATCGGGTCCAGGACCTTGGTATAAGTGGCAGGATTGGAACGAGGGGTGCGGCCGATCGGTTCCTGATCGATGACCATCAGTTGTTCCAGTTTCTCATAGCCTTTGATTTCCAAGTGCTTTCCAACTTCAACCCGCTTGTCGAGCATCTTTTTTTCCAATGCTCTTTGAAGAACATCCACCAACAGTGAGGATTTTCCAGATCCCGAAACACCGGTGACCACGTTCATCAGTCCAAGGGGAAAACGGACATCAACCTCTTTGAGGTTGTTTGCCGAAGCTCCAAGCACAACAAGTTCATGACCGGGAAGGGCTTTGCGGCGTTGTTCCGGAACAGGGATCCCCTTCTCCCCTTTGAGATAACGTCCTGTGAGTGTGTTCTTTCGAGATGAAATCTGAGCCGGACTTCCGCTTGCGGTAACCAATCCCCCGTAGTGACCCGCCCCTGGGCCAATATCGATAATGTGATCCGCAGCACGGATGGTTTCTAGGTCATGTTCGACCAGGATCACCGTGTTTCCGAGGTCCCGAAGCCGTTTCAGGGTTTTGATCAGACGATCGGTGTCCCGTGGATGAAGCCCGATGGTCGGTTCATCCAAAACGTACATAACCCCCACCAGTCCGGAACCAATCTGAGACGCGAGGCGAATCCTTTGGGCTTCTCCACCGGAAAGGGTGGATGCTTTCTGATCCAGATTGAGGTAATCCAGTCCGACATTGACCAAAAAATCGAGACGGGTCTGAATTTCCCGAAGTGCTTGTTCTGCCACCGTGAGTTGATTGGGGGTCAAAACCCAGCTTTCCAGTTCTTTCTGAGCTTCCCGAATGTTGAGATTGCAGAACTGACTGATGTTCCTACCCTGAATGGTGACTGCACGGTATTCGGGCTTAAGCCTTTCACCATGGCATTCCGGGCAGGTTGGATTGCTGATCCGATAGGCATGTTCCCCAAGACCATCACAAGCTGGGCAGGCGCCAACATGCGAATTGAATGAAAACATTCGTGGAGTCAGTGCTTCTTCCTGGTAAAAATCGGTTTCGACGCATGCCGGAGTTTCGGAAAGAAATTCAAAGTCCGTATCGTTTCCTGCACGTTTCAGTTTGAGGAGCCCATGACCCTTCTGGAAAGCATTCTCGATGGCTTCGGCAAGACGTTTCTGTTCCGATTCGGAGACCTCGATCCTGTCGATGACGAGGTCAATCGGAGTTTTCTTTTTCAGTTTTGGTTCCTGTTCTTCCCATTCGTCCAGCCTGACAAGTTTATTTTTGACATACGCCCTCAGAAAACCTTCCTGTATCAGGGTCTCGATCACTGCTGGAAAATGATCCGGTTGGTCCAGTAGAAGAGTTTTTTTCGTTCCGGGAATGAACAATGGCGCGAGCAATTCCAGTCGTTCACCCTTATATTTTTCAAGACAGTATTCTGCGGCCCTAGTGGGGCTATAGCCAATCAAAGGTTTTCCGGAGGTCGGGCAATGGGCCTTACCGATTCTTGCAAAAAGCAACCTCAAATAGTCGTAAATTTCTGTGGTTGTGGCCACTGTGGATCTTGGGTTGCGACTGGTGCTCTTCTGGTTAATGGCAATCGCCGGAGCAAGACCGTCGATGGAATCCACCGGAGCTTTATCCATCCTCCCCAGAAAACGCCTCGCGTAGGTGGAAAGGGACTCCACATAGCGGGATTGCCCTTCCGCGAAAAGAGTGTCAAAGGCAAGGCTGGTTTTGCCGGAGCTAGATTTTGGAGCTTTAGAGCTGATTTTTTTTCGGCGTTTTTTGGTTTTTAAAGGTGCTTCCGAAACAAAATCGGAATCCGATTCAGTAGGAATTTGATAGGAAACCGGAGGCTCGCCTTGGAGGGTTTTTTTCAAAAACTTTCCGGTTAGGGTTTTTTCTTCAGCGAGTTTCTCTGGAGGACCACTGCAGACCAATTCTCCACCATTTGCACCACCTCCAGGCCCTAGTTCTAGGATATGGTCGGCCATCTTTAAGACATCGAGGTTGTGCTCAATGACCAAAACCGTGTTGCCCTGTTCCACCAGTCGATTCAGGCAATTCAGCAAAAGTCTGATGTCATGGAAATGAAGACCGGTGGTCGGCTCATCAAGCAGGTAGAGGGTTTTTCCAGTCGATTTTTTTCGGAGTTCCGCGGCAAGTTTGATCCTTTGCGCCTCTCCTCCTGAAAGAGTGGTGGAAGGTTGTCCCAATTTGACATACCCCATCCCGACCTGCTGCAGGGTTTCCAGAATGAGATGGATCTTGGGTTGCGCTGCAAAAAAATCGGCTGCTTCATCCACCGTCATTTCGAGCACATCAAAAATCGTTTTCCCTTTGAAAAAAATCTGAAGCGTCTCAGCATTGAAACGTCTTCCCCGACAGGTTTCACAGGGAATCTGTACATCGCTGAGAAACTGCATCTCGATGGTCTGGATTCCTGCTCCCTGGCAGTCCGCGCAACGTCCGCCTTTGACATTGAAAGAAAACCGTCCTTTTTTGTAACCCCTTGCTTTGGATTCCGGAACCAACGCAAACAGGTCACGGATGGGATCAAACAGTTTGGTATAGGTAGCAGGATTGCTCCTTGGAGTTCTTCCAATCGGGGTCTGGTTGATTTCGATCAGACGGTCAAGGTTTTCCAGTCCTTCAATTTTGTCATGTTCACCCGGAGTTTGATTGGAGTTTGGAATAAGGTGATTCGCTACAGCCTTTTTCAAAACCCCATCGATCAGGGAAGATTTTCCGGATCCGGAGACTCCTGCAACACAGACAAACAAGCCAAGGGGGATCTCCACGGTGAGATCCTTGAGGTTGTTGAAACGGGCCCCGCGAACAGTAAGATTTCCGTTTTCCGCAATACGCCTTTTTTCCGGAATTTCGATACGTTCGCGTCCTGAGAGAAAATCTCCGGTCAGAGAAGTCTTTTCTGAAACAATTTCATGAAGACCTCCCTGGGCTGTGATTTCACCGCCATTCAAACCCGCAACCGGTCCGACATCAACGATATGATCCGCCGATTCGATGGTTTCCTCATCATGTTCCACCACCAGCACCGTGTTTCCTCGGTCACGGAGTTTTTTCAGCGTTTCGATCAGTTTGAGATTGTCACTCTGGTGCAATCCGATGGAGGGTTCATCCAATACATACAAAACTCCCTGCAGCCCTGCTCCCAACTGTGAAGCCAGACGGATACGCTGGGCTTCTCCGCCGGAAAGTGTTGCGGCAGAACGGTTGAGATTGAGGTAACCGACTCCGACATCGTTGAGGAAACGCAGACGGTCCCGGATTTCCCGGAAAATATCTCGGCCGATTTTTTCTTCCCGCTCATTCAGGTCGATGGAATCAAAAAAACGGATGGCTTCTTCCAATGAGGTTTCGGAAAGACTATGGATATCTTTGCCGTGAAAAAGCACTGCGAGCGCGGTTGGATTCAGCCTGCGGCCCTGGCAATCCGGACATTCGGAAGTTTCCTGAAATTTTTCGAGAGGCCCCTTGGCAAAGCGATAGACAAACTGAAGGATGGCAATGATCCCAGGCCATTGGCCGTTTTGAATTTTCTTCCGGAGTTGTCCTGAAAAACGGAAGACGTTGGAAATGCCCAGAGGTACATCCGCATTACCATGAAGGATGAGCTTCCGGGTTTCTTCGGAAAGTTTTTTCCAGGGTGTCCTGCGGTTGATGGAAAATTGACGATAAAGATCATTCAGATGCCGCTCATCGATTCGGGTGAAGAGAATATTTCCCCGTTCTGTGAAACACTTCAACGCACCATCGGCCATGGACAATTTCGGATCGCAAAGCTTTTCTTCGGTGAAAATGCTCAACTGCCCCAAACCATTGCAAGTCGGACAGGCCCCCTGCGGAGCATTGAAAGAAAAAAGCCTGGGTTCCATCTCCGGTAAAGCAATCTGGCAGGCAGGGCAAGNCATCAGCTGGCTGAAAAGATGATCCTTCCCCCGGTATTCAAGAACCACCAAACCCTCAGCGAGTCTAAGGGCTTTTTCAATGCCTTCGGTGAAGCGGCTTTTTTCCTCATTCTTTAATTCGAGACGGTCGATCACCAATTCCAGGGTATGTTTCTCGTAACGGGCGAGTTGGATATCCTCATCCAGGCGTCGGATGGTTCCGTCAATTCTTGCCCTCACGTAGCCCTCCGCTGCCCACTGCTCGATTTCCTTCCGGTATTCTCCCTTCCGTTCCCGAATCATCGGGGCAAGGATCAAACAACTTTCGCCCTGTCCATCAACGTAGGCGAAGTCTGAAATCTGTTCCGGAGTTTGGGATTCAATAGGTTTTCCACAATTCGGGCAATGGGGTTCGCCCAATCGGGAATAAAGGAGGCGGTAGTGATCGAAAATCTCTGTCACCGTCCCGACTGTCGAACGTGGATTACGGTTAACGGTTTTCTGATCGACCGAAATGGTAGGACTCAGCCCTTCCACATGTTCCACCCGTGGTTTTTCCGTCTGGCCCAAAAACTGTCTGGCATAGGCCGAGAGGGATTCGACAAACCGACGTTGACCCTCCTTGAAAACCGTGTCAAATGCCAACGACGATTTCCCAGAACCACTTACCCCGGTAAACACCGTAAGGGTGTTCCTGGGCAGGGTCAGGTTGACGTTTTTCAGGTTGTGCTCGGATGCTCCAACGATCACGATTTCGTCAGAAGGACCATTCATTTCAATGAGTTAGCTTGTTTTGATCAGGACCGGATATCGATCCATATGAGAGAAAAATATTTTTTAAACTTAATTAGACTCAAGAGCTTGTCATTACGCTTCTCAAAAGAAAAGGGATCTTGAAGATCATTTCAGATTGAACCTCGCATTCGACGGTGAAAGACTTGTTTTTTCAAATAATTGTCATTCAATTTTTTATCTGATCGATAAATCCACACATCATAAATTCAAAACCACTTAGGGAAATCAATGCTCCGCTCTGACTTACTTGAACATTTTAAAAAATTTGACACACCGACCATCTGCAATGCTTTGGAATTGATCGATTCCCGTTTTCGGCTTCATGGCTTCACCACCGAGCAAATGGTCTGTGCCGATCCTTCCCTGCCCCCAATAGTGGGTTATGCTCGAACTGCCACCCTCCGTGCTTTGTCCCCGGTTGATCCAAAGAAAAAACGTGAAATCGGAATGGCCTATTACGAATACGTTGCTTCCGGGGAAGGTCCGAACATCAGTGTGATTCAGGATCTGGATTCAAGTCCGGGACTGGGCGCGAACTGGGGCGAGGTGAATACCAACATTCACAAAGCGCTTGGAATTTTAGGCGTCATCACCAACGGAGCGATCCGGGATATGGATGTGCTGGCTCCAGGATTCCAGCTTCTGGCTGGAAAAATCGTTCCCAGCCATGCCTATGTGCGGATTGAGGACACCGGTAGGGAGGTCAATATTTTCGGAATGTCCGTCCGTCATGATGACCTGATTCATGCCGACCTGCATGGGGCCGTCGTTATACCCAGGGAATGTGCCGAAGAATTACCCGAAAAAATTGACCTGATGATCCGACGGGAAAAAGTCATCCTTGATGCATGCCAAGATCCGGGATTCAATCTGGAGATGCTCAAACAGGCCACCAGCAATTCGGCTGATATACATTAAAATCCAATAATTTTTCCAGGTTCAAAATGTCAGATTTGAAACTTCCAGCACAAACTCAGGTCGTGATCATCGGCGGAGGGGTGATCGGCTGCAGCGTTGCTTACCACCTGACCAAGCTAGGCTGGACTGATGTGGTTTTGTTGGAAAGGAAAGAACTGACCTGCGGGACCACCTGGCATGCTGCCGGACTGGTGGGACAGCTTCGTGCGACACGGAACATGACGATGCTCGCCCAGTACACCAGCGAATTGTTTGCCGGGCTTGAAGCCGAAACAGGCCAGGCAACGGGATTCAAACAACATGGATCCGTCAGTGTGGCTCCGGACCCTGAGCGGTTTGAAGAACTCAAACGCGGAGCCTCCATGGCCAAATGTTTCGGTCTGGAAGTCGAGGTGATCACTGCATCGGAAGCTCTGAATCTCCACCCTTACCTCAACATTGACGATCTCTGCGGCGCCGTTTTTCTCCCCAAAGATGGACAGACCAACCCCATCGACACCACCCGTGCACTGGCTCAAGGGGCACGGAATCGGGGTGCTCAGATTTTTGAGAATATCAGAGTTCAGGGTGTTTTAAAGGAAAACGGAAAAGTCAATGGCGTGGTTACCGATCAGGGAGAAATCAAGGCAGAATTTGTGGTCAACTGTGCGGGACTCTGGGGCCGCCAGGTTGGCAAGATGGCCGGAGTGAATGTTCCTTTGCATGCTTCAGAACACTTCTACATCGTCACCGAAGAAATGGGAATCCCCCCGACTCTTCCAGGGTTAAGAGACCCAAGCGGATGGTGCTACATCAAGGAAGACGCAGGAAAACTGCTGGTGGGGTGTTTTGAACCCAAAGCCAAACCAAGATCCCTGGACAGCATTCCGGAAGATTTCAGTTTCGGGCAATTTCCAGAAGACTGGGATCATTTCGAACCGGCCATGATGAATGCCATTCACCGGGTTCCTAAACTTGAAGAACCGGGAATTCAGCTCTTTTTTAATGGCCCGGAAAGTTTCACTCCCGATGACCGGTATATTTTAGGAGAAGCTCCGGAACTCCGGAATTTCTATGTGGCTGCAGGCTTCAATTCGATCGGCATCCAATCTTCCGGAGGAGCAGGGAAGGTCCTTGCCGAATGGATCGTCAATGGGCACCCTCCGATGGACCTCTCCGATGTGGATATCCGCCGTTTCCATCCATTCCAGGTCAACGAACGCTATCTTTACGAACGCACCGGAGAAGCCCTGGGATTGCTTTACGCCATGCACTGGCCTTTTTTTCAACCGGAAACCAGCCGGGGTATCCGACGTTCCGTGTTTCATGACCGTCTCAAAGATGCAGGCGCATGTTTTGGGGAAATGGCCGGGTGGGAACGGGCCAACTGGTTTGCCCCGGAAGGCATGGAACCACGTTACGAGTACACTTACCGCCGACAGAACTGGTTCGAAGCTTCTGCATCAGAGCACCTTGCTGTTCGTGAAAATGTCGGATTTTTTGACATGTCTTCATTTGGAAAATTCCTGGTCCAGGGCAGGGACGCCGAAAAAGTAATGAACCGGATTTGCGCGAATCAGGTTGCTGTTGAACCCGGAAAGGTCGTTTATACCGCCTGGCTGAATGAAAGAGGGGGCTTTGAAACCGATCTGACCGTGACTCGATTGTCAGAATGGGAATACCTGGTGATCACTGCCGGAGCGAGCCAGATGCGGGATTTGGCCTGGCTGAAACGCCACACCGCAGAGGAAGACGGAGTTCAGGTTGCCGATGTCACTTCGGCTTATGCCGTTTTGAGTATAATGGGACCGAATTCCAGGAAACTCCTTTCGAAACTCACCGATGAAGATTTAAGCAACGACCATTTTCCTTTTGGAACGGGCAAGGAAATCGAAATCGGTTACTCAAAAGCACTGGCACTGCGTGTGACCTACGTTGGCGAGTTAGGCTGGGAGCTTTACATCCCATCCGAATTTGCCCAGGATCTCTATGATCGTCTGCTTGAAGCAGGAAAGGAAATGGGCTTAAAACATGCTGGCATGCATGCCCTCAACTCATTGAGACTGGAAAAAGCATATCGGCACTGGGGGCATGATATCACGGATGAAGACACTCCTCTTGAAGCAGGTCTGTCTTTCGCCGTTGCCTGGGATAAATCAGGAGGATTCCTAGGAAGAGAGGCTCTCATCCGGAAAAAAGAAAACGGCCTACTGAAAAAAAGAATGGTGCAGTTTGCTCTGGAAAATCCGGAACCACTCTTATATCACAATGAACCGATATGGTGCGGAAACACCATTGTTGGGGATACCACCTCCGGAATGTATGGTCACAGCATCGGAAGTTGCCTCGGCATGGGCTACATCGAAAATCCGGAGGGAGTCAATAAAGAATGGATCGAATCGCAAAAATTTGAAATTGAAGTTGCCGGAGAACGATATCCGGCAAAGGCATCATTGAAAGCGTTTTACGATCCAGGCAATGCCAGAATCCGAATGTGAGTGTCCAATCAGTTCAGAACTCCAGCATTCTGAAGCGCCTTTTGGATTCGAACACGCGCTTCCGGTCTCGCTTCAGGCATTGGTCTTCTAGGGAAGGTTTCAGGCAGTCCCTGAAGAGTCTGAGCATATTTGACACACGCCGGAAGGTTCTCAAGATCACAAGCATTCCAAAAAGCCAAGAGTTGACTATGCAGTTCCAAAGCCCTTTCATGGTCACCTTTTTGAACACCATCCCAAAGTTCCACACAATGTCCTGGAAGCGCAGCAAGAACTGCAGCAATCGCTCCCCTGGCTTTAAGAATAAAAGAGGGATAAAGCAAAGCATCGACTGCCGAAAAGATAAGATCTTCACTCTCAGACATCTCAAGCAGATCCGCCATCAACTTCAAATCACCTGCACTCTGCTTGACTCCCTTAACTCCAGGAACTTCTCGCATGATTCGGCAAAGCAATTCGGGAGAAAGATAGGTCCAGGGAACCACATTGTAGATCAACAGGGGCATTCCGGTCGCATCACAAATTTCCCGAAAATGCTGGACCATCGCTTCATCGTCCGGTTTAAAAAGATAATGCACCGGGGTAACCTGCAACACATCAGCACCTTGATCACGGGCTATTTTTCCACGTTCAATCGCCTCATCTGTGCTGTTGACAATGATTCCGGCTACCAAAGGAAAGTCAGAACCCAAACTTTCACGCGCCAACTTCAACAAAAT
>LNZD02000027.1 GCA_001469005.2 SAR324 cluster bacterium lautmerah10
ACCCTCACCGAGTCATACTCCACACCCAGCTCCCCTGCCACAATCAGTCGGATTTTGGTGTTCAAACCCTGACCCATTTCTGTCCCACCTGTTGAAACCTGAACCGTTCCATCCAGATAGAGATTCACCAATGCATTTCCCTGATTCAGAAAAGTGGTGGTAAAGGAAATACCAAATTTCATTGGGGTCAGCGCAATTCCTCTCAGATGGGTTTTTGAGGCTTTGTTGAACGCCTCTATGGCAGAAAGCTTTTTTTGATAATCGGTTTTTTCCGCGAGGCGGTCCATCATTTCCGGAAGACAGTGAGCATGGACCTTCTGACCATAGGGTGTGACGTTCTGCTCATGCTTTCCGTAACAGTTGAGTCTTCTCACCTCAAATGCGTCTTTACCCAAAGTGATCGCTATTTCCTGCATGATGTTTTCAATATTGGCCATCCCCTGGGGACCGCCAAAACCCCGAAGAGCCGTGTTGGGTGGAAGATTGGTGCGACAGACCTGCCCCTTGATCAGAACGTTGGGGATGAAATAGGCATTATCCGAATGGAGCATGGCTCGTTCCATGATTGCCGTGGAAAGATCTGCATAAGCTCCCCCGTTGGAAAAGAGTTTTACCTCCAATCCTGTGATTCTGCCTTCACTGGTATAAGCTGATTTATAGCGGATCAGGAACGGGTGACGTTTCCCGGTGGTTTTCATATCATCATCCTTGGTGAAAACCATCCGTGCCGGTCTTTTCAGATGGTACGCCACCAGCGACGCCATCACAGCTGGAATCGCCGCCTGGGTCTCTTTTCCACCAAAACCACCCCCCATTCGCTTGCAAACCGCAACCACCTGGTGAAACCCTAAATTTAGTGCTTCCGCAACCACCTGCTGGATTTCACTCGTGTTCTGAGTGGATGAATGAACATGAAGCTGATCTTCCTCTCCAGGAACGACCAAAACCGCCTGGGACTCCAGATAGAAATGCTCCTGACCATTGCAATGAAAAGTACCCTCAAGACGATGCTCTGCCTCTTCCCAGGCCTTTTCGAAATCACCCCTTTCTATTTTTCGGGGAACTCCCAGAAACTCTTCTTTGGCCAAAGCCTGATCGATGGTGAAGACCGGTTCCAGTTCCTCGATTTCAAAACGGACTCCTTTTCGGGCTACCAGGGCTGCTTCCTCGTTTTCCGAGGCAATCACAGCAACGGGCTGACCAACATAATGCACTCTATTTTCAGCAAGGAATGGTTCATCGGAAATAATATTGCCGAAATGATTATTCCCAGGAAGATCTTGAAAGGTGAAGATGCCTAAAATTCCAGGAATTTGTTTCAACTCCTCAAAGTTGTGAGCCAAAATCTTTCCATGCGGGGAAGGACTCGGAATGTAATCAACCCAGACTTCATCCTTGGAAGAAGGCAAATCGTCCACAAACTTAGCCTCTCCTCCGACATGAGCAATGGCGGATTCGTGGGGAACCTGAAAAGAACTGGTAGGAAGGCTTTCCGAAGAAGTTGCTTTTTCGGATTCAGGCCGAGTAGGCAGTGGGCTGAGGATTTGACTCATAATATAATTTTTCAAAAATATTTTCTGCCAGGCGCAACCTGTAATCTTTTGAGGCCCTCACATCGCTGATAGGGCTGATTTCCTGGACTGCTTTTCTGCCCGCCTGCTTCATAATATCCAGGCTAAAGTCTTTTCCATTTAACCAATCTTCAGTTTTTTTCAAGCGAAGTGCAACCGGTGCAACTCCTCCCATGGCCAGTCTCACTTTGGTCATGCGATTTTGATTGAGACTCAAAAGCATTCCTGCCGTGAATGAAGATATATCCAAATCCTTTCTTTTGGAAACCTTATAAAGCCTGAAGATGTCATTTTTTTCTGGGAGCTTTAAGCTGATGCTTCGGATCATTTCACCAGGCATCAAATCCATCTTTTTGTAGCCCTTGAAAAAATCCTTGATTTCCACATGACGAGTTCCTGTGCTGTTTGTCAGTTCCAGAACTGCATCTGTGACCAGAAGAAAAGGGAGTGAATCCGCAATGGGAGAAGCATTGGCAATATTTCCCCCAATGGTTCCAGCGTTACGAATCTGCGGTGACCCAAAAACTTTCAGGATCTTATGAAACTCAGGAAGATTCGATTTACAATACCTTTCCAATTCAGTCCAATTAACTCCTGCACCAAAGCTAAGAGTTGCATCATTGTTTTCCAAGAAATCGAGTTCCTTTAGGTGAGACAAACTGATGATTTTTTTGAAATCGCTCTTTCCCTTATTCACTTGGACCGAAACATCTGTTCCCCCGCTGACAATTCTGGCTTGGGGATGTTCTGCCCGATATAAAGCTGCTTCCGAAACAGTCGTTGGCAGATAAACACTTTTTTCATCACCAGGTTGAGAAAAACTTGATGCTTGAACCACTGCTGGGGACAGAATGACCTCTTCGAGTTCCTTCTCCATTTCCTTGTTTCTATAACGTTCTGAAACCTTTGGAAGGCTTTTCTGATCCAGTGAGAATGCAGCTTCAAAAATTTGTTGATAGCCGGTGCAGCGGCAAAGGTTTCCTGTTAAACCCAACTCAACATGCTCTCTATTAAACGGAATCTGTTGCTCCAAGAGAGCTGTCAATGCCATCACAAAACCCGGGGTGCAATAACCGCACTGTGAGCCGAAATGCTCCACCATTGCCTGCTGGATCGGGTGCAGTACGCCGTCCTCACTAAGGGCTTCAACGGTAATGACATGCATCCCATCGATTTGAAAAAGATACTGGATACAACAATCCACTCCATCATAGTTCCATCTTCCTTGTTGAAACCTTCCCAACAGAACCGTGCACGATCCGCAATCCCCTTCAGCACAAACAACTTTGGTCCCCGTCAGTCCAAGCTCTTTGCGTAAAAAATCCGACAAAGTCCTGAAAACAGATTCTCCGCGAACCTCTTGACGCATTCCGTTCACATAAAATATCAGACTGTCACGCATAATCTCTAAGGGTTTGTTACATTCAGTTGAAGATCAAAATGTTTATAAATCTTTAAATCTCAATAATGAAACAAAAAAGTTGAATGAATAAAGAATTCGATGTTGATTTTCAAAAATGATTTCTGAGGATTCAAAATTTAAATGTTGAATGCAAGTATTTGATTTGATTGAAAGCTTTCAGAGAATAGTATGCTGTCATGCCGCCAAATCGGCAAGTTAATTTCGGAAGGGAAAAAAGAGGAACTGGAAAAGGGAGGCAGTGCGGGAAAACCCTATCCCGCACTCATCAGACAGTTTGGGGACTGATTGGATCAGCCGTTGCTTTGGATCAGGTCCAGAACGGTTCGGGGAACCTGATTGGCCTGTGAAACCATGGCCGTGCTGGCCTGGAGCATGATCTGGTCTCCAGTCAGTTTTGACATCTCTTCAGCCATATCCGAATCACGAATGACGGATTCAGCCTGGGTGATGTTTTCTTCTGCAATCTTCAGACTGTTGAGATTGCTTTCCACCGCATTTTTCTGGAATGCTCCAAGTTCTCCTCGAGCTACTGCAATCTCTTCGATCACTCTATCAATGATCTTTGCAGAATCTCGGGCACCTTGCATGGTCCTAACGTCAATATCAGCGATGCTCTGAAAATTACTGTCATTGACAACTCCATGACCGAGATGCTTAGTGCGAACATTGATGAAAGAAAAGCTGGGATTCAAACCCGAATCCGGACCTACCTGGAATTCTTTAGATTGTTGGGAAACATGAATGTATCCCTCAATTTTTCCACTGTCAGGGCCGCCGACCACTTCTTCATTAGACTCTTTCATGAATTCAGTACCAATCCTAGCACCAACATCATCGTAAATAGGAATTTCCTTGAGACCAATGACTCTATTATACTCAATGGTCACACCAGCTGCAGAGGTTCCATCTAAAGCTGATAAAATTTGACCTTGGCCAAGTGCGACTTCCCTATTAATAGTACCTTCGACGTTTTTACCTGGCTCTGACAATTGAGCTACATTGGCTTCATCTGACAAAACTCCAGGAATAGAACTGGTAACTGAGAACGAGTGTTCATCACCAAACTGGTTATGCCTAATTAACAAAGTCTTATTGGGAGTTTCAAGAACATGTACATCCAACCCTGACTCAGCAATAGCATTCTTAATACTGTGAACTACAATCGATCTTATAGATGCTGCCATCTCATCAGGAGGGAACCTGGATGGATCTTTCCGCGTGTTCTCGACAATTTGCTGAATATCTTTTGAAATTTGTCCTTCTCGGGTATCCAAGGTGGCGTTTTTCCCGCCCTCAGAAATCACCATAAAAAGACCATCTGCAATATTTTCAACGGTAATTGGAACTGTTCCTTCCTTTGACGCCCGGGTAGCAACCTGGTGGATATCAACTTCCCAGCCACTTTCCGGGGATGGAGGAGTTTGCGGAAGAGCAGAAACAAATCGAAGATTGTCTCCCACTGTTACCCCATTGGCTCCCATACTTCCATCGAGCAGAGTATGACTTCCAAATTGGGTGTTTTGTGAGATCCGGTCGATCGTTCTCAGCAGCTGTTCGATCTCCATCTGGTCTGCAGCCAGCATTTGAGGATCGTTAACGGCTTCATTCTGAGCATGGGTGGCCAATTGCCTTAGCCGCACCAATATACTGCTCACTTCATTCAACGAACCTTCAGCCGTCTGCATCAGCGAAACGGACTGGGTCGCATTATTGTAGGCCTGTTGAATGCCTACGATTCGGCCCCGTAAACGCTCGGAAGCGATCAAAGATGCCGGACCGTCCGCACCTTTATTGATTTTGACCCCGGAACTGAGCTTCTCGATACTGTTCCTCACTTGATCGAAGTGATTCCCGGAATGTCGAAGCGCGTTTAACGAAGTCGGATTCTGTCTGATTCTCATCGCCATGATGGACTCCACGTGATGAATTGCCTTAAAATTAACTTCACCGGGAACTTCCCGGCAAATGCTCTTGGACCCTTCATCGACGGATGGGAAAAAAACTTTAGCGATGAAAATAATTTTTTTTGTGAAATCGCTTAGATACCAAAAAAACCATCAAGACTGGGGAAGCAAACCAAAACCGAGCACAAAGATTTCAACACTTTCTGATCGTGAACTTTTTGGTTTGAAGAGTTTTAAAGACTCGAAGCAGAGACGGATTTCTGATTTGAGCCGATTCAGAGGTTCACCCTGGAAAGCTTTAAGCACCAGAGTTCCACCCGGTTTCAAATGACGTTGGGCAAATGACAGTGCTTGGGAATTCAGATCATAGGATCGTTGGCTATCCACGGATGGAATGCCGGTGGTATCCGGAGCCATGTCACTGAGCACCAGGTCGAATCTGGACGAAGCCAAAATACTTTCTTCTAACATAGATATGTCACTTTGGAAAATCCTGACGCTCTCCGGAAACTGAATTTTCACTTGTTTCAGATCCACTCCGGTCAAACTGCCTTCCGGGAGGACTTTCTTGGCAGCATACTGAAGCCAGGACCCAGGAGCACAGCCCAGATCGATAACATGCTGGCCCCTGCGTAACAGGCGGAACTTACGGTCCATTTCTTCAAGCTTGAATGCAGAGCGGGCAACATATCCTTGTTTTCTCGCCTCCTTGAAGTAATGGTCCTGGATTTTTTTCATAGCCAGCCCTCATCGGCAAAACTAGTAAAGTCTTCTTTACTTATGATGACATGATCCAGCAATGGGATTCCCAGTAACTCTCCGGATTCCTGAAGACGCCGGGTGATCCGTTTGTCTTCTTCTGAGGGGCTGGAATCACCCGAGGGATGATTATGGATACAGATTATGGCAGCAGCTCTCTGCTCAATGGCTTCCGCAAAAACTTCACGAGGATGAACCAGGCTTCGATTAAGAAGCCCAACCGTTACTGTCGTTTCTGATAAAAAGCGATGTTTGTTATCCAAGATCACAATGATGAAACGCTCTTGTTTGAGATTTCCCAACCTGGTCTGAAAATGATGATAGATGTCTCGGCTAGAGCTAAACTGAACACCAAGGTTCATGGGTTCTTCATGAAATCTGCGGCAAAGTTCCAACAGCACTTTAAATCTAAGAGGTGTTTTTGAACCGGGTTGGAGATGATCCCATTCCAGCAGCTTTGATTCGTCAATGGATTTTAATCGAAATTCTGCTTCGCCTTCCAGTTTAGTCATATTCTGTTGAAAATCTTCATCCTCCAACAACCATTCGGTGAGTTCTTCTGTTTTCAATGCGTCCCATCTGTTTTTTTGGACCAAGGTTTCAATGGTATCTTGTTCATTTAATCCGTTCTGCTGAGAGGGCCATTTGCAGTTTTGAGCAAGCCTACATTGCTCACACAAAGGAAACGGGCCGCATACCCCCGGTAGTTCTGCATGGGCCCATTCCCCGGCAAAAATTGATGCTTTTAAGTCCCATTTCCATGCTTCGCTTGGTCCTTCAGATTCTGCACAGAGCTCCACCCACTTCCGAGGATGTTCGCTAATTCCTGGAAGGGCACCTCGGTGAAAACGGTTCCAAGCGAAAAAACCTCCTTTACTTGCAGGAACTCGGAAATCCTGTTTCTGCAACCAGTTCATTCCGGACCACTCCTCTTTTTCTTCGAACAGTTCCCACCATTCTTCAAGTGTTTCCAGATTTTCGAGCACTACCGGATTCATGCTTGTCTTGCCCATGAGACGGAAAAAACCTGTAATCTGAGCAGTCAACGATTCTTTTTGTTTCGGTGGGAGGGTGCTTGTCTGATCAATCACCTTCCGTACTTCATCTGAACGGAAATAGTACGGGTTCAGATGTTTGACGAGACCGAAGATTTTTTTCTGTTCTGCGAACTTTGAAAATGGTCCTGTTGTGATTCCATGATTCTTTAAAATGAACTCCAGCCATTGATCATACAATTGATCGATATTGAAAACGGCTCTATCACTTCCGCTTTCAAGACTTTTCAACCAGGGGTTTTTGCTCCAGACTGAAATCGACCATTGATCGATTTGATCAAAAAAGTCATCTTTCATAGCATCATTCAAGAGGACTACTCAACTTCCAAACCCAGCAAATAACGAGGAAAGAAGATTGAATTTCTAAAGTACCTCACCCAGAATACAGCAGTATGAAAAAGAAAAAAGGATCTCTGTTCAAGTCTTCAATTTAAATTCAAATCTTAAAATATTACCACTTATCCTGATCGACCTATTTGACTAGAAATCATCAATGATTTTAGAAAATTAAGTACCAAAAAAGAAATTCACTCAAAACACTTTTAGAACTGAGGTAAGAAATATGTCCGATAAACTGGGAACCGTGATTGGGTTGCTCATTGGAGCTACGCTCGTGATTTTTGGCATTATTTGGCCTGATCATCTTTCAAACTACTATTTATACCAGCTGAGGGAATTTGAAATGACCCTTGAATCCTTGAAGCAAAATGGCGCACCTATAGAACAGATTCGTGCACATCAGGCTGGTTTCCAGGCTTTTCAGGATTCCTGGTTCGGATCGATTTCGAGATTTGCAGACCTTAAGTCTCTGCTTATTGTTTTGGGGGGTGCCTATGCTGCGACTCTGGTCGCCTTCCGCTTTGGAGACGCGATTCGTGCTTTCATCTTCATCGGCCACGTATTTATGCGGGCCAAACAAGATGAGGATTTTTTGGAAGTCTACCATACGGTCCTGAAACTCAGTGAAAAAAGGGTTAACAAACAGATGATCACAGATGAAGAAATTGCTGCTGTGAGCAACAACGATCTCAGAAACTGGCTCCAGGATTTCATTGCGGTCGAAATCGTCACTGAAGAAATGATTGAAGAAATCATTCGCTCAGAAATCGAAATGTATAATTATCGCTCCTACGAAGAAATCGACCTGCTCGAATTTATGGGCCGTGCGTGTCCTGCATTTGGAATGATTGGTACCGTGGTTGGGCTGATTCTGATGCTTGGAAGCACAACCAGCGGCGGCGCCGATATCGCAGGGGTGATGGGGGGAATGTCCGTGGCCTTGATCACCACTCTTTATGGGGTACTTCTGGCGCAGATCATTTTCCTGCCTATCGCCTCGAAGCGATACCAAATCAAAGAAACTCAGGTGCTGCTGATGGAAATGATGCGCGAGGGGCTACTTTATTTGAAGCGCAGGGAATTGCCTGAAACCGCAGCCAAGGACCTAATTATTTACCTGCCTCCCAAACTCCGTAAAAAGATTCTTTTGGAAGAACAGGCCGCGATGAATCAGGACCTGGGACTCTAAGATGGCCAGACAGAATCGAAGCGAAGGCTGGATACTCACCTTTGCCGACCTGATGACCCTGCTTTTTTGTTTCTTTGTCTTGCTGACCACCTTATCCACCCAACCAAAAAACTGTAAAGGGCTCGAAAAATACATGAAGGAGTCCAGGAGTCGTTTTGTCAATTACGAACTGCGTTCTACCAAACTCAGCTGCATCGTTTCACTGCCTCAGGATTTTCTTTTTAAATCCGGTGATGCGGAATTGAAGCAGGAAGCCTTTAAGGCTCTTGCACCATTTTTCCGGAAAATCCGTGAACTGCCGGAACACAAACAGGATCTGATGGTTGTAGAAGGTCATACCGACAACGTCCCAATTCGCACTAAAAAATTTCGTAACAACTGGGAGTTAAGTTCGGCCCGTGCTACCAACATCGCAACGATGCTGATTGAAAAACTCGATTATCAGCCCGAATCACTCTCGGTCAACGGATTCGCCGATACCAGACCAAAAATTTCTTACAAGGACTCTTCTGGCGATCCAAAAACCGGACAAGAACTTAAAATTGCGCGTAAGATCAATAGGCGGGTAGAAATCATTCTGACAACTCCAGCAGAATCAAGAGAGGAAAGTAACCTATTATTTGATGGTCTGGAAAAATAATTCATCAAGAGAACTAGTCACCGTTTAAAATAATAAATCATATCATATATTTAATGTTTAAAAATATATAAAATCAATTTATATTATGAATTTATATATTCTTATTTTTATTTCTTAATTTACCAACATCTGTCCCCACTGGCTGAGTTCCCAACGATTATTTATATATTGTATCAATTGCTGACGGGAATGCATTAAGCGGAAAATTTCTTGAAATGTAGAATCATTTTTTGCTGAATTTTGGATTTCCCTTAAATTAAGGGGATTTTCTTTCAATTGTCTTAATATGTATTGTTCAAGTTGAGTGGAAGATTTCGAAGGATCTTTAAAATTTTTCAGCAAAAAACCATAAATCGGATTTATTACGCTTTCGAGCATCTCACGATTGTTGCTGAGACTACGGAAATAAAGGCTAAGTTTGTCTTCTGTACCTGAATTGCGAACAAAAACACAGAGTTCCGGTAAGTGATTTTTCAGGGACAATCCCATGAGCATATTCGGTTCTTGAGAACGATGATGCCATTCAATGGAATGACCATTGGCTTCCAAAACCTGCTCAATCAGAACTTTGAGCTCATTTCGGAGCAAGGATTGAGGTTCCAGTAATTCCTGTTTCACATGATAAACAGGGAGGCTTCGAGAATAGCCTCTGGGAAACTTTTCATTCAACCACTCAATCAATTTCAGTGGGTCTGACGGTCTCAGTGATTCCAGGGCCATTAAGGAGTTTAATCCCGTTTTCAGTCCATTACCGGCATAAGCCGGAATCATCCTTCCCTCTTTATTAGGGATTCGGGTCAGGCTTAATAAATGTCCTGACTCTTCGTTTCCGATTAAAAAATCTGAAGAACTGAAGGAGTTGGATTCGTTTGAGAGTTTTTCAAGAATTTTAGGGTCTTGGATACGTTCCTGAAAATAGTCATCAACATTTTTGATTTTAAGGCTTAATTCCAAGGCATCAAAACTGGATTGTTCTTCCATGTTTTTGAATGAATTTTCAAGATTCAGGAGCATTCTGGAAAATTCAGGATCGTTGATATGATTTCTGAAAAAATTACATTTCCACTGATAAGCCTTTAACAATGCATCCCAGAGAATCCACTTATCTCCAACTGCACATTGCTTGACACAACATCCTGCCTTGAGAGCGCTTCTTGAGGCTTCGAGGCTGCTTTCTACCGTGTTCAGATAAAGCTGACCCTCCCTCGTTTTCTGATTCTGTTTGAGCCAAAAGAGTTGCAAAATCGCAAGTCCATCCCCATCGATGATGATGATTCTATCTTTTTGAGGATCATAAACGGGCATAAAACATCGGTCCCCATCACCATCCAGTACAAGGCCTACGGTTAAACTTTCAGAATTTTGCTCTCGTTTTCTGCGTCCTTCTTCAAGAAGTCGTTTTAGAGCTTCTGCATGGCAAAGAGGTTCCTGCGATAATTCATTTGCTTCGACAATGTGCCGGCCTTCAAGATCGGCAACCCCGCAATTATGATTGATTCCATTTTCCAAGGATGTATTGCAAAGGATCACATCTGCCCCGCCGAATTCCTGGATCATCTGTTCAAAGACAGGGATAAAAGCCCCATTCGCCGCATCGATGACCAGTGAAGTCTTCTGCAACGACCGGTCACTGACCCATGAATTAAACGAATCCAGCATCACATTTTTAAAGAACTTCCTTGCCAAGACTTCTTCATCAACAACGTCACCTTGCAAAGGAGTCTTTTTCAGATGCTTAAAATCTGTGGAGTAAATGGTTTTTGTCAGCCTTATGTCATCTGCAGGAAAGAGTTTTAATCCGGTGTGACCTAAAAAAATCTTGATACCATTCTGTTCGGAAGGATTATGTGAAGCTGTCAATACAACGGCACCTGCAGCTTCCCGTGAAAGCTGATAAAGGGCCACACAAGGAGTTGGTTGAACTCCAATGGACACCGCAGTCAGCCCGGATTTGCGTATTCCTCTGATCGCAGCATCACTGAAGATTCCTTTGGGATCTCGGGTGTCCCATCCTACAATAATGGAGTCACCCAATTCAGACCAGCCGGAATCGATTAAATTCTGACAGAATGAAAAGGTATAGAGTTCAAAAAACTCTTCTGTGAGGATTTTTTTTTGGATCCAAACCGAAAGCGGGTCCGTTTCCGGAAAATCACAGGCAAGGCCAACCTTTCCGCGGATTCCATCGGTTCCCTGCAGTCGTTCCGGTAAGGAATCGGATATCATGGAGTCCGAAGAATCAAAGATATTTTTTCAGAAAAAATCAACCTACCGTGACGGATTTGGCGAGATTCCTGGGCTTGTCGATGTTGCGTTTTAAATCGAGGGCAGTGTAATAGGCAAACATCTGAGCCAGAATCATTTGAACAAAAGGAGCAATCAAAGAGGGAACCGGGGGAAGTTCGACAGCATGATCCAGAAGGGACTTCGCCTGGGAATCTCCTTCAAAATAAAGCCCAACCAGCGTACCACCCCGGGTTTTGATTTCTTCTATAGCAATTATGGTACGATTGTGGAGATCTACTTCAGCCGGAGGAGGAACAAAGAAAAGCGAGTGGACGGATTCTTCAATCATGGAAAGCGTTCCATGCTTCAAAAATCCGGCAGGCATGCCCTCGGCATGGAGATAGGTCACTTCCTTCATTTTCAGTGCAGATTCCATGGCAACGGGATAATAGATTCCGCACCCTAAAAAAATCCAATTTTGGACGCTACTGGTGATGCGGGCCAGGTTTCTCATAAAACCGGATTTCTCATTGAGAAGAATTGATATCAACTCCGGAAAACTTTCCAACTCCTTTTGATGACTCTGGAAGGACTTCGAATCCAGACATCCTTCTTTGTAGCCCAGTTCCAGGGCTGTCCGCAGTAGAAGCAATGCCTGAGCAAGGGCGGCCTTGGTAGAAACCACGCAAATCTCAGGACCGGACCCCTGCATGATCACATGATCGACCATACGACTGATGCTTGAACCCATCACATTTACAATGGCTGCCGTCTTGGCGCCCATTTCATGTGCAACGTTGAGTGAAAACTTGGTATCAAAAGTCTCCCCGGATTGAGAAACCGCCACTACAAGTTCTCCTGAACTCACTGGAACAACACCGTTGAATTCATCAGAACTGATTGCAGGAAAATATTTTTTGGAGAGTGAACTGAAAAGGTATTGAGCCATTTGGCAGATGAAAAAAGTCGTTCCAACCCCCATCAGGTAGGCATGAGGGGCATTTTGAAACATCTCAGCCAACTGTTTGATCTGCTCTTGAGGAACGTCCAAAGCCTGCCGGGCAGTTTGGGGTTCGTCAAAAATTTCCTTGATCATGTAGTGGGAAAAACCACCTTTTTTTGTGGTCTCTGTATCCCAATCAATTTGGAGAATTGATTTTTCCCTTTCTTCTCGCTTCCCGACATCCGAAATCTCATATCGCTCCCTGCTGATGACGGCAAATTCGCCGTCATCCAAAACCACTGCTTTTCGGGTATGCTCAAGAAAAGCATTAATGTCAGAGCCGATGTAATTACAACCTTCTCCCAGCCCTATGATCAGCGGGGAGTCTTGTTTAACACAGTAAAGATGTTCTGGATCATGCGAAGACAGCAAGACGATGGAATAGGTTCCCTGAATTTGTTTCAATGCTTCCAGGAATGCCCCTAAAACATCATTTTTCTGGGCAAAGGCTTCCTCAACCAGGTTGACGAAAACTTCGGTGTCCGTAGTTGATCTGAATTCGAGTCCTTCTCCGATAAGACGTTCTCTCAGTTTCTGATAATTTGAAATGATTCCGTTATGAACGATCGCAAACTCACCATTTTGGGAGAGATGGGGGTGAGCATTTTCCGTCGTAACTCCGCCATGGGTTGCCCATCTGGTATGGGCAATGCCTAGATTTCCGGTCATCATATCGAGTTTTTCACGACTCCTAACTTCCTCAACGCCGCCGGTATTTTTACGAACCTCAATTCCTTTACCATTGAGCATCGCCATTCCGCAGGAATCATAACCTCGATATTCCAGATTGGCGATTGACGTAAGCAAATTGCGAGTCACCGGCTTTTGGTCAATGATGCCGCTAATTCCGCACATGAGAGGTTCCTTTTTTAAAGAGTGATATTATCCGGTATCTGTTTACCAACTGGAATGATACAAGCCGGAGGAAGCGTATGTCGTGCACCCAGATTTACACCATCCCCGATGAAAGCACCGAGTTTGGCTAAGCCTGTTTGAACCTTCTTGCCATCGATTTGGCATGAAATTGGAGAGTAATCCGGAGAATGATTAACTGTTGTCAAACCAGAACCAAGCTGGGTGTTCTCACCTAAGACACTGTCACCTAAAAACGAAAGTCGGCCAATATCGCTGGCTCCAAAGACGACACTGTTCTTTAATTCGCATCCATACCCAACGATGCTGCCTGGTCCGAGTGCAGTATGACTTCTGATCAAAACATTGTTTCCTATGTAACAGTTCTTACCAATGAAACAGGGCCCTTTAAGAACGGTGCCACTTTCGATTCGAACCCCTTCTTCAATCACTACAGGACCGTCAATCTGGACCCGTCCTTTCAGTTCTACCGATTGATCAATCCTTGCTTCATCCCAGCTTTTCATCAACAACTGATTGGCCTCCAGGATATGCCAGGGATAGATGATATCAATCCACCCCTCTTCCCAAAGACAAGCTTTCATCACGCTATCCTGAATCAAAGACTGAAAAGCACCACTCATCGATTGACCATTTTTTTCAAGCAAGGAAAAAATTTCTGAGTGGAGAATGAACATTCCTGCAAAGACATAATTCGCCTGGACTTCGACTGGTTTTTCAACCAGTTTCGAAATACGCATCTCCGGATCCAGGTATACATTTCCGAATTCGCTTGAAGAGGCAGGAAGAGTAACCAAGGCAAGATCTTGACCGCTTTCTGAATATGCATCAAGCATCGGAATGAATGGGTTGCCATCAGTTAACACATCTCCATAAACTAGGCAGAAGGGCTCATTTTCAAGCCAGGATCTGCAGGTCCACAAAGCATTTCCAATCCCTTTTGGGCTTTCCTGGACAACATATTCGAGATTTAGATTCAAATGATCACCCGATCCAAAGTGGGCCCGAATCCCTTCCTGCTCATGATTGACAACCATCAAGATTTCCCGAAAACCAGCTTGGTGGAGTGATTTGAGGGTGTATTCAAGGATTGGTCCCCCAGCAACACGGATCATGGGTTTAGTCCTATGTTCAATGAAAGGACTCAACCTTCGGCTTGGATTGGCAGCAAGAATGACGGCTTTCACAGAATTATAAAGGAAGATTGATTTTGAAAAACAATATCATTGATCATTTAATCTTTTCAATGTGTTGGAGCATAGTATTCAGAACCTGTTGTTCTCCCATTTTACTTGTATCGACCAAGATTGCATCGTCTGCAGGCACCAACGGTGCAACACTTCGGTTACGGTCCTTGGCATCCCTTTCCTTAAGAGCCTGTAAAATAATATCAAATTCTACCTCTTCACCCTTCTGGCGAAGCTGGTCAAATCGTCTTTGAGCTCTTATTTCTGGATCAGCATCGACAAAAAACTTAATGTCCGCATTTGGAAAAATAACGGTGCCAATATCTCGTCCTTCCAAAATTGCACCCGAAAAAGAACCAGAGTTTCTAACATCCTCAACCAGTTCCCGCTGTTTTTGTTTCATAATATCTCGAATCACCGGAAATTTGCTGATCTGAGAAGACAGTGCCGAAACCTGTTCACTCCGAATCAATTCGGTAACCTCTGTGGAGTTGCACCAGATCTGATTCGAAGCCATTTTGATCCGAGTCTGCAGTCCAAGATTTCTAAGTTCATCATCATCTTCAGGGCAGTCAAGCTGTTGCCACCGCCAAGCCAAACAACGAAACATTGCTCCTGTATCGACATACAAGCCACCAAGTTTATCGGCCAGCAAGCTTGAAAGCGTACTTTTACCAACACCGGAGGGTCCATCTATGGCAATGATCAGAAACTTCACTTTAGCAGAAATTGAATTAAATGTTTCACGTGAAACATTTCCAAGGTTTCACGAATCGATCTCTTCCAATTTTTTGATCCGGCTTTTGATTTCCTTTTGCAGACGTTCATCTTTGTTATTCTTAAGCATTTTCTGATAGATGGTTTTTGCTTCCCGATAACGTTTCAACTTTTGGTAACTTTGAGCAATCCGCAGGCTCAGTTTATATTTCTGCTCCGGGGAAAGGTTTTTGTCGAGATAATTCACTTTTAGATCAGAGGAAAGGGCTCTGTTGTATTTGCCCTGATTGAAGGCCGCTAATCCTTTTTCACGTAAGATTCGAAGGTGATAATCTTTCTTCTGATCCGGCAAATCTTCCATCAGACGAAGTCCCTGGTTGAGCCATTGTTCCGCACTCTGGAAATCTTCCAGAAGATTGTATTGCTCACCAATACGGGTCACCAGTTCAAGCCGACGGACCGGATCGAGTTCCGGATTACGAACCGCAAGCACTTGATTGGATACCAGTTGCTCAAGGTAGGGTTTAGCCTTTTCTGGACGGTCCTGTTGAAAGTGATAAGTTCCCAACATCAACAGTAAATCATTGGCATTCTCACTTTGATGATCCTCTTCTAAAAATGCTTTTGCACGGGATTCAAACGCTCCAAATTCTTTTTGTTGATAATGAATTTTTATCAGGCGGAAACGAATAAATGCCTGCTGACCTGCCGGAGGGCTAAATAGTGCTTGTTCATAATGAACAAATGCCTTGGCATAATTTTCTGTCTGGTAGAGTGCATTGGCTCGTTGAAGATGCAGATATGCCTGGTTTTCTGTAGCAGCAAGGTTTAATCCCAAACGACTGGTTTCCAGGATTCCCTGCTGGTCTCCCAATTCCTCTAGGATGCTTAAGTGCAGTTGAATCAATGAAAAATCAGAATGCTGCTGCAGGTCCTTTCTTAACAAATCATCTGCTTCCTCAAAAGCCCCCATCGCCTTGAGATTACGAACCTGGAGATGGATTACAGGAATAGGTTCTTGAAGCGGGTTAAATTTCTGTCTCAATTCTGAAAGAACAGCCTGTGCTTCGACATGATTTTTTTGTTGAAAAAAAGCTTCCGCAAGAAAAAGAAGACCCGGCTCGAGGTAAGGAGAATCAACAAGATTTGTTTTCAATTTCCTGAAAACCCTAACCGCCTGACTCCAGTTTGATTGTTCAAGATGAATTCGCCCCTGCAGAAAAAGACTGTCATCTACCCGCTCACTTCCTTCATCAATCTGCCTCAATGCCATCAAAGAGCGGATCGGGTCCAGATTTTTTTCATGAAGAACCAAGGCATACCAAAAATGATATTCAGACCGGTAAATCGATTCAGGATAGGACGCTAAAAGCTGTTCCAAGTGTTTTTCTGATCTTTCATAATCCTTAACTTCAAGTTCAATCAAGACGCGATGATACAAGGCTCTTTCCCGGATGACTGGGGAATCTTCCGCAAGTGCATGGGAGATCTGGTATAATCTGTAGGCCTCGTCTCTTTGATTCTTCATCCTAAAAGAATGAGCCTTTATCAGTTGGCCTTCTGCTTTCCAGTCAAGCCAGTATCGTTCATCAAATTCATAAGAAATCGGAAAATCATATTGGAAGTCCTTTTCTGCCTGACGGAAGACCTCTCTCATCACCTTACTTCGAAGAAGATCATCGTTCATCTGTTCCCATGATGTCCCGATCGCTGCATAATCCTGAAGCTTCTGTTGGACCCGGATAGTGGCGAGCAGGGGAAGGTCGTTTCTGTCTCGTGAAAGTTCTTTGAATAGCCTGACCCAGTTGTCGGCGAGGTTAAATTGTTCTAGTTCAATTGCCGCATGAATCCCCATCAGCAGCAGACTATCGAGGTATTGAGCAGGGAATAATTCCTTGTCCTGGAGCGATTCATCCAGCATTTGCACCAATGAGTTCCAATCGCCAAGATGATAATGAATTTGAGCAAGCCAAAGAGTTGGTTGCCCTTGACCTGGAAAAAGTTCTTCCATCTGCCTCAATAAGGATTTCGCCGCATCAATCTTATTTGCCTTTTGAAGCGCAAAAATCTGGAGCTCAAAAAGTTTGAATTTAATTCCTTGTTCCTGAACCTCTTCCACGGTTTGCTTAAGCATTGGTAGAAGCTCTTCAGAACTCCTTTCCTGCTTCAAATCAATCCAGATTCTTGTGTAACGGGAACGGTCAAGAAAATCTTTTTGGAAAGGAAAATTAATCTTGGAAGCTTCTCTCTCAAAGGTTTTCAAGCGCTCCAGGGCCAAATCATATTTTCCGTCTAAGACCAGCAATTGCCCTGACCAGAAAAGTGAAGGCACAAACCAGGGAGTTTCAGGGTAGGATTCCAGAACTTGGCGAAAATGCTTCAGCGCCTCAAGGGGACGTTCTGTATAATAAGCGGTCATTCCTTCTTTGAAAAACTTGCCTCCTCGATCAAGCCAACTTGGGTCTTCAGGCAGGAAACGGGAACTTCTCCAGTCAGGAAGTCGGGGAAAACCTTGCGGGGAAACTCGAACCAACGGCACTTTCTCCATTTCAGGAAGATCCAAATTGGAAATAAGAATAGGAAAATTCCCTGAACGACTTTCAAACGTTCGCTCAAGATTCTGAGAAAATGCTGTACAAATAAATTGATTAACTATAATAGCTATTAAAATCAAATATTTGGCGTTTTTTATGAAGATATATTTAATCAATTTATGAAATGATATTTATTTATTCTAAAATGAATTTATGATTAACTATATTTGGTTTTATTTCCATGAATTGGCTGAGCAGAATGAAATTCAATCAAATCTCTTTGAGTTTGTTCAAGATCTTCTGCAGACAATTCAAGATCATACTGATAACCACGCATTCCATGTTCGTATCGAGGATCATAGTATTTTTCCAATAGGATTGTGATGAAATCCTCGAATTTGTTCTGCTGAAGCAATGTTTTTAATTGCTCAACCACGTTTTTCCCAAGAGATTCTTTAAGGGCTGGAAGAATTGCTTCGATCTTGAAGAGGGTTTCTTCGTCTCGGGGATGATATTCCTCCAAAATCCGCCGGACCCGGGTTTCCATTGAGGCCTTGAGAAGAATTTTTTTACCTTTTTTCATGGCATCGGCAAAAGCCTCGGGAATAAAGACTTTTCCTACTTTTCTGCTTTCACCTTCTACAAAAGTGAGCTCCTTCCTGGGTTTAGAAGATGTTTTTGAGTAGAAGAGGCCCTCAAAATTTTTCTGGTTTCTGGGTTGGAGGTGGACTGCTCCGAAAATGGAACTTCGATGCTGTGCCAAGTTTTCCAGATCGATACTACCAGGAAGGGAACGGATCAAAAGGGTTTTACCAACCCCTGTACGACCATGAAGGACAATTAACGGAGGCCTAAAATCTTTCAGGAAATCAAGGACGTGTCTTCGATAAGCTTTGTATCCACCTTCCAATTGCTGGACCCTAAAACCCTCACTGCTCAAGAAACGGGTCACTGACTTTGATCGCATACCTCCCCGGGCACAGTATACGGTTAACAGTCTTGACTGAAAGGGTCTCAGGGTGTTGAGAAATTTTTCCAGCTGGGGTGCAACGATGGAAGTTCCTCTTTCAACAGCCGCTTCTCTTCCAACCTGTCGATATAGTTTACCGATCAGGGACCGTTCCAACCCGTCAAATAGGGGATGGTTTCTAGAACCAGGAATGGCACCCTGAAAGTGCTCCTCAGAGGTCCTAACATCTATCAGGGTATTGGAAGGTTGGAGAGCTTCAGAAACCTCAATACTGGAGAGTTGACCCTGCAGGAAGTTTTGCAGTAACGGCCTCATCCCTTATTTTTTTGATTTCAAGCCTCAGCAGATTCTGCCGGTGTTTCCGTTTCGGTTTCGGTTTCCGGAATCAAATGATGGATCTGGCGAAGCCGGGTGTCAATTTCCTCGGCCATTTCCGGATTTTCCGTAAGAAAACGGATGGTATTCTCTCTGCCCTGCCCCATTCGCTCTTTATTGTAGGAAAACCAGGTTCCACTTTTCTGGATGATTTCGGCAGATACTGCTAAATCCAGAAGCACACCCATAATGGAGATTCCTTTACCGTAAATCAGGTCAAGTTCCGTTGAACGGAAAGGAGGAGCGAGTTTATTTTTTACAACTTTGACCCGGATCCTATGACCCAGCACCTCATCCGCAGATTTGATCTGGGTGGTCTTTCGTACATCCAATCTGACACTGGAATAAAATTTGAGTGCATTCCCGCCAGTGGTGGTTTCGGGGTTACCAAAAACCACACCGATCTTGGACCTTAACTGATTGATAAAAATAAAAATTGTGTGAGACTTCGAGACCGATCCTGTTAATTTCCTTAAAGCCTGCGACATCAGTCGTGCATGGAGCCCCATGTGCGAATCACCCATGTCGCCATCCAGCTCACTTTTTGGAACCAGGGCAGCTACAGAATCAACCACAACAACGTCCAGTTTTCCAACTCGAACCAACTGTTCCGCAATCTCCAAAGCCTGTTCTCCGTAATCGGGCTGAGAGACCAGAAGGTCTTCAACCTGGACCCCAAGAATCCTGGCATTGTTTCGGTCAAATGCATGTTCCGCATCAATAAAAGCCGCAATACCTCCAGCTTTTTGCACCTCAGCGATGGCACAAAGAGCCATGGTGGTTTTGCCTGATGCTTCAGGACCATAGATCTCGATGATTCTTCCGCGGGGATAGCCCCCGACACCAAGCGCAATATCCAAACCTAAATTACCAGCACTGACCACAGGAGCTTCCGAAACTGAGGATGCATCCATCCTCATGATCGCTCCTTTACCATATTGTCGCTCAATCTGGGAGAGCGCGGTTTCCAGATCTTTCTTTTTCTCTTCGTTCCACATAAAGCCTCATTCCATGAGATGATGTAACAATTTAATTGGTAGACCTTAATTGGTCTGATCCTAGTTCCGATCCTACCAAGTCGCAATCCTTTATGGTTCTTAATGTGTTTGAGACAATTCTGTGAAATGATAGGTGAATGAATCAATTTTTAGAAAAATAATATAACTATTCATTTAAATACTTAATATATGATTAATAATATATTTATTTAAATATATGTCATTTGCTTAGAGTTTGCATGACTTTCAGCTTTTGGATACTTCTCTAAGTCCTACACAAAAGCCTGAAGTATATAGAATCATCTTTTTCAACTAGAAATGAATCCTGATTTAGAAAGCATCAATCGATGTCGGTCGTGATTTAACAAAAAAATATTTTTTTAAACATTATCTTTCAAGTCACTCATGAAAAGAACTTTAGTAACCGGGGGAGCAGGATTTCTTGGCTCTTTTTTATGTGAAAAATTGTTGGACCAAGGACATGAAGTCATTGCCCTGGACAATTTTTATACCGGTAGTCGGAAGAACATCTCACATTTGTTGGATCACCCATCTTTTGAGCTGATAAGGCACGACATTGTAGAACCCATCCTGCTTGAAGTTGATTGGATCTTCAATATGGCCTGTCCTGCATCTCCAATTCATTACCAGTACAATCCTGTCAAAACCGTGAAAACCAGTGTGATGGGGGCCATCAACATGTTGGGGCTGGCCAAACGCGTAAGTGCCCGAATTCTGCAGGCTTCAACTTCGGAAGTTTATGGGGATCCCGAAATTCATCCCCAACAGGAAAGTTACTGGGGTTCCGTCAATCCGATTGGTCTGCGTAGTTGTTATGATGAAGGCAAACGTGTCGCAGAAACACTAATGATGGATTATCATCGTCAGAATCAAGTCGACATAAAGCTTGTTCGGATTTTCAATACTTATGGCCCCCGGATGCATATCAATGACGGCAGGGTCGTCAGCAATTTCATCGTCGCGGCTCTGAAAGAGGAACCGCTTGAAATCTTTGGTGATGGAGAACAGACGCGATCCTTTTGCTATGTGAGTGATTTGATCGATGTGATTCTGAAAATGATGAATAAAGACGATTTCATTGGGCCCGTCAATATTGGCAATCCTGGTGAATTCACCATCCGGGAACTCGCTGAAAAAATCCTGAAATTGACAGGATCACGTTCTAAAATTCAGGTTAGGCAGGAACGGTCCGATGATCCGGTCAGGCGTCGTCCTGATATTTCATTGGCTCGTGAAAAACTGGGCTGGGAACCCTCCGTTGACCTCGAGGAAGGCCTTGGAAAAACCATAGAGTATTTCGAAAAAGTGTTGAAGGAAGCTTGATTTCAATGCCTGAGACAAGATTCAGTAGTTTATTTCGTCAAATGATTCTGCCGAGCATTTTTATATTTCTTGTCTTATTTTTTTCTGCAGGTTCAATCCATGCCGCTCCAAAATTCCTTAAACCACTTCTCGACTTTGAAGTCAAAGAATCTGTTTCAGCCATCGCTTTCACTGCAGATGAAGCACTGGTGGTTGTTGCTTTAGCAAAAGATGACGGCAGTTTACTGGAATTGAGAGAAGTTACTTCCGGGAAGCTGATTCAACGTTTTCATTCACCTGACAATCCATCGGAAGAACTTGAATTTGATTTTCGACAACGCCTACTTTCCCTTTCAGGAAAGAAGCGAATCGAACTATGGAACCTAGAAGAAATTGAAACAAAAACTACTCCTTCCAAAATTTCTCGTTACAGGATCTGGCAGCAGGAAACCAAAACATCCGGGGAAATGAAGTTCAGTCTGAAATCTGCAAAATTACGTTGGATCGAAGGAAAGGAACTGAAGGAAATTCCAATCAAACCGCCATTTATTGAAAGCAAAGTCTGGACGGGAACAGAGGGTTCGGGAGAGTTGGATAATTTCGAATTCGACCCGGATGAAAAGATCCTAGCACTCACAGAAAAAGGAAATACTCAGATCAGGATCTTGCAGCCCTGGCAGAATCAGATCCGGCCGAGTTTGGATTATCATCATTTCCCGGTGGCAGACATGTTTTTCCCTGATAAGGATCAAATCATCTCTCTCGACCGGGAACAGAATCTGGCTTGGGGAGAAATCACATCCCGGAGAAAAGGGTCTCCTAGTAGAAATGATGCAGATTCATTTGGAGGACAAGCCAAGAAGCTTTTCCAGATCTACAAGGATCAGGTCCTGCTCTACACGACTGCAAATCCTGACCGAGCTTTGATTTTAGACCGGAACGGAAAACTTTACCAAAGCCTCTCACTAAGCTCTCCTGGTGCTGTCGCGGTTAGCCCGACCGGCAGATACATTATGACTGCAGATGAAAACAATCGTGTCGAGCTTTATCAAAGTGTTCTGCATCAATCTGCCGAAGATTATCTGGAAAAACTTCGCTTGTATGGTGCTGAAGAAACTGCTCGAAGGTTTCAAAATCAGCTTTCAGATATTCCTGCCAGTTCCAAAGCCTTTGATTGGAACAATGAAAACAAAACCCTGAAGATTCTTGAAGAAAGTTTGAAGGTTGCTGAATCCACCGAACAGTGGTCTGAGGCCGAGGGGCTTGCTCAGGAAATCCTAATCCTGGATCCCAAAAATCGCCTGGCAGAAGCAACCCTTAAAAGATTGAAAGACAACAAAGACGAATTGATTTTGGAAAAAGGCTCAATGCTTTTGGAAGAGAAACAGTATGCGGAAGCGATAGCCTTATTCAAAAAAATCAGTCAGGAAAGCCCATTACATCCTGAAGCGAGAAATTTAATTGCTTCAGCTGATCGTGAAGTCCAGATCGCTCTTTCTCTAAAAAATGCTGAGGAACAATTGCGTGTGGGAAATTGGGAAGGTGCATCCATCATCTTGAAACAAATCCTGGAATACGATGCTGAAAACCCTGATGCGAAACAATTACTCGATGAAGCGGAATCAAACCATTTCTGGTCAAGAATGGAGAATGTGTTTTATCTCTTGATGGCCCTGATTGCTGCATCGGCAACCGTCTGGTGGCTTTACCAGAAAAGGGAGCAGTTGGGCTCAATGTTTTCCAATAACAATGATGAACCTCTCAATCTCAAAACCTTCCCCAATGTAAATCTTAAAGGTGATGCGGACATACCACCGAACCCCGATGAAAAACGATTTGTCGAAACATTGGCCAAAACCTCGGAATTCCTCAGTCTCGCCAAAAAAAGGGATTTTTCAGGGGAACATGCAACGCGTCTGATGGATTTTGAGACGGAAATTAAAATCATTTCCTCAAAAGCCCTTGAACCCGATGCAGATTTCAAACGTCTGAATACCCAGTTGATGGTCCTCATGCAGACGCTCAGGGGATTAAAATTTAAAGGACGACCTCAACAGCGGAAAGCGAAAACAGAGAACAGGAAGAACGAACAGCAGAAAGAAAATTTCTACCAGTTGCTTGGAGTGAAGCCCTCGGCTTCTGAAAGTGAAATCAAAAAAGCCTACCATCAGAAAATCAAGGAATATCATCCTGACAAACATCAGAACACCGAATTCGAATGGGTTCGTGAACAGGCTGCCAACATGAGCCGTGAACTGACCAATGCCTACAAAACTCTGAGTGACCGAGCATCCCGAGAACGTTATGATGCGACCCTGAGTTAAGCTAACGTTTCAACTTTTTTCCCTCGTTCCTTTTTTAGCCGTTTTGAAATCGTTTTGCTTCAGCCCAAACTTCCAACAGAATTGACCCTGCTGATGCAGGAAATAAGGGATCTAGGAGGCCAGTCTTTCCTCGTCGGGGGTGCTGTACGTGATTTTCTCCTCAATCAGAAAATCCAAAAAGACCTGGATGTTGAGGTTTTTGGAATTAGGTTACCGGATTTAGAAAATCTCCTTGCCAAAGCCGGAAAGCTCTCAAAAGTCGGGAAAAGCTTTGGCGTCCTCAAGCTGAAACTCACCGACCGGGAATATGATTTCAGCCTGCCAAGACAGGAATGGAAAATTGGTCCTGGCCATCACGGATTCAAGGTTCGCAGCTTAACCCAAATGGCCTATCCAAGTGCGGCCTCAAGAAGAGATTTTACCATCAACAGCATTGCCTATGATCCATTAAATCATCAGTTTCTGGATCCTTTCCAAGGTAAAAGGGACCTGGAAAGAAAAATCCTACGGCATATCGGTTCATCCTTTTCAGAAGATCCGTTGAGGGTGTTAAGAGCCATGCAGTTTTCAGCCAGGTTTGAATTCCGGGTTGCTCCTGAAACGACTCGATTATGCAGGACTCTGGAGCTTGATGAACTTCCCAAAGAAAGGATTTTTGAGGAATTCAAAAAACTGCTGCTTCTTTCTGAAAAACCTTCAAGAGGTCTGGAAACAGCAAGGGAGCTGGGAATTTTAAAGGCTTTCCCGGAAATAAATCATTTAGCCGGAATTCCTCAAGATCCAAAATGTCACCCTGAAGGAGATGTCTGGAACCACACCTTACGAGTCCTGGACGCTGCAGCAACATTAAAAACCGGGTTCGATGCAAAAGACCTAGAATTGATGTTGGCCGCTCTTTGTCATGATTTGGGTAGAGAACCGACCACGAAATACATCCATAACCGTTGGCGAAGTCTTGCCGAACATGAATCGGGATACATTCGGACAGAGTCTTTTTTAAAAAGGATAACCGAAGAATCGAAGTTGATCCGAAATATTCAACTTCTGGTGAGAGATCACCTCCATCCTCAACAGCTATACAACGATCGGGAACGAATCCGGAGTTCTGACATCCTCAGGTTGGCGCTTAGAGTTTCGATCCGTGATCTTGTGCGCTTGGCCCATGCAGATTATCAGGGTAAAATGAGTATTTCTGGAAGACCAAATAACTTTCCTGCAGGAGAATGGCTGCTTGACCAAGCACGCAGACTTTCGGTTCAGGACAAACCACCACAGCCTTTTCTCAAAGGACGGCATCTGATTGAGATGGGGATAAAACCGGGTCCGGAAATAGGAAAGCTTTTGAAGCAAGCCTTTGATGTTCAAATCAATGGAGAAATCCGATCACTTAATGAAGCCATGAAATGGGTTGAATCCAAGCTACCTCATCAGACAAAGACTGGAAAAAAAGGAAATTTGGATGCTGAAACAAAGAATCTCCTGATCACGAATGTTTAAAACTTTGGCCAACAACCGGCGTGCAAGGCATGAGTATTCGATCCTTAAGGCGATGGAAGCAGGAATTGAACTGCGCGGTACAGAGGTAAAAAGCATTCGTGAAGGTATGATCAACCTCTCAGAAAGCTACTGCGTGATTGATGAAAAGATGCAGGCTTTTCTATTGAATGCCCATATTTCTCATTACAATTTTGGAAACCGCCACAATCATGATCCCCTGCGTAAGAGGAGATTGCTGCTTCACCGGCATGAAATCAGAAGACTTTACGGACAAATCAAGCAGCAAGGGTTGACTCTTATACCCCTGAAAATCTACCTCAAACAAGGCCTGATTAAATTGGAAATCGGACTGGCAAAAGGCAAGAAACTGCACGATAAGCGTGACACAATGAAAAAAAAGGAGGCACAACGCGAGGTTGAACGAAGTTTGAAAGAAAAGTGATCTATCAAGAGGATGCAAAAGGAAGAATTTTGTCCTATTCCTGAGACCCCTGAATTACAGTGGCTGGCGCTGAGCCTCGTGCCTGGACTTGGTTTTCGTTCAATTCAGGAGATGCTGAATGCTGGAAAAAGCATTTCAGAACTGCTTCAAGCCACCCCAGGTGAACTTGTCCGGGATTTGGGAATCAACTCCAAGGTTGCGAATAAGATCGCATCAGCGTCAAAAGCGAGTACCTTCGCCATCGAAAAAAGGCTCATCGAGGAAAGTCCAGAGACTCGGCTATACTGTCCAGAGTCAGAGGCATATCCTTTGCAGTTGAAGGAAATAGAGAGTCCGCCCAGTGTGCTTTACTGGAAAGGAATCGAAGGTCTGGCCGGAAAACCCTGTCTTGCTTTCGTTGGTTCCCGTGCCTGCAGCGCTTATGGGCTGAAGCATACCAAACGCCTCATCCTTGAACTTGCTGAGGCACAACCGGAACTTGTGATTGTCAGCGGGATGGCCAGGGGAATCGATACCGTTGCCCATCAAGCCGCACTTGATGCAGGATTGAAAACAATTGCCGTTTTGGCTGGAGGATTAAATCACCTCTATCCTCCGGAAAACAAGCTTTTGGCAGAAAGAATCCAGGAAGAAGGAGCCCTGATCACAGAATTTCCTATGGCAGTAAAACCTTTGGCAAAACATTTTCCTATCCGTAACAGAGTTATCAGCGGTCTTTCCTTGGGGGTGGTTGTCACGGAAGCCAGGTTGAAAAGCGGAGCCAATATTACCGCAGCCTTTGCCTTGCAGCAAAACCGTGAAGTCTTTGCACTGCCGGGAAGGGTGGATTCAGAAGCAAGCGCAGGTACCAATCGGCTCATTTCGCGACAGCATGCAAAGCTGATCAGCAGGGCTGATGAAATTCTGGAGGAACTTAGGTTCGGCAGGGTTAAAAGCCAGCAGCCTCTGTTGCCTTTGGGTCAAGCTCAAAAGGTGATACAACGAAAGGTGTTTTCAGACTTGGAACAAAAGGTGTTACAGCAAATTGAAAATGGGACGGAGGAACTTAATGATATTCATGTTGAATCCGGAATATCCATGAACCAGTTGCTTGGTGTGATACTGGAATTAGAACTCAAAGGGATCGTCCAACAGAATAATTCCAGCACTTACTCAATCAAAGAAGAAATCGTATTACAATAAGATTAAATATAGTTTCAATCAAAATCATCTATGAAGAAACTGGAAACCATCATCTACATTGTCGGTCCCAAACGTAGCTGGGAATTTCAGGCAAGACATGTAAAAAGGATTTTTCTCTTCATTTTGTTGGTTATCCTCGGTTTGGGAGGAACGATCGGTTATCAGGAATATGATCACCTCCAGGCCCTTAAAAAAGCTGATGAAAAATTAGACCAGGAAAACCTGAAAAATGAAAAGTTACTGGCACTGATCGCAAGAATTCGAGAAGAGGGAATGAAAGACAACCCCTCGGTGACAACAACGGATGTGGATTTAAGCAAACAACAAAAATTAAACGAACAGCAATCGATCCTGATCGAGCAACAAAGGAAGGAGTTAGGAGATCTGAAAGGAGTGCTGACCCAACGTGAACGAGTCATTCAGCAATTCCAGTTAGAAAAACAGTCTACAAAAGATCAGGTCATCGATCTCCAGGAAAAACTACGTGTTTCTCAAGAAAATTTTGAACAAGCAAGCCTTGAAACACAAACCACTCAGCAACAAGTTCAAGACATTCAGAAAGAACTTGAAATCGCTCAAAAGTCACTCGATGAGTTGAAGAAGAAAAATTCAGTAAAGCCAAAAATAGTTAAATCCAGCGCTACCTCAAAGTCTGTCATTTCTGTCAGCAACCTGAAGATTGCACGTTCAGCATCCAATAAAATTAACATTTCTTTAAGAATCAACAACAACTCCAAGCAAAGACAAAGCGGGCGGGTCGGGATTTACCTTTCTTCAAACGAAAATGCAAAGAAGCCCATGCCCTATTCTGCTGGAAAAACCCAATCATTTGCGATCCGCAGGTTTAAGACCATCCAAAGGGAACTCGTCAATAATCAATCCAGCAAACTGGTTCGGGTCATTGTCTGGAACTCTAAAAAGGATTCTATTCTGGATCAGGTTTTTCCCATTCCAAACTGATCTTCTTTCCGCATAACCCGCTTATCCCGGATTTCTCCTGATGGAATCTTCCCTGCTAGAACTCGTGGGGATTGGAAAACGCTTCGGTTTCCGTCAGGTGCTTCATGAGATTAACCTCACACTGAATGATGGTGAGTTTGTCCTGTTGTTAGGTAACAACGGTGCAGGCAAATCAACGCTTTTGCGCATCCTCTGTCTTTTGATGAATCCAAATGCCGGGGAGATGCACCACCGAAACATACCCATTAAGGAACAACGAAACACCTGGCTCAAACAAATAGGGGCGCTTTCCCATGAATCACGTTTTTACAATGATTTGACTGCACGGGAAAACCTGAAAATATACGGTTCACTTTATGATAAAAGTGGCTTGGATCATCGAATTGAGGAAGTCCTGGAACAATGCAATTTAATTCATGCCGCCAATCTTCCGGTACGTACCTTCAGCACTGGAATGAGCAAAAGATTGATGATCGGCAGGTTGATTCTTCTGGAACCTAAATTCCTGATTCTGGATGAGCCTTTCACAGGGCTTGATCAAAATTCATTGGATTGGTTTAAAAACTATCTCAAGAACTTTCATCAAAATGGCGGATCGGTGATGCTGGTAACTCATCAACATGAACTCGGTTTGGAACTCGCAAACAGAGTACTTTTTCTTCATAACAAATCGCTTCTTCATGATTTGAAAGCAGATTCGCTCAATGAAGAAGACTGCAAGGCCATTTTAAACGGGTGACTCATTTCTGCACCAGCATTCAGAGGCATGCAGATTTTGAGATTTGCCAGAAGCTTCCTCTCAAAGAACTTATATTTGAACATCAGTCACTGAGCCGCTTCGGAGAGCTGGAAACAGCCACATTGTTGGAAATGCTGGAAGCCTGGAAAACAAGTGGAGGAAAAGCGTTTCTACAGTGGGATTTGCTTCATGATGAAAAAAGTTTTGAAGAAGCTGTAGAGGTCATCAAAAAACTTCCCCTGGAGTATTTTGACGCTGTCCGCGTTCAGGATCTAGGTGCAGCAAATTGGCTCCGAAACAATCATAGCCATCTCAAACTGCATTGGGTCGTTGAAGGCAGCAATCACAATCTCAAAGGACTTCAGCGTTGGTCGAATTTTCTAAAGCCCCAACTCGACCGTTTCGTTCTTTCTAGTGAAATTCCCGGAAATATTTTGCAAAGGTGTATTTCGGAACTTCCCCAAGAATGTGAAATTCTTGGAATAGGCAGTATTCTTCTATTTTATACCCCGAGACACTTGCTAAACCCCCTTAATTTAAACCCCGATGAACCCTCAGAAGTAAGAAGAGCATGGGTTGCGACCTTGGAAACTCCTCATAGAAAGCTGAGAACGATGGAAAACAAACATGGTACCTTTCTGTTTTACGACAGAGAACTCTTTCTACTTGAGCATTATACTGAGCTGAAGAGTTGGGGCCTCAAGTCTTTCCGTTTGGATTTGCAACGGGTTGGCATGCAATGGCTTAACTCGGTCTTGGTTACCGATCCTGAAAATCAGGAATCCATAAAAAATTTGAGAGAAAACTGGCCCTGCAAAACCTTCCAGGGTTTCTTCCGAGCAAACAAAACAGACAAAGCCATTCAACGGATGAAAAATCCATATCGTCAGTCTGAATCATCCAGACCTGTCGCGGAAGTCCTGGAAGCTTCCAAAAACCGTCACTTGGCTTTGTTAATTAAACAGCGAATCATTCCCGGACTTCAACTCTGGGGACTTACCCCGGAAGGCCGGATATTGGAACTTGAAACCCAGCCCATGATGGACATGCGGCATCATCAGGTTGAAGCTGCAGAACCGGACCAGATCGTGCTGATCCCTCATGTTAAGTATGCGGTGCCAAAAACTCTAATTTTTGCAGTGCAACCAGAATTGGGCAAAATGAGATAAGCACTTGGACTCCTTCTCAAACTGTGATATTTTCGTATTCGTTTTTTTAACCCCTTTTTAGGCATGATCGCTGACTTCCTGGAAAGAGCATATATTCCATCAAAAGCGATTGAAAATTTAATACAAGGGCAGTCATGACCAACCAAGAAGTTCTCATCCAGGAGGTCCAGGATGAGATTAGTGCTGAAATGCCAGAACGTCTGAGAGTGATTGAAACAGCTCAGGAAAAAGATAAGGAAATACAATCCCGAATGGAGCGGGGTGAAATTGGAATCAGTCATGGTTCTGACAAAGTCGTTGGACTGTTGATGTTCCTCCTGGCTACTTTCGTGACTCTGCTGGCGATGTATTTTGTATTTGAAATCAATCCGGCCCACTATCAACTCTAGATTCATTCTTTCGGAAGCAAACGTTTCCCATCCATTTAGTTGGGCAAAAAGAGGATGCCTCGCCGTGTAATGGTCTTTGGGGTGGGTTCTTTTGCCCATGCCGTAATGACGATTCTGAAGGAATCGGGTGCTGAAGTTTGCTGCTACCTGACTCGTGGTTATGGTCACCATGGCCCTTCTTTGGCAGGTAAGGTTTTTGACTCGGAAGAATTTCCTTCTCCAATCCCCCTGATCGAATCTTTTCAGCCAGACCTGATCGTTCCCATGTCCATCGCCTGGACAGAACAGCCTTGGGCGAAAGAGATCTCAAAAAAACCGATTTTGAGCCCTGTTGGCAGTGCGATGCAGATTGAGATTTCACGGAGTATGGCAGCAAATCTCTGTAACAGGTTTGATGTACCAGTTCCGGATTTTTTTCATGCTGAATCCAAAGAGGAGGCTATTGAAATCATTAATGATAATCCTCGCCCTTATGTTTTGAAAAATCCAATCTGCTCCCCTTTTAGCCCCGTACACACCATTGTCTGCGAAACCGTTGAAGATACCTTGGGTTGGATTGAAAGAATTGATGATTCTGAAGGAATTTTTTTACAGGAATATTTTGGAACTGCAGAGGCCGGCCATTTTGTTTTCATCAGCGAAGGCAAAATTCAGAGTCTGGTCACCAACCAGGAATATAAACGCTCCTTCACGGGAAATATGGGGCCTGTTGCGGGAGCCCCTTTGGGAGGGATTGCCCAAGTCGATCCGGAAGACCAATATGGCCTTGCAAAAGAGCTTATACATCCTCTCCAACCTTGGTTTTTGGAATCAGGCTTTACTGGTCCACTTCAGGTCACCGGTATCAAGAAAAACGGAAAATGGCACGCCATCGAATACAATATCAGACTTGGAGTCACAACCACTGCATTGCTACTGAGAATGTTGGAAGACCCTCTGGAAAACCTGATCGACGTTGTTGAAAATAGAAAAACCGATTTAAAATGGAAAAAAGGATTCAACTTTGGGTGTACTTTGACTGTCGCAGGTCAAGGCTATCCATACGTCGTACCTTCCATTCCAGGACTTCCAGTAGATTTAAATGAACCTTTAGATTGTGATTTGTGGTGGAATGAAGTCGATGTGGAAAACAAAAAACTTTGCATGACATCACATCAAACTCTGGAAATGGGTCACCGTGTCTGCGATGTCAATGCTTTCTCTGATAACCTTTCAGACGCTATTGATCAGGTTTACCAGAACATCAAAAAAATACGTTGTCTAGGGAGTTATTACCGCCTTGACCTAGGCAAAACACTCTGGCCCCCTGGAACAGGTTTTTAGTTATTGTAAGGTTTTAAATGTTGGCTGAATCAATCGATTACAAACTTCCTGAAAAAGAGAAAAAATCCGAATACGTCGAATCAAAATTCGACGAGATTGCACAAAGATATGATCTTTTCAATGATCTGATTACCTTTGGAATGCACAGATATTGGAAAAAATTTGTTGCTAAGAAAACCGGGTTGGCTCCTGGCGAAAACTGTTTAGACCTCTGCACAGGAACAGGTGATATTGGACGGGCTGTTTTAAAATTTCAGCCTGAGGCAAAGGTAACGGCTCTTGATTTTTCTTCAGAGATGTTGGAGTTGGCACATCAACAACAGGGTGAAAATGCACATGGTTTGAATTATATACGGGGGGATGCCATGGCCCCACCCTTTCCAAAAGAATATTTTGAAGCTGTAACCGTTGGTTATGGGCTACGCAACGTCGCCGATCTTTCCGCTTGTATTAAAAACATTCTATCTTTGCTCAAACCATCCGGTGTATTGGTGTGTCTTGATGTAGGTAAAGTAAATATTCCGGTGATCGCTCAATTGAACCGCTTCTATTTTTTTAAAATTGTTCCCTTAATCGGAAAATGGCTGATGCCGGGACAGGAGATGTTTGATTATCTGCCTCATTCATCGATAAATTATCCTGACCAGAAAAAACTAAAAAAAATCCTCCTAGAAGAGGGCTTTCAAAAAGTTGATGTTTATGATTTTGTTTTTGGTGCATCCACAATACATGTAGCGCAAAAGCCTGCGAGTTCTTGATGCATCAAATGATTATAATCGAATAAAAATAAAATACTCTTTTAAATCAATAACTTATTAAAATATTTAAAGATCAAATTTCGTCAATTTTATTTTAGAATCAAATGCTCGCCTCCCCTCAAACACTTGACCCAAAAGCACCATCTACTTTAAGTAAAGCGATAGAAGATCTCCTGGAGCAGTTGGATCAATTAGGAAAAGGAAAACTCGGTACCTCATTGACTGGTGAAGGAATCATCCGGTTAGAGACCAAGGCTTCTGTAGAGGATCCTTTGAGCTGGCTTCATACGCAAAAAAATAACAAAAAACACTTCTGGAGGGAACGAGAAGGAGGAGAAACCATTGCCGGGGTAGGGGAATGCCTGGTGTTTGAAAGTGAACATGGCTCTTCCATCGAACTGATGCTGCAACGAATCCGTCGACTCCTTAATAATTCATCAGACGGTGTCAGGATTTTTGGTGGAATTCGTTTCAACCTTTCCTCTGACTCTATCTCCGACGAATGGAAATCATGGAAACAAGCACGTTTTGTCATTCCCGAAATCGAATTGATTCGAGATGGAAAAGAAACTCGTCTCGCATGTAATTTAAATGCTGTCGTACTTGATAAAAATCGATCGCTGGAAGGATTGAGAAGGAGAATTTCAGAATTATCTGAAGAAGACTCAAACAACGTTTTGGAATCGAATTTCCAGTTCCTCAAAAAGCATCACAAACCTGAATACGAAAATTGGTGTAACAACGTCAATCAAGCCCTCTCTGAAATTAAATCGGGAACACTGAATAAAATAGTTCTCGCCAGAAAAACAGAATATCAACTTCAGGAAGCTTACGATCCGTTGAAATTCCTTCTTCGTTTGAGAGATCGAGCTCCAAATGCGTATCAGTACTGCTTCCAGTTTGACAAAGACCATGCATGGATGGGGATCAGTCCAGAACGGCTATACAAAAGGCACTCACGGAAAATTGAAACCGAAGCAGTAGCCAGCACAAGACCTCGGGGAACCAATTATGAAGAGGACAAGAATCTTGCTTTGGAATTACTGCAATCACAAAAAGAAGTTCGGGAACATGATCTGGTACTTGAAAGAATCGAAAGTGTCCTGAATCAATTTTGCGATAAGATTACAAGGAAAAGTTATCGTGAAATTTTGAAATTGAGACAAGTTCAACACCTCCTGAGCCGGATAGAGGGTCATCTGAACCCTGACCATGGCGAATCAACTTTGATCAATGCTATTCACCCCCCCCCTGCGGTTTGTGGAATTCCAGATGAGAAAGCTCGACTCAGCATTGAACAATTAGAAAACTTCGATCGGGGTTGGTATGCAGGCCCAATTGGATGGATCAGTAAAAATAGAGCTGAATTTGCTGTTGGAATCCGTTCTGCTCAAATCAATCATAAAGTCCTGAGAATTTATACTGGGGCTGGAATTGTCCAGGGTTCAGATCCTGATTCCGAATGAAATGAAATCGACGCTAAATTGCGTAACTGGGAATCGATTTTGGAGCCCGCGTGAGCGGCAACGCCGCCCTCTGGAATACGCTCTGGGGTGAGTGGATCATTGAGGAACTGATCCGCTGCGGCTTAAAACTTTTCTGTATTTCCCCTGGCTCACGCTCCACGCCTCTCACTGTCGCTGCGGCAAGGCATCCAGAAGCAGAAATAAATCTTATCTACGATGAAAGAGCTGCAGCATACTATGCGCTCGGGTATTCTCGTGGATCAGAAACTCCTGGAGTTTTGATCTGCACTTCCGGAACAGCAGCCGCCAATTACCTGCCCGCAATCGTTGAAGCTTCCGTGGAACAGATTCCAATGATTGTGCTGACTGCAGACCGACCCCCAGAGCTTCAGCAAACAGGCGCAAATCAAAGCATCAATCAAAATCAACTGTTCGGATCCCATGTACGCTGGTTTTTTGATCCAGGCTGTCCCGGTCCCGAACTCCCTGCAAGCACTCTTTTTTCATGTATCGACCAGGCAGTTCACCTTGCCCGTTATCCGCTTCCTGGTCCTGTCCATCTGAACCTCCCTTTCCGGGAACCGTTTCTCCTTCCAAAAACCCAGAAACCGGAAGAATTCATTCACGACCCCGATCTGCAAAGTTGGAAAGCTGAAAAAAAACCCTGGATAAGTCATCCTCTTCCCAAAATAAGTGCAGATGCAAAGTTATTAGAAAATTTCGCAAAAAATCTTCCTGAACAAGGAATCCTCAGTATCGGACGTATTCCTCCCACAAGTATTTCAACAGTCAAAAAGTTGGCAAATGACTTGGCTTGGCCTGTCTTTGCAGACATTGCCTCTGGTTTACGTCTCGGGCCAGAGTTTCCTAACCGGGTTACTTACTATGATCAACTTCTAATAGATTCTGATTTTTTAAAATCCCACCCTCCGCAGAAGGTAATTCATCTCGGTTTTGCACCGACATCCAAACGCTGGCTGGGAGAAATGGAAAAACTTCCTGCAGATACCCTGATTTGGATTAAAGAAGGGCCTTCCAGACTGGATCCAACCAATCGGTTTCGAAGTGTTTTCGAAACCTCAGTGGAAGATTTCTGCAGTGAAATGATTTCAAAACTCAAGAAGCGAAAAAAATCAGAATGGACCATTCATTGGCTGGATCAATCGAATAAAATAGAAAAGCTGATGGAGCAATTTGTTACGAATCACCCACTTTTTTCAGAAATGAAGCTGGTGCGTACTCTGACCAAAATCATTCCTGAATCTCATGCGCTTTTTTTAGGAAACAGTCTTCCAGTAAGAGAAGTTGATTTTTATGGGAGCGGAAACGGATCTGAAGTTAAGGTAGGCCTTAATCGCGGAGCCAGCGGAATCGATGGTCTGGTTGCCTCTTCAGCGGGCTACTCTAAGGGGCTGAACCAGCCTTTGACACTTCTTTTGGGAGACCTCTCTCTATTGCATGATTTGAATTCGCTCAAACTGATTTCTGAAAGCCCCAAACCCATTGTTTTGATTGTTCTGAATAATCATGGCGGAGGTATTTTTTCCTTTTTGCCTATTTCAGAACACAAAGATATCTTTGAAACCTATTTTTCAACACCGCACTCGCTTGAATTCAAAGATGCAGCTAAGATGTTCAAATTACCCTATTTTCATCCTGAATCACCTGAAGAATTCGAATCGATCTACCTGAAACAGGCTAGTGCTGATAAATCATGCATCATTGAAGTCAATACTTTGAAGGAAGACAATATCCGCGTTCAAAAGGAATGGACTGAATTTCTTCACCAGAATAGATAAATTTAACCAGAAACCACTGCTGCAATCCAAAATAGATAAATCATTATGAACTCAGAATATTGGAAAAAAGCCCTCGAATTTGAAGATATCATTTTTGAAAAATCCGAAGAAGGCATCGCCAAGATCACCATCAACCGCCCGGAAGTTAGAAACGCCTTCAGACCTTTGACAGTCAGGGAGATGCAGCAGGCTTTGGAAGATGCACGTGAGGACTCGGGAATTGGAGTCATCATTCTAACCGGTGCTGGAGAAAAAGCATTTTGTTCCGGAGGAGATCAACGGATCCGAGGTGATGCCGGTTATCAGGATTCGGGAACAGGCCATCTGAGGTTGAATGTCCTCGATTTTCAAAGACAGATCCGGAGTTGTCCAAAACCCGTCGTTGCAATGGTTGCAGGATATGCCATCGGCGGAGGTCATGTTTTGCATGTGATGTGCGATCTCAGTATTGCTGCAGACAATGCTGTGTTCGGTCAAACCGGGCCCAAGGTCGGTTCCTTCGACGGAGGCTATGGTTCCAGTTACCTGGCAAGGATTGTTGGGCAGAAAAAAGCCAGAGAAATCTGGTTTCTTTGCCGCCAGTACGATGCCCGTCAGGCTCTTGAAATGGGTCTTGTCAATACCGTAGTTCCTTTGGCCCAACTCGAGGAGGAAACCATTCAATGGTGCAGGGAGATGCTGAGAATGTCACCAATTGCTCTCAGGTGCCTGAAAGCCGCAATGAATGCTGACTGCGACGGCCAAGCCGGCCTGCAGGAACTGGCAGGCAATGCAACCATGCTTTTTTATATGTCCGAAGAAGGCCAGGAAGGACGAAATGCCTACCTCGAAAAACGCCCACCGGATTTCAGCCGCTTTACCCGCCACCCCTAACTTGGGGAATCCTGCAACCAGTGGCTTCTCCAGATCCGTTATCTTCTGAAAGCTCCAGCACCCCAGTCTGGAAATCCTGGTTTCTCGCGTTAAGGCCCAAGACCCTTGGGGCTGGGATTGCTCCTGTTTTAATTGGAACATCGATGGCCTTTGAAGCTGAAAAGGGTCATTTGTTCTCGGCCTTGGCGGCTCTACTGGGAGCCCTTTTGATACAGATCGGAACCAATTTATCAAACGATTATTTTGATTTTGTCAAAGGAGCGGATACGGAAGAGAGACTCGGCCCTGCACGTGCAACCCAGGCAGGCTGGATTCGTCCGGAAATTATTTTGAGAAGCAGTCTTCTGGTATTTGCTGCAGCAGTAATCATCGGAATTTTTCTGGTTCTTCGTGGAGGCTGGCCCATCGTTTTGATTGGAATCGCCTCTGTAATATGCGGCATCCTTTACACAGGAGGACCCTATCCATTGGCCTATCTCGGTTTAGGGGAGGTATTTGTGGTCATTTTCTTCGGACCCGTCGCGACCCTGGGAACCTATTATGTTCAGGCTTTGGAATTTTCAAAAGAGGTGTTTATTGCGGGACTGGCACCGGGATTAATCTCTACTGCCCTGATTGCCGTGAACAACCTCCGTGACATCCCTACAGACATCAAAGCCCGGAAAAGGACACTGGCAGTTCGCTTCGGGTACCGCTTTGCACGAATCGAATACACTCTTTGCATCCTTGGAGGACTCTTCATTCCCCTGTTTCTGGTAGTGATGCTGGAGAATCACTGGTTTTCCCTAATCGCTTCCTTTGCAGTGATTCCGGCTTTTTTCCCAATAAGGGATGTCATTTCCGGAACTTCAGGTGAAATGCTCAATGACACCCTCGCGAAAACCGGAAAAGTCCTTCTGATTTTCAGCATCCTCTTTTCAGCTGGCTGGCTGATCGGTTAAAACCTTTGAAAACCCTGACCTGGACTCTTTTCCAATACAAACTTCCTTTTCACCGCCCAATGCGGATGCTTGGAAGAGCTCTTACTTTCCGTGAAGGACTGATCCTTCAGATTAAGGATGCTCAGGGAAACCATGGAGAAGGAGAAATTGCTCCGCTCACAGGAGTTCACTTGGAAAGCCTGGAAGATGCGGAAAAAAATCTGGTCAATATCCTGGAAGGAAAAAAAGCCGAATTAAAAGTGTTGCCCTCCGTGTGCTTCGGTCTGGAAATGGCCTGGAATGGCTATCTAGCAAAAATCCAGGATCAGAAATTCTTTCCCAAAAAACTTAAACCTTTACCGGTCAATGCTCTGCTCACTTCGGACCTCGATGATCTAAAAACCCTTGCAGAACAACTAAACGAGGCGAACTACAAAGCAGTGAAAATGAAAGTCGGGGTCAAAACCATAGAAGAAGAAATAAAGCGGATTTTGATACTTAAAACTCATTTGAAACAAAACATTTCTCTAAGGCTGGACGCAAATCGAGCATGGACATTGGACGAAGCCCTTGAATTCGCATCAGGCATTAAGGGAATCAAGATAGAATACTGCGAAGAACCTCTCAAAAATCCTGAGCAACTCGAATCATTCCTGGAAAAATCGGACCTTCCAATAGCTCTGGATGAAACCCTTTTTAATACTGAAAATCCTGAATTCCTTCCAACATCCAATATTGCCGCACTAATACTGAAACCTTCGAGGCTGGGAGGTTGGAAAAGCTGTCAAAAGTGGGTGGATTTTGCTTCAAAAAATAATCTTGGTGTTACTTTCACAAGTTGTCTGGAAAGCGGCCTTGGGCTCAAATGGATTGCGCTGATGAATGCATCCATGATTCCTGAACCAACTCCGGCAGGCCTGGACACTTTCCAAAATTTTCAAACCGATGTGATCGATCCTCCTTTTCAATTAACAAATGGGGAGTATATTTTTAATCAAACCTGGCCCCAATCTCAAAGCATCAGGGCAGAAATAAGGACTTCCGGCAGCTTTGATTCTGAAGTTCTCAGTGATTTTTTGATTCAAATCTAAACGGCATTTCAATTTTATTTTCAAGTTTCTGGATGAATGTATCTGCACATCTGATAGAGACGATTCTCAGCCGGTGGTCTGACCGGACCTTGATCGAATCTCCGGATTCCAGTCTGAGTTTTTCAAGGTTCTTTGAAAAAGCCTCTTTGCTCTCTGAAAAACTGGAAACGGAACCGGGAGACAGGGTTTTTCTAAAAAGTAAGGATCAGGTGAGCTTAATGGTTGCTCTGTGGGCTTTGTGGATGCGGAAATCCATTGCGGTTCCGGTTAACCCTTCTTTCCCTGAAAACAGAATTTGGTCACTGATGAGCTCCTGTGGGAGCCGATTTATCTTAGTCTCAGAAGACGATTTTCAAGAAGTTCCTTCGGAAATCAAGGTCAGCCTGCCTGATTCCATTCCAGAGAAACAAACTGGCATTCAAAATAATACTTTTAGAACCATCAACCCCTTTCAAGCTGCTGCTGTTATTTTCACTTCAGGCAGTTCTGGAATACCAAAAGGGGCCGTGCTTTCTCTGGCGAATTTCTGTTACAGCGCTTTGGGAGCGAATCAGCAGATGAGTCTTGTTCCTGGGGATAGATGGCTGCTTTCGTTACCCCTCTTTCACGTTGGAGGTCTTGGAATCCTGTTCCGTTGTCTGCTCTCAGGAGCAACTGTAGTGATTCCTGATTCAAACCAAAATTGGCAAAATCAGCTTCATCAGCTAGCCATCACCCATCTTTCAGTGGTACCAACTCAACTCTTCAGGATGATGGAAAACGATGAAGAGCAGTTTCTGAAATCAATGAAAATGATTTTGCTCGGCGGGGCGGCTCAATCGCATGGATTAATTGAACGTGCCCAAAGATTGGGGCTGCCGTTAAGAACCAGTTATGGATCAACGGAAATGTGCTCCCAAGTCGCAACTTCCCAACCTAAAAAAATCCAGGATACCTGGACCGCCTGCGGAAAAGTTCTTCCTTACCGGGAGGTCAAACTGGCAGAGGATGGTGAAATCCTGGTCCGGGGTCAATCACGGTTCCTGGGGTATCTTGAAAACGACAAGGGTTCGAATCAATCCAAAGCATTGAAACTGAATCAGCCCTTTGATGATGAAGGATGGTTTGCCAGCGGTGATCTGGGAGAATGGATCGAAAATCCTGGAGCCGAACCACTTTTGAAAATGACCGGACGCAAGGACAGCATGTTCATTTCGGGAGGAGAGAACATCCAACCGCAGGAAATTGAAGAACGATTGTCCGAAATCCCCGGAATCGAGCAGAGCATCGTCGTTCCCGTTCAGGATCCTGAATTTGGAAACCGTCCGGTTGCTTTTTTGAAAATCAGTACTTCCCAAGACTCATCTGCTAAAGAGGACCTGAATGAAGCCTCGCTGATAAGATTGTTAAAAAGAACCCTTGCTCCTTTTCAAATTCCTGACCTCTTCCTTCCTCTTGATCTCAACAATAATCAGCTCAAACCCCAACGAAAGGAGCTTTGTCTTCAGGCTCAGCCCGTGTTTGATGCATGGAGAAAAATCAAACCCTTGAGGCATTGGCTTCGGGAAAAACAAACCGGATGGAAAAAAATCCTGACATTGGATGGATATCAGATCTTTAAAGTGATTCGTCTTGAAGAAGAAAAAGCATCATTCCTTTTCGTCTGTGCCAATTCAAGACAGGAGATCATGGAGAAGATATCCGGAGATTTTTTCAAGAATTTTGGACCCGAGATTTGGAAGGAAATGAGGTTTTCCAATCCTGAAGAAGCAGGTAAGGAAACTTTTCAAATCATACGTATGCTGGAAGATGATCTGGAAGATGGAAAAATTTTGGTGCTCAGGGATATGGATCAAGCATTAACAGAGGAAATCGATAAAGCATCTCTTCAGAATGACTTTACCGTTTACCCATGGGAAATGCTTAATACTTCCGGAAAAATTGCTGTTCGGGAAAAAAAATATGAATACGGTTTTTGTGCCCCGGAGTTTTACCCGATTCCGGAAACCGAGATTGAACAGGCCGTTTTTCAGTCAGGCGTATGGCTTCCGGAATGGGAGAGATTCTACCTTATTCGATGTCTTTACAGTTCCACCAATCAGAAAAACCGGTTCCTTGGATGGAAGGTCCAGTTGCTGAAAGATATTGGAAATGGAAAGGAACTCTCACATCCCATCTGGGCAATGAACGAAATTGAAGAGGAAGTCTTAGAAACTGTCTTGATGGACAAAAGGATCTTTTCCAAAGAGGATCTCGAACAAGCCAATACCCCGGCTATAGATCGTCTCCGGCGGAAAAATTTTGTGAAACAAAGATGACTCAGGAGTTCCGGGAAGGATTATAAACAACACCTTCCAATTCGACATACCTTTGCAGGACTGCACATCCTTCTTCCCGGAGAAACGAAGGAATGATGCTGATTCCACGTTTTTCCAACTGCTGGTCATAATCGGCAGGTGCAGGCCCCTCATCAAATCCAACAATGTTTTCCACATCTTCCGGCTGGGCGGACGCAAGCACTTCACTAACTCCGGACCAGACCACACTGCCCAGACACATCGCACACATTTTTCCGCTGGTGACCAATTGAAATTCCGGCAAATCGGCGATTCCAAGGTCATGGGTGCCCAGTTCCTGTTGTGCCAGCATGATAGCCATCATTTCTGCATGAGCCGCAGAACAGCCTTGATTTAAAACCACGTTCACCCCGACCGAAACCAATTGTCCTGATTCCCTTTCAAAGACTGCTGCGCCAAAGGGTCCCCCGGTTGTTTTTTCGATATTTTGCAGGGTCAATTTCAGTACAAACCGCATCCGCTCTTCATTGCTGACCAGTGGAAACTGATATTGTTTCAGGAAGTCATCGATCCATTCCGGAAGCGAAAGGGTGAGGCTGTTTTTTTTCATGGAATATTTTGAATATTTAAAATTGTCTAATAATATCAATGACTCATAATCACAATCTAACCAAAGAAACCACCATTTAGGATTTATATATTACTTATCAAAAAAATCAAGATCCGTGCGAAAAGAGCATCAAATGATAATTTTGGTGAAAACGCAAAGGCATTGAGTCTGAATCAATGAAACGATAAAGTGAAACAATTATTCAACTCTAACAGGAGCATCTATGGGCAACAAAGTCGACTGGGGATATTTCAGAAATAGTTGAAAGACCTGCAAGCGAGCGCAAGAGTTTCTTGACGCAAATAACATTTCAGTGAATGAAATAACTAACGCATCAAAAGAAAAAATCGATGCAAATCAAGCCTGGGAAATGATCAAGAGCGCAAGCTCAATTCACGTTGCGAAAGGCAAAAAGACCATCAGCTGGAATCCAAAATCCGATGATCGGGAGGAGATTCTCAAAACCGTGATGGGCCCCAGCGGAAACCTCCGAGCACCGACCTGGAAGATAGGGAGTGATATCCTGGTTGGTTTCAGCGAGGAACAATATCAACAAGTCCTTGGCTGATGATTCAAGTTGGAATCCTTGGTGCTGCCGGTCTTTCCGGGCAGGAACTGCTCCAAAGGCTGGCAGGACATCCTGAAGCTGAAGTCCGGGTAGCGACCAGTACAAAATTTCAGCATCAGGGAATCCATGAAGCATTTCCTTTTCTTCCGGAATCGTCCCTCATTTTCAGCGGGCATGATGCGGATCTTTCTGAGTGTGATGTGGTTTTCCTCGCGGTTCCAAACAAGGCAAGCCTTGAATATACTCCGAAACTCTTGGAACAGGGTATCCGCGTCATTGACCTTTCCGGAGTTTATCGCATCCGTGACATCAAAATTTTTGAGGAAAGTTACGCACTCAAGCACAGTTCTCCGGAACTTCTGCAGGAAGCCGTTTTCGGACTCCCGGAATATTTTCGTTCATCCCTGAGTGATGCGCGTCTGGTTGCCAATCCAGGCTGTTATCCCACAGGAGCACTGCTCGGAATCCTCCCATTTGGCGATCTGCTGGAATCATTGGACAGGCCGCCGATCATTGATGCCAAGTCCGGCGTCAGCGGAGCAGGAGGAAGGGTTGAGGACGATGCGACCAATTATGTGGAAGTGAATGAAAATTTCAAAGCTTACAAGGCTTTCAAACACCAGCATCAGCCTGAAATTAAACAGTATTTGGAGGATCTCAGTCCTTTCGAAAGTAAAAACATGGGTGAGCCGGTTTTCACGCCCTACCTGCTGCCCTTAAGCAGGGGCATCCTTTCCGGGATTTATCTTCATTTCAATCGCAGAATCAATGAATCGGAAATAGAGGAACGCTTCAATGCGTTCTCGGAAGAGAATCCTTTCATCCAGATCATGCCGAAGGGTCAACTTCCCGATCTTCGTTCCACGGTCCATTCAAACCGATGTGCAATAGGATGGGCGTCCGATTCCAGTGGAAGCCAATGGCTGGTCCAAACCAGCATCGACAATCTTGTCAAAGGCGCATCAGGGCAGGCGATCCAGAACATGAACCTGATGTTCGGATTTACGGAAACCTCCGGATTGACCTGAATATTCTTTCGACACTCATAACACGTCTTCGGTTCTCCGGTCGGGTCCACTCAGATTTTCGAAATAACACATTTCCTGAAGTCTGGAGTAGATTCTCTCTCCCACCCTTTTTCGGATCGTATCGCTGATGTAATGTTCCTTGTCGGCTTTGTCACCCGCCAAACTCCGTTCCTTCAGAGTGGTTTCTTCTTGTTCAGTGAAGTTGGTGGTGGCCATGATCAGTTGGTTCCGGTTGTATCTTTCAGAAATTAAGGTGTCGAGAATACTCAGTTCCCAATCCGTATTACGGCCTTTCCCCAGGTCATCAATGATCAGCAGATCTGCTCTCAGGTGGGGTTCAATGATTTCAACATCAGATTTACCGTCAGAATAGCCTTGCCGCAATTCGGAAAGCAGTTCAGAAAAACCCTGGAAGACACAGGAAATTCCGAGCATGACCGTGCATTGATAAGTAAATCCCGTCATCAGATGGGTTTTTCCCGTACCCGGGGGTCCCATCAACACCATTCCCTTGAAAAGTTCGTCATCAGGTCTTTGCAAATCCAATCCATGGAGAAAATCCGGTAGATTGCGAACGATCAATTCGAGGAGGTCGAAAATCTCCGTATTGGAATCATCCCGGTGCTCCCGTTGAAGGCGGCTGTTAACAAAACGTTTTGGAACACGTGCGCTGTTATAAAGCCTGATCCTGCGTTCACGTTCTTCACAATCCGGGCAGGTTATGGCAATTTCACGCTGCTGCTCATCATTTTCCAGGAGAAACCCGCTTCCCTTGCAGGTGGGGCAGGGTATCTTGACACAATCACAGAGAGTCGCTTGAGCATATCGGTTGCGGGCTAATATACTGAGTCGTATCCCGCTGTCATCACATTTGAGACACTTATATCCTGAACGCTGCATATTGATGAATTTGAAAACGGCTTGCTTTACAATTCAGAACCTTCATGGTCATTCAAGCCTTCAGCACAGTCAACATTGAACCTTCTATCATCTCATGATTTAAAAATTGGATGATCATTCATGAATAACAAAAGAGCCTTTCATTTCCCTAAACTCAAAAACGATTTGATTCCAAGGGTATTCAATCGGCAACCGGTTGAGAGAGTGCCCGTCTGGTTGATGCGCCAAGCAGGCCGCTGCGATCCTGAATACCGTCGTCTCCGTGAGGAAGATGGGCGGTCTTTGGAAGATGTTTTTCGTGATGTGGACTTCTCAATCCGGATATCACTCCTGCCCAGACGTTTCGGGGTCGACGCAATCATCATGTTCCAGGATATCCTTACTCCTCTCGAACCCATGGGTGCCGGATTTCAATTTAAACCTGGACCGGTCCTCGAACACCCCATCACCAGTCTGGATTCAGTGCATCAGCTCAAAATTCCTGAACCGGCAAGGGATTTGAAAAGTGTTGGACGCATCCTCAACGGACTCAAGACCGAACTTGAAGGAAGTTTGCCCTTACTCGGGTTCGCGGGTGCTCCGGTGACTTTAGCTTTGTTCATGATTGCAGGCAAAAGTCCCAACCCCAAAGTAAGTGAAATCCTTGATTTCATGGACGACCATCCGGGATTTACCAAATCCCTGTTAGACAAATTAACGTCTGTCACGGTTGATTACCTGAACTACCAAATCGAAAGCGGTGCGAATGTGGTTCAACTGTTTGAATCCTTTGCAGAGTCAATGCCGAAACCTTTCTATGAAAAGTGGGCCCTTCCATGCCACGAACGAATTTTCCGAAATCTTAATCGGGACGTTCCCTCCATCCTTTTTGCCAAAGAATTTTCAGACCTTGAACTCATGGCTTCCAGCGGTGCTGCAGCCCTCAGCGTTGGAAATGTAGTTGATCTCTCTGAAGCAATTGAGCAATTTCCAGAACTGATTTTCCAGGGCAATGTGGATAACCGGATTATTGCTGAAGGTGATCTTGATAAAATCTCCGACGCTACCCTAAATTGCCTAAAGCAATCTGGGGGAAAGAACCATATTTTGAATCTTAGTCACGGTTTGCTTGAAAATAC
>LNZD02000028.1 GCA_001469005.2 SAR324 cluster bacterium lautmerah10
CCGTCCAGGGGAAAGGTTTTGATCCGCTCGATGCTTTTCTGGAGTGCCTCTTCTTCCCAGTCCGGCGCGAGTTTGATCAGCAGAGGCGTCTTCTTTCCGGCTTCGCGATCGAGCATTTCTCTCTGGCTACAGAGTTGTTCTAAAAGCCTGCTGAGTTGATCCCCTTCCTGCAATTGTCTCAAATCCTCAGTGTTGGGCGAACTGATGTTGATGCAGAAATAATCTGCCCAGGCATGGGTTGCGGAAAGTCCCTTAAGGTAGTCCTCCACCGCATGTTCCAATGGAGAGTCTTTGTTTTTTCCAAGGTTGATCCCAAGAATCCCGTGGGACTTTCTTGCCTGAAGTTTTTCGATTAAAGATTCCAGCCCATCGTTGTTGAATCCAAGACGGTTGATGAGGGCCCGGTCTTCCGGCAATCGGAAAAGTCTGGGAATTTCATTACCCGGTTGGGGAAACGGAGTCACCGTGCCCACCTCGACCAATCCAAATCCGAGGTTGAAGAGGGGATCGATGATTCTCCCGTTTTTATCAAAACCCGCTGCCAGCCCGACAGGATTGGGAAGCACACGATCCCACAATTGGGTTTCCAATAAAGGGGATTCCCATCGGAAAATCTTTTCTGAAAGTGAATTGAAACCCTTGATGGAGGAAAGACCGTCTACTGTTGCAAGAACCCGTTCATGGGTTTGTTCAGGATCTCCGCGAAAGAGAAGCGGTCGCAGCAAACGATAGAGCATCCGGTTCTCCGGATGAGAGTGTTTAAAAATGTGCCTCGAGTTTTTCGACGATGAGGCGTCCGATGTTGAGTGATGAGGTTGCCGCAGGAGAAGGCGCATTGCCGACATGGATGACCCGCGAGGATTCCTGGATCAGAAAATCGTCGACCAGTTTACCTTCCGGAGTCACGGCTTGAGCCCGGATTCCTGCAGGAACGGCTTCCAGGTGATGCTCTTCGATTTCCGGAACCAGTCTCTGCAGTGCTCGGACAAAAGCGCCCTTACTGAACGAACGCCACATTTCTCCAAGACCGGTACGCCAGTATTTTGCGGAAAGTCTGAGGAATCCCGGATAGCTCAAAGTTTCGGCAAGGTCTTTCCAATTGACGTTGGTGCGTGTGTAGCCTTCACGGGCAAATGCCAGAACCGCGTTTGGTCCGCATTCCAGCCCTCCTCCAATCATCCTGGTGAAATGAACCCCGAGAAAAGGAAAACTTGGATCCGGAACAGGATAAATCAAATTCCTGCAGAGGTGATGGGCTTCCGGGATTACCTCAAAGTATTCACCCCGAAATGGAATGATCTTGGCTTTGGGCGTCTCGGTCAGGGAGGTGACCCGGTCAGAATGAAGACCTGCACAATTGACCACGAAACGCGCTTCGTGTTCGCCCCTTGCAGTTGAGACAACGACCCGGTCACCTGACATGCTCATCTGAACCACTTTCGATGCCAGGAAAATCTGGTTTTCTTCTTTAGACTCCACCTTTTCTGCCATCCGGGCACATACCTGACGGTAATCCACGATCCCTGCTTCGGGAACATGAATTGCCTTGATGCCGTTCACATGAGGTTCCAGTTCATGCAGTCTCTGGGCATCGATCATTTCACAGAGGATCCCGTTTTCCACACCCCGCTGGTAGATGTTCTCAAGGGCGGGGAGTTCGGTTTCATCAACCGCAACAATTACTTTCCCACAAATTTCGTGGGAGATTCCCTCTTCTGCGCAGAACTGTTCGATACGTCTTTTGCCCTCACGGCAGTTTTCCGCTTTCAAGGAACCCGGTCGGTAATAAATCCCCGAATGGAGCACTCCCGAGTTGTGTCCTGTCTGATGCTGAGCCAGTTTTTCTTCTTTTTCGAGCAGGGTGAGGCTCAGGTGGGGGTGGAGACGACTGAGTTCGTGAGCGGTAGCAAGACCGAGGATTCCCCCACCGATGATGATCACATCCGATTGTTTCATGAAAAAAACAATTCAGCGCTTGCGGGCGAAGGTGAGTCCATCTCCGATGGGAAGCAGGCTGAGATCGATCCGATCGTCCTGATGGAGTTTTTGATTGAATTCACGGATGGCAACCGTATCTTCTTCTTGATTCTCCGGGTCGGCAACCTTCCCGCTCCAAAGCACATTGTCCACCAGAATTAATCCTCCTTTCCTAAGCAGGGACAGGCCCGCTTCATAATAATTCGAGTAATTGCCCTTGTCGGCATCGATGAAGACGAGATCAAAGGGTTCAAGTTTGTCATCCTGAGAAAGTTCCTGAAGCGTATCGATAGCGGGCCCGATTTTCAATTGGATCCGTGAATCAACATTGGCTTCCTTCCAGTATTTTCTTGCAGTACGTGTGTATTCCTCACTGATGTCGCAGGCGACGATCGTTCCATCCTCAGGAAGTGCCAACGCCATCGCGAGTGAACTGTAACCGGTAAAGACTCCAATTTCCAGAATCCTTCTGATTCCGATTAAGCGAACCAAAAGCCCCATGAATTGGCCCTGCTCCGGTGAAATCTGCATCAACCCGCTGGGCATCAATGCCGTTTCTTCTCTCAGTTTTTTCAGAAGTTCCGGTTCTCTGAGGGAATTGTTCAGCAGGTACTCATAAAGCTTTTCATCGATGTTGATGGTTTTCGTCGACATTTTTCTTCTTCAACGAATCAGGAAAAGGATCAACTGCTTCGGTCCGTGAATCCCGTAGACCAGGGTTTGTTCGATGTCTGCGGTTTTGGAAGGCCCTGAAATGAGCAGAACATTGGTTGGCATCGGTCTGCTCCACCCCTCTTCACGGATGGCTTCGCCGAAGGTGGAATAGATCCTTTTTGAATCCAGTACCGCCAGGTGGATCGGGGGCACCAGCGAAAGTAGTCGGGGTTCCTGTCCATCAGGTTTCAGGATCAGGCTTCCGGTTTCGGCAATGGCTCCCATAGTCTGAGTCAAGCCTGCATCGACGGAGAACAGGGTTTCTTTGCAGTCTTCAATCTTTTTCTGGTAGGGAATCAGTTCCGGCATCGTCTTCGGACCGCGTTGCCGCATTGCCTCGAGTTTGTTTCCCCAATTGGTTTTTTTGCCGTAGAGCAGATTCGTGATCTTTTTTTGCTTGATCACTTCCCTGAAGATTTTCCCGAATCCTTTTTCAGTGCATTCATGGATTTCGGTATGAACGGCTTCCATCCTGTTTTTCAAACGCTCAACCTTTTCTTCAAGGTTCCATTCCGGTACTGGAATCTTTGGAAGATCCTGGGATTCTGAAAAAGGAATCCCGGTTCGGGAGTTCCGCAATGCATTCAGAATTTGGGAGCGGCTGGTATCCATCTTATTCTTCCGCAATACCGGCTTCTTCCACCAGTTGGTGCAGAGGCTTTTCAGAAAAACGCGGAACCATCCGGAAACGGCTCCAGCTCCGGAGCATCGGGAGTTGATCCGGGAGGAATTGAGCTGTGCGGCTTAGAATCGATGCCTGCATTCGGTAAAACCAGGGTTGACTGAAGGCAAATTTCCAGCCCTTCCAGGTGATTTTTTCGAACAGATTCTTTGCGCCTTCAAGTTCAGTCCAGTGATGTTCTTTTTTGCTCTGAGCCTTTTTGTGCCTTAATTTAAGTAAAATGTCGGTGATTGGGATTTTCACCGGGCAGGCTTCAACACAGGCTCCGCAGAGACTCGAGGCATCCGCCAGGTAACCGGCCGTGTCAATTCCTTCCAACTGGGGGGTGAGGATTTTTCCGATCGGTCCGGGATAGACGGACTGATAAGCATGTCCGCCGATTCGGGTATAGACAGGGCAATGGTTCATGCAGGCCCCGCAACGGATGCAAAGCAAAGTGTCGCGCAGAAGTTCGTCTTCATACATCCTGCTTCTGCCGTTGTCCAACAGGACCAGGTGCACTTCCTCGGGTCCGTCTTTTTCACCATCCTGCCTTGGACTACTGATCATGTTGAAGTAGGTCGTGATCGGCTGGCCGGTTGCGGAACGGGTGAGGACCGTCAGCAAAGGAGGGAGATCCTCGAGTTTGCCGACGACCTTTTCAATGCCCATCAGTGCAACATGAACCCTCGGCATGGTGGTACAAAAGCGTCCGTTTCCTTCATTTTCCACCAAACACAAAGTTCCTGTTTCCGCGACTGCGAAATTTACACCTGAAATGCCAAGCTCGGCTCTTCTGAATTTGTCTCTCAGAACCTGTCTTGCCGTTTCCGTCATTTCTTCGGCAGTGTCACTTTTTTTTGCCGGTGCAACCTTCTTTTGGAAAACCTCAGAAATTTCTTCCCGATTTTTGTGGATCGCGGGCATGATGATATGGGAAGGCAACTCATGATCGACCTGGATGATGTATTCGCCAAGATCCGATTCCAAAGCTTCGATGCCGTTCTCTGCCAGAAAATGGTTCAGTTCCATTTCTTCCGAGACCATCGATTTCCCTTTCACCGCAAGTTTGGCATCTGCTTTCCTGGCAATGTTGAGGACGATTGAATTCGCTTCCTCAGTGGTTTGTGCCCAATGGACCTGAATTCCGTTTTGTTGACAGTTGGGCTCGAGTTCTTCAAGCAAGTCAGGAAGGCGGGAAACCGTGTCACGGCGGATTCCTCCAGCAAGATTTCGAAGTGTTTCAAGTTCTCCGGAATCTAGGAACATGACCCAGCGCTTTTCCGGAAGCTTCGTGAAAACCCTTTTCAGACAGGGGTTGTCCATGGAAAGAAGTTTCAGGAACCACGGGTCCGCTCCCAAAGAAAAGATGCAAAATGCATCGACTGCACACGGGATTGCTGCTTTTCCAGGGAACCCTGGATGTTCATCAGACAGCCGCAGTCTCCGCTGAGCAGGTAATCTGATCCGGTCTTGAGCACATCGGAACATTTATCCAGAACCATTTCACCTGATATCATCGGTTGTTTCACGGAAAAGGTGCCGCCGAAACCGCAACATTCATCTTCACGTTCCAGTTCTTTCAATTCCACGTTTTCTAGTTGTTTCACCAACTGTTTTGCTTCATCCCCCAAGCCTAATTCACGTTTTGCATGACAGGATGTATGCCAGGTAACTTTGACCGGAACTCCCTGGTCTTTCAGGCTGATTTTCAGGACATGATGCAGGAATTCGCTCAATTCGAAGATTCTCGAGGAAAACTCGATCGCTTTCTGTTCAAGCGGATGGCCTTCGAAGAGTTCTGGATAATGCCGGACCATCATTGCACCACAGGATCCGGATGGAACCACGATGGGGTACGCTTTCGGGAAACAGTGGATCAGATGTAATACCACTTCCAGGGCTTCTTCCTGGAATCCTGAATTGAATGCGGGTTGGCCGCAACAGGTCTGGTCACGGGGATAGATTACTTTGACACCCTCCCTTTCCATTAGACGGATTCCTGCCAATCCTGCTTCTGCGTAAAGCATGTCCGCAAGGCATGTCCCCATAAAATAAACCTTATCCGGTTTTTCAGGATAATTTCTTCGCATTGCAAAGGATCGGGTAACTCAATTCAATGACTTATCTCTTATAAAAAGAATAAACTCCGTAAACCCCTATAAGTTAATCCATTCAAGGTTGAAACGGCAAGTTGACAGCAGATGACTCAAGACAAAGGAAGAAAAATGCTGAGAAATGTGAAAAACTACTGTGGTTTAATTTCAGCCACCTTATCAATTGATATATTGGGAATGCTTCTGCGAAGATCCTTACTGTTGCTTATAACCATATTTGTATTTTTTTCGCATGCTCATGCCTTGGTGTTTGAACGCAGGCCGCGTCTGGACCCTGAGTTGTCTTATTTTCTCTACCCGGGGGCAGGCAGTATTCCTGGATTGCAGGATTTTTACGGCTTGGGAGCAACCGTTTCCGGAATTGGTGGAAGCGAAGTGGATATTACGGCCGTTAGTTTGCGCGGAGAAGCAAAATATTTTGAAGAAGGGGATTTCGGAATTGAATTCCTGACGGTACTCGATATCCCCGTTTTTACACCACGCTTAACCTTATCCCTGTTTTACACGGATATCCGAAACGGAACCTGGCCTGAGGGCGAACGGGGGATCAATTCCGATCCTGACCAAACCTATTATCTTCTCGGCAGTAAAATCTATGGTCATGGGGCAGAATTGTCATGGAATTTATCTGACTACCAATTGGAATTCTATTACGGATTTGTGAATTCCGGGGTTACCCCCTATGGGCTGGTCGATCCTAATGGAAGCTTTTATTCAGCACAAAGGGCGGATTTGAATGAAAACCCAATGGGGCATCGTTTCGGCATCTATCTTGATGACACCGATCACAGGCGTGATCCACGGATTGGTTACCGTTTCCAGTGGGAACGCTGGGATATGCCTGCCTCACGAGGAGAAACCTCTTCCTATTACCAGGATGATTTCAACCTGACGGGATATATCCCTTTGTTGGATGAAAACCGTGCAGTCCTAGTGCTGAATCAATTTGTTGGAACTTCTCATGTGAGAAAGGCAGGAGTCGTCAATTCAGATAATTACATCTGTAATGAAAGCGTGGCCCCAGGATGCCAGTCGGTTTTAAATGAGTTATACGAGCGTCAGGTGACGGAAGCCGAAAGAGGGAGAGCCACCTCCCTCGGCGGAACGCAACGATTGCGTGGCTATCGGACCAACCGATTCTATGATAGCTATACCAATTTCCGTGGGGTCGAACTCAGATGGTACGTCCTCGAAACCCAGGATGCCTTTAATTTCATTGTCGAAAAAGGAACCTTCGCCGGTTTCCAGGCCGCAGTGTTCTATGAGGAAGGAACTGTTTCCCCGGATATGGGAGCCAATTTCTGGAAAAATTTCCGGAATTCCTACGGATTTGGAGCCCGTTTTCTTTTCAACAGCGTTATCTTCCGCATCGACCAGGGATTCAGTCAAGAAGGTTCAGAAACGACTGTTTATATTGGATATGGGTTTTAGCTTGGATGAATATTGACTGAATAAAGTTTGCTTCTTTGAAAATCCTTACTAGTGCTTTTGACTATTTTTTTCTCATGATAATTAGAAGGTGTTTCAAAGTAGAACACATTTTTTCGCAAGTAATGAAGTTTGGAAAGCAAACCTAAAGAGCAAATGATGATCTTAGGAAAGAACATTACTAGATTATCTGTCTAGTATGGTTTCATGCAGAGGATTTAGAGGGTGCGTTTGATTGAGTTGTTTAGAGCTCATTATAGTTATAAGTGATTTCGCGGGCGCTCCGTTGAAGAATCATATCACTGATGAAACCCAGGCTGAAAAACTGGATGGCTACGGTTACCAAAGAAATCCCAATGATCATGATTGGTCGGACGTGTAATTCTTGGGTTATGATCCATTCAAGAAGAAATATGATGTTTATGATTATACCGGGAAAGAGTGTGAGCATCCCAAGTGCTCCGAAAATGTGCATAGGACGAGTGCGAAAGCGATTGAGAAGAGTAAGCGAAAGCAGGTCAATTAATCCGTGAAAATAACGGAACAGGCCGTATTTGCTTTTTCCGAAAGTTCGGGGCCTGTGTTGGACGACCATTTCGCCAACTGCAAATCCATTCCAGTAAGCCAACAGCGGAATAAATCGATGCATTTCCCCATAAATTAGATGATTCAGGCATTTGACCACTCTTTTGCGATAAAATTTTAAGCCGCAATTGAAATCGTGAAGCCTGATACCCCCAAAGATTGACACCACATAATTGAATAGTTTGGATGGGACTCGTTTTTCCAGGGAATCGTATCGTTTCTGTTTCCAGCCTGAAATTAGATCCAGTTGCTTTTCCTCTGCCATAGTGATGAACCGGGAGATCTCCTTCGGGTCGTCCTGTAGGTCCGCATCCATCGTTACGATATACTCCCCAGAGCTATCTTTCGAACCATCGTTGATGAACAGGATTTCGTATGGTTCCAACTCCTTCGCAGTCAGTTCTTCCCTGATTTGTTGATGCAATACCTTCAAACTTCCCTCTTCGTTATACAGAGGGACAATGATCGAGATCGTTACAGATGGTACAGGCTTATGGGACATGCGTTAAATCGAGGGTTGACGAATTAGAATCATTAGTTGCATTTTTCAATAAAATGATCATACAGAACATATTTATAACTGACAATTGACAAAGGATGGAATTTCGGCTTGCTGGGCTTATCAAGTACTTTCAACAGGGATAGATTTAAACAGTTTTGAAAGTCAGAGAGTGTTGACAGGAGCTTAATCTTAACAAGATATGATCGGTATTGTTCTGCAGTGATAACAAATCAAAGTCCAATGTTTGAACACTAAAGACAAACGCTTTGTTTTATGGAAGAAATTCCAACTGAAAGTAAAACAATGTGGGTATGTTTCGCTATTCAGCTAATTATAACATAGACTAAAAACCTGTTATTTTAATGAAAACGCTTATAAAAATTCTAAAAAAAGTCAAGAAAAAGTTTCAGGTTAGTTTTTAGAGTGTTGTTGTTCGGTCACAGTTAAAAATGTATGTGAATCATGATTGGATGGAAATTTGGCTAAGTTCTTTTCTGTTAATCGCAAATATGAAGTTGATC
>LNZD02000029.1 GCA_001469005.2 SAR324 cluster bacterium lautmerah10
CCTTTTAATTCATCAAAAGACCAGTTTGTATTCGTTTCCAGGAATGGCATGGAAATGAACAACCCAATCCCAGGAACCGAAGAAAAAAACAGCAACAGCATTCCGAGGACCATACATCCTCTACCAAAGCGCCTGAATGAAAACAGCAAACCCAACACAGAAAGCCAGATGAAAACCAGCGGAGGCGCCAGAAACTGCATTATGATAGCTGTTAAAGTCATTCTTCTTTGAGGGCATTAAATTTCTGAAAAATCTATCCTCTGCCTATCCCAAGCTCAAGTTTCGTAAAATTGAAACTTTGTATGACAAACAATAGAAGGGTTTAAAACACTCTTCCGGATATTGTATGATCAGGAATGCCTCGAGTCAGTGTTATCCTTCCAAGCTACAACCGGAGTCAATCGGTGGGCTTGGCAGTTGAATCGGTATTGAAGCAAAGTTTTCGCGACTTTGAACTCTGTGTGGTTGATGACGGTTCGGAAGACGATACGGTTGATATTCTGGATTCCATTCCAGGTTCATTTCACACCCTCCGGCTCAAGGAGAATGCTGGTGTAAGTCATGCACGAAATTGCGGAATCCGAAGTACCGACAGTGAGTGGATCGCTTTTCTGGATTCCGATGATGTCTGGCATCCTCAAAAGCTGGAGAAGCAAATTGACGCCACCTATGAACGTGCCGAACATCTTCTCCATTTCACTGATGAAATATGGATTCGCAATGGAAAGCGGATCAATCCTAAACTCCGTCACCAAAAACGCGAAGGATGGATCTTTCAGCCCAGTCTAGAACTTTGCCTTATGGCACCCTCAACCGTATTGCTCAAAAGAGAATTGCTGGAACAATGCGGACTTTTTGATGAAGAGTTACCGGTTTGTGAGGATTATGACCTTTGGCTCAGAATCACCGCCCATCATCAAGTATCATTTTTGAATGAAGCATTGATGACCCGCTCCGGAGGACATGCGGATCAACTCTCGAGGAAATATTGGGGAATGGACCGATTCCGCGTCCAATCCCTCAAAAAAATCCTGGCTAATGTCCCTCTCCAAAAGGAAGATGAAATGGCAACAAGACGTGTCCTGAAAAAAAAATGTGAGATATTACTGAATGGATTCCGGAAACGGGGAAAGACCGAAGAAATAAGCTATTATGAATCCCTCATCAAAACACACTGCTAGATTTTTTCAAATCCATCCATGAACCATTCGGAACGGAACCGTGAGTTGCTGAAAAGGATCCAGCAAAAAGCAGAAGCATTGAGGGAAACCCGGGACAGCAACGATCAGTTTGAAACAGAATTGGAAGCCGTTCAGGAAGTTTACGGCCTGAGTGATTCTGAAATGAAGAGGATCACAGAAGAGGCAGCAAGGGAAGTCGATTCAGAAGATCAGTCCCAATCCAACAAAATGGAATTCAGTTTTCCCGAACGATCATTGGGACTTACCGTTTCCACCATTATGCTGGTGATTGCCGGTTTGATCCTTTTCATGGTGACTCCAATCATTGGAGCCCTTTTTCTGGGAGGAATTTTTATCTTCCGTCTACACCGATGAATCGATCAGATTAGGGAAGATTATTAGGAGAAAAACCTTTGAATTTAAATGGATTTCATCCAGTGGTCTCTTCAAGAGACGTGCTTTCACTGGAAACCGCAGTATTTTTATCAGGTTTTTCTGACGAAGCTTTTTCTGGATTTTGAATTTCGTCATACAGCTTCTGCAGCACACTGTTGACCAGTCCATGTGAACTATCATCCACAAAATCCTTACAGAGTTCGATCGCTTCATTGATCACCACTTGGTGGGAGCTTTGTTTGTGGTAACACATTTCAAAGACAGCGAGTCGCAGAATATTTCGTACTACAAAATTAAGACGATTTAACTTCCAGCGGTCAAGATTCCTGCGCAGGCTTCGGTCAATCTGTTTCCGGAATGTGAGTGTTCCATCAATCAGTTCCCTTGCAAATTGCTTGGTCTCATCGGTTGTTTCAAGCTGCTCCAAAAAACGGTCGCAATGAAGCATGGATTTGCTTTGGAGCATCTCAGACTGGTAAAGTGCCTGGACAGCGTAGGAACGGGACTGGTGTCGCATCCTGAAGTGATCTGATTTCTTTTAGTTTATCTGAGGATTCAAATCCGGATATTGCCTATGCAATGCCACGTGCAGTTTCTGAACCAATGCCTGATTGTAACCATGTGAGGTCATGTTGGCAACGACCCTGCAACGAAGAGGATACCCCAGAAGGTAAAGATCCCCGATTAAGTCGAGGATTTTGTGACGTACGAATTCATCTTCAAAACGCAAATCGGTGTTGATCACTTTTCCATCATGAATGATGATATGTGAATTCAAATAGCCGCTGCCGACGGTGCCTTTTTTCTGCGCTGTTTCAATATTTCCGAAGGTGTTGAAAGAACGTGCAGGGGCAATGCGTTCAATGAAGGATTCCTTTTCGGGGTTGAAAACACATTCCTGTTCCAGGATCGGTTCGGGGTAATTGACCCGCATGCGAACCTCAAATCCATCGTAGGGTTCCACGTAAAGGTGTTTTTTGTCCTTTTCCGCAAGTCCCACCTGAATGTGTTTGTGGACCACCGCGATCTTCACTTTTTCGTTCTGTTCTTCAACTCCGGCTTCCTGGATCAATCTGCAAAAATCAGCTGCCGATCCATCGATATTTGGTACTTCCTCATCCACTTTAACCAAGACATTGGTAATGCCTTCCATGTTGAGTGCAGACATCAGGTGCTCAATCGTACGAACCCTGCGGTTTTGAGAAGCCAAAACAGTTGAGTTGGCGGTGAAGGTGTGGGTTGCCACAGCATGTTCGTAATTTTCCAGAGAAGTGATATTGCCTTGAATCGAAATCCCATCCAGGGTGCGGAAGATGATTCCGGAGTTTTCCGGAAGCGGACTCAGGATCACTCCTGTGTTCCTTCCACTCATCAACCCTTTTCCGTTGAGAACTACATTTTTCTTCAGGGTTTTCTGGGATATTTCAGAATCTTCCAGGAAAACGGATTCTTCTGGAATCACGCGGTTGATGATCTTGGCTTCTTCAAGCCGTGTGTCCGATGGCAGTTCATCCAAAACCAGAACACGTTTTCGGGATAGAATGGTTGCAATCTTGTCCAGAATCACTTCCAGGTGAAGTGGTTTTTCGAGAAAATCCCGCGCACCGAGTTTGATTGCACTAACAGCGGATTCGATTCCAGCATGCCCGCTCATCATCAAAACCGGAAGGTCGGGATGACTCAACCTAAGGCTTTCCAGCACAGACATGCCGTCCCTTCCGGGAAGCCAGATATCAAGCAGCACCAGCGATGGAGTGATTTCCTTCAGTTGCTGCTCAAAGTGTTCCGCATTGGGCGATGAAACGACCTGATAGCCTTCATCTTTGAGCACCGCTTCAAGGGTTTCCCGGATGGATTGCTCGTCGTCTACAATACAGATCGGGCCGGTTTGTTCCATAGATTGATTTAAAATTGATAGCTTAACTTTTGTCCCACTTTGAGTCCCAAAGCCCTTGCCCGACCTGATTCAAGTTCCAGGACAAAATTGGAAGGAAGACGGGGTTCCATGACCTTGGGAGATTCTCCTTCTTGGGGTGGAGGAACATTCTCAGCCAATTCAACAATCCGCTGGTTGTCCAGCCAGATGATGTCAATCGGGAAACGCATATTCTTCATCCAAAAACTGTGAGGGATTCGTTTTTCGAAAACAAACAGCATTCCCCAACCTTTTTCCAGCTTATCTCTTTTTCCAAGCCCAAGACTTCGCTTCTCCGGAGTATCTGAAACTTCAACAGGAATGGAAACTCCTTTTGGGGTGATAACAGTTGCATGAGCGTAACTGAATTCTTGGGCAAGCGCTCCTTCCGTTATGAAACTGAACAGCAGAAACAAAACTGAAGCAAGGATGATATATGATTTCCCGCAACTCATGCGGCTTCACGAGCAAGCTTCGCGAGGCGTTTTTTCACCATCTTCTGTTTTAGCAAGGGTAGATGATCGATGAAAAGAATGCCCTGGAGATGATCCAATTCATGCTGAATACATATGGAAAGAAGTCCATCTGCTTCCAAAGTCTGGGGATTTCCTTGGAGATCCTGATATTCGAGTTTGATCGATTCAGATCTTTTCACTTCAGCTCTGAATTCAGTCACGCTCAGACATCCCTCTTCCGAAATAGTTTCTCCGCTTCTTTCAACGATGCGGGGATTGACAAAAATCCTCGGTTCTCGGAGGCTGGTATCTTCTTCTCCGCTTTTTAAATCAACAACCACCATTTGTTTGAGAACGGCCACCTGCACGGCCGCCAAGCCGATCCCCCTTTCTTCATACATGGTCTCGAGCATGTTCTCGGCGAGCTCAGATAATTTTTCGTCAAATTCATCTACCGGGAGAGCTTTCTGCTTCAGCACCGGATCAGGAAAGGTATGAACGGTTAGCAATGCCATCGTGAGCCTCCTAGGTATAAAAAATAGAATCCTGTTCTCAATTTAAACGACGCATCAATGTTGAAAATGACTCAAAACCCTTAAATTGAATAAAAATTTATCAACGCACATTGTAACAACAGGATTGGTAATCACAAATTCCGATATTCTTTAGTTAATTTAACGAAGTCTTCGACAATCCATCAAGAAACCGATTGAAAAAAGCAGGCCATTCAGGATCGGGCTGGATTTTCATTTTGACTACCCACAACTGTTTAAGCTGTTGCTGGAAGGATTGTAGTTTGACCGCATCTTTCTCCGTAGTCAGCCAAAAATCATGCGGTGTCTTGTTTCCCTGCTCGATCATGTTTCTTATTGAAGATTCAGAATAATTATGGTGATCCTCAAAACGCATTTCGGCAACAGGACACCCTTCTTCCAATTTCAGCAATTGAGAAAAGCTTTGTGGATTCGCAATTCCACTGCTCAATAGCAGACGCTTCCCCTTTAATTCGAAAGTTTCTTTTTCTTCCTGACCATCCAGGCTTGTAATTTTTTCAATCCGGTAATCAAACCGAAAAACCGGACAATCATCATGTTTGAATTTCAGGATTGTTTGGAGCACTTCATCAAAGTTCCCTAAATTGGATTTGGTGACGATCACCGCGTCCGCTCGCTCTGCTGATTCAAGAGGTTCTCGAAGGGGGCCCAAGGGAAGTAATTGACTGTTACCAAACCCCCGTTCAGCGTCGACCAAAAGCAGATTCAAGTCGCGTTTTATTTTCAGATGCTGATAGGCATCATCCAGAATCAATATTTCAGGGTTATCCCTTTCTTTGGCCACCTCCGCTGCGTCCACTCTTGACGCAGAAACATAAACCGGAACTTCAGGGTTTTCTAGGGCCAGCATCGACGGTTCGTCACCAAAAGCATCCACATCAAGATTTGAATTTTCACAAAAACGAACCCGTTGGATTTTTGCTTGAGAACGATTCCGGTAGCCTCTACTGATGATGGCAGGCATCCATCCTGCCTGTTGAGAAGATTCTGTAAGAAAACCAACCATTGGAGTTTTTCCTGTTCCCCCTACCGTCAGGTTGCCAACGGAAATGACAGGAATTCCAGGATGTGACGATCTCAGTAGTTTATTCCGATAGAAGATCAGTCGTATCCGGACCAGAATTCCGTAAATCCAGCAAAGCCAACTCAGCAGGATTTTTGGAAAACTTGAAATTTCCGGGAAATTGGAACCGGAACCTTGCATTACCTGTTTCAGGAAAGAAGCCTGTAGACGGGCTCGTTTTCCGGAGGCAGATCTTCGTCGACCCGTTCCAGGAAGCCTTGCTGGACCAAAAGATCCAATAACTGATCCGTCTTTTCAGCACTCAATCTTAATTTTAGAAATAGATCGGTTCTACTCAAACGTCCTCCCTGAAGACGGCCTAATTGAAGTGCTTCATGGAGCGGAAGACGCTGATAGGAGCGCCATTGACTCCAGCCGTATGCCATGATTGCCAAACCCAGCAAAATCGATGGAAGCCCTGTTAAAGGAATCGGAACTGGAGAGCCGCTGTCCAGAAGCACAAGGCCACCCAAGATTAAAAAAATATAAGCCTGCCTCCGTTCACCGCGTTTTGATTTCTGATAAGCTTCCTCATCAAAATCTTCGGATTCCGACCGTTCAGAAAAAATCTTCATTGCTCCACACTGATTTCGGATGATTCTTGAAAACGATTCATGTCAGGCAATCTTTGCTTCGAAAAAGGTTCCAGTCGGGTCGGAGTGACAAATACCAGGACATGATCCAAAGCAGATGTAGATCCTTCGGAACTAAAAAGCCAACCAATAAGAGGAAGATCCTGCAACAGCGGGATCCCGGACTGGTTCATGGATTCTCGATCTTTGATCAATCCACTGACCAGATAAGGCTCGCCCTGAAGAACCGTGACTTCCGTACTGGCATGCTGGCTATTGATCTGCGGAATCCCGTCGACATTGATTCCGGCCATGGGGCTACTGGTTTCGGCATAGACTTTCAGCAAAATCTGATCCTGAGAACGATTGTCACCAGGATTTGGAATCAGTCTTGGAGTGACCCTGAGCGTAACCCCGGTCTTGATCTCTTGCAAGCTGGCAGTCTTTTCTCCAGAAAGTCTGACATTGATCACCGAACCACTGTTCATTTCAGCTTCAATATTATTTGCTGTCACCACAAGAGGACGCGATAGGATCCTCCCTCTTCCCTTGGACTGAAGAAACCTAAGGATGGCATCAATCTTCATACTTTGACTCGTCTCCTGGGAACCCAGGGTCAATCCAAACGCATAAGATTCTCCTGGATCCGCAGTGAGGGTTCCATCTTCAGATTTACCTCTTCCACTGAATTCCATTCCAAGCTTGAGCGCATCAGATTCGTTGGTTTCAAAAATATGGGCTTCGATTTTAATCTGCGGGACTGGCTGATCCCAAAGTTCAATCAGTTTCTTCAACAACCGCAGCTGTTTTCGCGACCCTTGAAGAATCAAAACATTGCGTTCTTGATCGGCCAGAATCTTTAGAGAACGAACCGGCAGCAAAGGGTCTGATTCATCCAGGTTCTCGATCATATCCAACAAACGCGATTTAACCCCCTGGATTTCTTCCAATCGTCCATTTCGGCGAATGACCCGGCTTCCAACATGAAGATACCTCAACTGTAACCTGATGAACTTCGAATCGGATTTCATATCTGACGATCCCTCAGACCGGTCAAGATGTCTGATGAGTTCTTCAGCCAGTTCTAAATCCTGCTTCGGCCCCTTGAGGAGAACGGTATCTGCTCCGGGAAAACTCAGTTTCACCCGTTTCAGATTCAAATTCGGATGAAGCTCTTTGATGGCTGATTCCAGTTGGGTCGAGGATACATTTTCGAGAAAAATGAAACGTTGCAGCATTTCATCTGGTTGAAACCACTCCAGTACGTGATTTTCAGAGTGGTAAACCAGATGTGCTTGCTTCCGAAATGCCAGTTCTTCGAGAGCCATCTCAACACTCTGGGGTGCAAGGGTTCTCAAAAGTTTCTGATCTTTGAGTTTTTCACGATTGAAGCGGATGGTGATTTTTCCCTTACTGGAAATCTCTAGAAGAACTTGTTCCAGGGGCAACGGGTCCCGGACAGGTTTCTGGTAAATCTGATGCTTCCATAACAGTTTCATCGGGACGATCAGTAGGCCTTTATTATCTTCCATCAGGCTCAATCCATGGGCTTCCAAGAGTAGACCGAAAATTCCGTCCATGGTCCTTCCCTTCAGCTGAATCCCACTGACTTTACCCTGGATTTGCGGATGAAGCCTGACCCTCCCAGGATTTTCAGCATAATTTTTCAGGATCTCTTCCAGAACTTCACGAATTTCCACATCCTCCTTCAGAGCAGAAACAGGAGGAAGAGATTTTGTGGATTTCCACGCAATCTGCGGAAGGCCCCAAAGCGGAAACCAAAAGCTTGGGAACAACAGCCAAAATGAAATGAAGAATGTATAATTACGGCAGGACAAGAGGAAAACGGTCACTTATGTCACTTCCTGCCTCCTAACAATGAAAAATGGGAGTGTCTTTTAAGTTCAACGCAAAAATGGCTTTCGGTCAAGCACTTTGGCATTAAGTTTTTCAGTCCATCAGGCTTTTTACTGTTGATGACAAAAACATTGTTTCTTGAGAGAGAATCACATAATTTCAACCATTTCAGGCCAATTAATATCTAGAAATTAGAATCCCATGGATAAGGAAAGTTTCCAGGCTCGTAAAGAAATTGCCCGAAGAAAGGTCGACCAAGCTCTTTGGGTCAAGGCCATGAGTCAGAGCAAAGGAGATAAGAACGAAGCAAAAAAACGTTATGTGGAAATTCGAAGCGAACAGCTTAAAGAAAAAAATGTGAAAGGCAGTTCTGCTGAGATGGTGAAATTACCTAAACAGGAAGAAGAAAATAAAAAAGAAACACAAAATAAAGAAAAAAACATGAATACGATTTTTAAACGCCTCGACCTTTGGATCACTGCAGTGATCTTTATTTTGATGCTTGGGGCAGAACGCTATGAACTGCTTCCTAGAATTGAGAACCCACTGATCGGACTCAGGCACGAGTTTCGTGCCCAGACCCTTCCTGCAGAAGAAACGGAATTTCTTTATGACGATATTCTGATCGTGGATACCGAGGAGGAATTTTTTGAAGAATACGGAAGTTGGCCTCTGAAGCGAAAAGATATTGCCAAGATGGTCACCAACCTAAAAAGGCTGGGAGCGGAAGTCATTGCACTGGATATGATCATGGATTTTCCGAACGGATATGGAGAGGATCCGATTTTAGCGGAAGCTCTCCAGGAATCCGGGAAAACCATGGTCGTTTCGTTGCTCAATCTGGATACTCCCATCTGGTACAGTCTCGGGGAAACACGCTTGAATGGAATCACGGATGCAACTGAAATTCTGAATGAATCCACCGAAAGGGGATATACCAACGTCACGGAAATCGGCGGACAACTATCCAGAATCCGTTTTTATCCTGAAATCATCAAAGAACACAATATCTGGCCTTATGCCGTCCAAGCTCTGGCGATGTACCTGGATGTTGAACCCACTTTGGAAGATGGTGTACTCACCCTGGGTGACCTCTCCATGCCTTTGGATGAATACAATTTCCTCTGGATCGACTTCCCAAAGCTTCCTGCAGGACTGACTTTTCTCAAGCAAACCCCTGCCGTCATTACCGCCCTTGAGGTGCTCATGGACCTCGAAGATTTGGAAGATCTCGATGAGGAAGAATTCCTCGAAGAAACAGAAGATCTGAGAGAAATGGTGGAAGGGAAACTGGTTCTGGTCGGGGATACTTCTGAAATGTCCCACGATATCTTTGAAACTCCGGTTGGTGAAGTCTATGGTATTGAAATCATTGCTGATACTGTTGCAACGATGATGAAACAGCAGCCGATCAGACCTGCCCCATTTGCTTTTGAAGCTTTGGTCATGCTGATCCTTTTATTGGCTTTTTTTGCAGTAAGCCAACTGAAGAAGTTTGAAAACCTGGTATTCCTTTTGGTTATAGTTGTTTACTCCGCGATCAATATTTATTTCTACATCTACCATGGGCTTGTTTTCTCTCTGAGTTACCCACTGGTTGCCTGCTTTCTCAGCATGATCACCATCAACTTGTATCTGTTCATGCTGGAACGAAAACAAAAAACCTTCATCCGAGGAGCATTCTCACAATATCTCTCCCCGGCGGTCATCGACATGATCGTCAAAGATCCGGATAAATTGAAACTTGGGGGCGAACGGCGAGAAATGACCGCCTTCTTTTCAGACATCCAGGGATTTTCAACCGTTTCAGAAAGCCTGACTCCGGAAGAATTGGTTCAGCTTCTCAATGAATACCTGACTTCGATGTGCGAAGTCATCTCATCCTACAATGGAACCGTCGATAAATTTGAAGGAGACGCCATCATAGCATTTTGGGGAGCCCCATTGGACAACCCAGACCATGCCCGTGACGGCTGCATGGCAGCCTTGGACATGCAGGAACGCAACATTGAACTCCGGAAAAAATTAAGAGAAGAAAACCGCCCAATGCTCTATACCAGAATGGGAATCAACAGCGGACCTATCGTTGTAGGAAACATGGGATCTGCCACTAAAACCGATTACACCATGATGGGAGATAACGTTAACTTGGCAGCACGCCTGGAAGGTGCAAATAAATTTTATAAAACCTATACCATGATTGCTGAAAATACCTACAAACTTGCTGAAGATTCGATTGATGTACGCTACCTGGATGTGGTCAGAGTGGTTGGAAAAAATGAACCGGTAAAAATCTACCAGCTTCTGGCCAAAAAAAATCAATTGGCAGGTTCCATGCAGGAAGTTTTAGAACACTATGAAAAAGGTATGAACTGTTACAAGAATCTAAACTTTAAGGATGCCATTATGAATTTTGAAAATGCCTTAAAGTTGGAGCCTGAAGATGGACCCTGCCTGACCTATGTCAATCGATGCAAAATGTATCTTGAACAGCCTCCACCAAAGGATTGGGATGGTGTATTTAACTTTACTGAAAAAGGTTAATTTCCTTGGAGCAGTTAAAATTTAGGAACCAAAGCGCATAAACATTTTAATTCCAGATAAGTCTGAATTAGTTTAGTTTTTCCAAATTTAGCAGCCATGAACTTCTAAAGAAATTTTTCCAACTTCAACCATTAGAAGATCTCCAAGTTTCATCCATCAATTTTCATACAAATGGATTTATTCATATCCACCTCTCCGTTTGGAGTTTCAGATCCCACGATTCTGGAACCTTTGAAACATTCCGGATTTTCCTGGAGCAGCAATAACAGTGGACGAAAACTAAAGCCAGAAGAACTGCTTGAAGCAGCAAAAAACTGCAAGGCTTTGGTTGCTGGAACAGAAAACCTCCTGCCTTTGATCGAAATCAACCCCGATCTCAAAATGATTGCCAGGGTAGGGATCGGTCTTGACGGAGTCCCGCTTCATGAGTGCAGGAAAAGGGGAATTCGGGTCAGTTGGACTCCGGATGCAGTAACTCGTGCAGTTGCTGAACTGACCGTTGGTCAAATGTTAAGCAGCAGTCGCTTTGTCCGCATGCTTGATGCGGGTATTCGAAAGCAACAATGGTCCCGCCCTGCTGGGAGAGGAATCCATGAATCGATCATCGGCCTGATCGGGTTCGGCCGCATCGGTTCTTCGGTGGCCAGACTTCTCGGATCATTCTCCCCCGAACAAATCCTGGTCAGGGACATTGTCGATAAAACTTCTGAGATTCATGCTCTCCAACAGGAGGGTTTGAATATCAGAAGCGCAGGTCTGGAAGAAATTCTTAAGAGTTCTCATATCATTTCGTTACATGTTCCTCTTTGGAAAGAAACACGGCATATGATTGGGCTCCATGAATTGGAAATGATGCGTCAGGACGCAATGCTGATCAACACCGCCAGAGGAGGCATTGTTGATGAAACGGCATTGAGAGATGCTCTAGAAAAAGGTTTTATCTCGGGAGCCGCGATTGATGTTTTTGAAAAAGAACCCTATTCCGGTCCCTTATCTTTGATGGAAAACTGTATCTTGACGCCACATTTAGGGTCCTGCACCCTTGAGTGTCGAGCAAGAATGGAATCTGAATCCCTCAATGAAGCCCTTCGGTTCTTGCAGGGCGATTCTCTTTTGCAGGAAGTTCCGGATGCAGAATACGTTTACCAGGAATAGTAAGTATTTTCAGAAGAAAAAAATGATTTCTGGGTGATAAGATTTCTTGAAAAGAAAACATTCAGGCAGGCCATCATTTCGATTAAAGCACTGGGTTTCCCGGCTTTGTTATTCATCCTATTGATGTTTCTGCCTAGCCAGGCATCTTCCAAACAAGCTGCTATTTTGGATGCCATCATTGATGGTGAAACAGAATTAAGCCTGCAATTCATTGAAAACCAGCAAAGTGAACTTCTCGCCAAATATTTTCAACTCCTGAAACCGTCGAAAATCAGAGCTGCCCAAGCGTCTGTCAAAAAAAGTATCGGTCCAGAAATATGTATCTCAGCGCGTTGCTTGAGATTGATGTCTCAAACTCTGGGTATCGAAACATTGTTTGTTCTTCGAATGAAAGAAATCGATGGTGCATTTCAACTCAGCCTGCTGCAGACCAAAAACAATGAGATGCATATTGTCGATGATTTCTGCAAACCTTGTAAGAAGGAACAATTCCGTCTTATTTTTAAGCGGATGGTCTTGGCATTGGTTCAAAATAAAGGGAATTATGCCAAGCATGTGCTCCCCCTTGATTTGACTTTTTCCTTATTAAAATTACCTGAAACAGAAATCGAGATGCCGGTTGCTCCTACCGCACCGCTTCCTCCGATTGATGCGGAATTGTTGTATCCCACATTGGCAATGGAAGATGACCCTGCAAGCAGCATCCCTGCAATTGAAATCCCAGATCCAGAGATTCCTTCTAGCCCCGAAACCCCTAGAGAATTGATCGGTTTGCAAAATACGGAGGAAGATATCCTGATTTTCGCTCTCGGTAAAGATCTTGTCCAACAAGTTGCAGGAGAATTTATTTTCCAGGTCAGTGCCTTCAGTGAAATAAAAACCATTGAAGTCAACGGAGAAAAACAGCCTTCCGCTCCGGGGATCTTCGAAGCAAGCATCCGTGTACCTTACCAACTGCAACCTGGAGAGAATATTTTTTTGGTCAAGGTGCAAACCCGGTTGGGAAGCAGCGAAAAAGAATTCATCGTTTTCCTTGAAACCGACAAGGTGAAGCGTGAAAAGGAAAAACCACCATTCCAGATGATCGTCATTTCCGAAGCATACCGCGATGACAATTTTCTTTCAGTCTCTCAAGAAAGTACTAAAACAGCTGCATACAAGGGAAGCCTGACCCTGCTTTCAACTCTCAATAAGCGCTTTGACCATCAATCCAGGACGGCTTTGAATGCTCTAATAATGGGTGACGCCTACCAGGAAAAAACGTTTAAGGATTATTCTGTATTTTTCAAACAAATTTCCTGGGACTGGTTTGAAAATTTCTATTTCTTTCCCTTTGAATTAAAAACGTCGCTGGGTATGAACACCGTCAGCATGGGAGACAGCACCGAGACCAGTAACAAAAGGGATCCGATTCGGAAAGATTTCAAACAGTACAGCGAAGATCAGTTTTTCAGCCTTACCGGAACCACGAAGCATTCAGAAAACAACAGTTGGAAAATCAATCTCGAACGGAAGAACAAAACCAACTATGACGATAGCGGTCAAAATGGCTACGCCTTTGGAATGAGTGTGGGATATCAAATCAAGCTTTATGATTGGAATCACACATTCAAGCTGGTCAACTCCATCAATGATTTCCAGACTGATACCAATGATTACTCCGAAATGACCCTGAGTTATAAATTTGGGATTCCTGTTGGAAATTGGAAGCTATCACCGTTATTAAAGCAAACAAACAGCACTTATCGGGTTGTCAATACCGATGGAGTCAAAAAAACCAGTGATAAAAAAAATGTCAGTATTGAATTGATGTATCCGTTGACGGGCTGATTTTTTGATTTCCATGCGTTTCAGCATCATTACCTGCTTATTCTTTCTGGTTTTGTTCATCCAGCCGGTGGCTGCTGAAGAAGCGGAACTGGAACTGGAAATGGGCCTGGTTAAAATCATGCGTGCCGGGAAAGCCCTGGTTTTCAACGAAAAGGGCTCAAAAATTCCTCTTTTACTCAAAGACGAAATCCAGACTGGTGCGAATTCCAAGGCACAGATCCGGTTACCCGGAAAAGATGAAACGATTAAGCTGGGTTCCCGATCTTTTTTTGGATTGGATAATCTCACAGAGGACCAGACCCAAGTTTCTCTGTTGACCGGTAAAGGACAATTTAAGGTGACTCCGGGAAAATCTGCCCGTAAGCCTTTGAGACAAAAAGGAAAGAGGCGCAATCGGTTTAAAATCAGGACCGTGACCGCTGTGGTGGGAGTCCGTGGAACAGAATTTGTGCTCGGCACCAGCGGTTCCCAAACAAATTTGCTGACCATCAGCGGATTGGTGACCATTGCCCCGGTAGAAGCCCCTGAAATCGAAGTGGAAGTCCCTGAAAATCAGGCATCGCAGGTTCAGCAGGGACTGGCACCGACTCCTCCGATTCCCGTTGCTGCGGAGGTCCAGGAACAGATCATTCAGGAAGATTCACCTCAGGTTTTTAATGTGGTCGATTACCCGCCTGCACCCACCATCGAAAAGGCACGGGAAGAGCAGCAGTCACAGCAGGAATCTGAGGACCAAAATGAAGAGCAGGAACAGGAGGAACAAGAAGAGGTAGAAAGCGAAGAAACCGTTGAGGAACAAGAAACTTCTCTGATACAAGAGTCACCTCTTGAGGAACTTCCCTTGGATTTAGATTCTTTGGAAGAAGTCCAAGAACAATTGGATAAGACCCAGGAAGAAGTCATTGAAAAGGAGAAGCAGAAGGTTTTGGAATTAGAAATCGAACGTGAATGAAATTAAACTGAAAGCTAGTTCTGTTTCTAATGCTGATTTTGATATCACCTAGAACCCCGGAAAAACCTGATGAAAAAGCCTCATAAAATGAGAGCGGATCAGTTGCTTTTTGAAAGTAAAATGGCCTCCTCCCGGGAGAAAGCACGAGCCATGATTCTTTCCGGTATCGTCTTTTCCAATGGAATTCGTATCGAAAAAGCCGGACAAAGACTGATGTCGGAATCGGTTCTGGAACTCAAGGGTGAGCCCTTAAAGTATGTTAGCCGTGGGGGTTTGAAACTCGAAGGGGCGCTTAGGAATTTCGAGGTTGATGCAACTGGTCTGGAAGTGCTTGATGTGGGTGCTTCCACAGGCGGCTTCAGTGATTGCCTGCTTCAGCATGGGGCTTCCAAAATCTTCTGTATCGACGTGGGCTACGGGCAGCTTGACTGGAAACTTCGAAGTGATGCAAGGGTCACAGTGCTGGAAAGAACCAATTTCCGGCATCTGTCATTTGACCGTGTTGGCCGTAAAATCGACCTGATTGTTATTGATGCTTCCTTCATATCTCTCCAGTTGCTTCTTCCAAAAACCCAGGAATTCCTCAAACCCGGAGGAAGAATCCTGGCTTTAGTCAAACCGCAGTTTGAAGCGGGACCTGAAGAAGTTGGAAAACGGGGTCTTGTCAATAACGAGGACATCCAGCACCGAATCCTGGAAGAACTGGAAACATTCAGCACCGGACTAGATTATAAAATATTAGGGAAGATGGAATCCGTGATTACCGGGAAAAAAAGCGGCAATCGGGAGTTTTTCCTCTATCTCCAGTCTCTACACGACTCCTCATCCATTGGTCACAAGAAAATCTCAGATCCTTTGCACATTCATCATACCACATAAATCACAAGCTGCGGACAACCCCATCATGGCAGAACCTGTATCAGAAGAAATGCTCAACATTCCTCTTGAAAGGATCAGTCTCAATCCCCTTCAACCCCGCAAGCATTTTGACGAATCAAAGATCATAGAGTTGTCCAAATCCATCGAAAACCAGGGAGTAATTCAACCCCTGGTGGTTCGGGTGCATCCGGAACTTTCCGGTCACTACCAGCTCGTTGCGGGGGAACGTCGGTTACGTGCTCTCAAGATGCTGGATTATCAGGAAATCCCTGTTTTGATCCGGAACATCAAAGACCACGATCTACTGGAAACTGCACTGCTGGAAAATATCCAACGGGAAAATCTGACACCGATGGAAGAGGCTCGAAGCTACCAAAACCTTCTCAGGGAACATGGCTATACCCAGGATAAGCTTGCGGAACGCATCGGTAAGGATCGTACCACCATTTCGAACCTGATCCGACTGCTGCAACTCCCGGAATCCATTCAAAATGATGTGGAATTGGGGAGAATGACTTCAGGTCATGCCCGAGCGCTGGTTTCCCTTCCATCTGAAGACCTGCAGCTGCTGTTGCGGAAACAGCTTCTTCAACAGGAATGGAGCGTCCGTGAAACGGAAAAGCGTGTCCGGCAGATCCTTGGGAAACTCCCCCAGGCCGGCATCAAGAAAAGTTTGGACGGATCTTCAGAAGAAAAGAAACAGATGCTGCTCAACCTTGAAGAAGATCTTCAGCGGCAACTTGGCACACGGGTTGGCATCCGTCATTCAGGAAAAAAGGGTGAAATCCGCATTCATTATCAAAACCTCGACGAGTTCGACCGTCTCTACTCCCTCCTCAAATCACGCTGATCGCATTCGATCTTGGCATAAAAAAAGCAGTTTAGTTTAAAGAACCGTCTTAAATTAGACTTAGAATCTTTTAGACCTTTTCGATAATTCCAAAGTCTCATCAGGATCATTCCTTCTCTGAGTTGAGATTCTGAGTTTTATAAAAAGGTCATGATGCATAGATCAATCATGATTGAATCCACCATAGAAAAAAAATACGATTTCACCTTAATGGTTTCTACTCTGCTGCTTTTGGGTTGGGGCACTGTGATGATTTACAGCACCAGTGCTCCCTTTGCCGAGATGCAGTATCAAAACAGTCATTTTTTTCTTCAGAAACACCTCGTTCATATCCTTCTTGGAATAGCAGTACTCGCACTGGGACTTAAAATCGATTACCACCTTTGGCAAAAATATGCTTCCTGGATGATGCTCGGCATGCTGCTGGTACTGATCCTGGTCTTGATTCCTGAAATTGGACACGAAGTCAAAGGAGGCCGACGTTGGCTGCGATTCGGCAGTATTGGATTTCAACCCGTTGAATTGCTAAAAATCGTCCTGATCATTTATGTAGCTGCTTACCTAGAACGGAAACAGGAAATGCTATCGTCCTTTTTCCGTGGTTTAACACCCAATTTCCTTGTCACGGGTTTCTTTCTTTTTCTAATCCTGCTCCAACCGGATTTCGGTTCGGTGATCCTGATTGCAACCACCGTGTTGATGATGCTTTATGTCGGAGGAGGAAGGCCCCTACATATTTTCGGAAGCCTAATCGGAATGGGCCTTATTGGCGGTTTTCTGATTGCCAGCCATAGTTATCGTGTTAAGAGAATTTTGGCTTTTCTCAATCCCTGGGAAGATCCGTTGAATTCCGGATTCCAGATCATCCAATCTTACATCGCACTTGGTACAGGAGGTTGGTTTGGAAAAGGTTTGGGGGAAAGTCATCAGAAACTTTTCTTTCTTCCAGATGCCCACACCGATTTTATTTTTGCAGTCATTGGTGAAGAGCTCGGATTTTTATGGGTTTTTGTGCTGGTTGGCATTTTTTCCTTGTTCATCTGGAGAGGATTTTGGATTTCCTGGAACGCTCCGGATCGATTCGGGAAATACCTTGCATTCGGATCGACCACCATTCTCAGCCTGCAAATCATCATCAACCTCTTTGTGGTTAGCGGACTTCTCCCGACCAAAGGACTCCCTTTGCCTTTCATCAGTTATGGAGGCTCAAATCTGCTTTCCACCTTGTTCCTTACAGGAATTCTGCTCAATATCAGTCATCAAATCATTCCTTATCAAACGCCCCCCGGAAAGCAATGAATGCTTTGCTGAACTGTTTCCCTGAAAAGATGCTCATCTCGAGTATGCTTTTCTTATGCATGACTGCGGGAAACCTTTTTTCAGCAACTCCGGAAACCTCAAAAGCTCCCCAAAAACAAGACGCTTCAACTCCTAAAAAAGGATTGAAGAATTTCCTCATCAGTGCACAGGAAAAAGAGGAATGGACACGGCTGATGCTGGCCATCCAGAAAAGTGCGGATGCAGTGGAAAACCTTCTTGACGATGGCATCAGTCCCAACCTTAGAGGAAGAGAGTCGTTTCAGGGTTACACCCCCCTGATATTCGCTTCAGAGATTGGAAGCCTGGAAACGGTTAAGCTCCTGATTGAACGGGGTGCAAGAATCAATGATTCCGATTCGGAAGGCCGTACTGCTCTTTTTCATGCCTCAGAGAATGGACACTCCAAAATTATTTCCCTTCTGGTTAAAAATGGTGCCAATCCCAATGCGGTCAGTGTTCACAATCGCACCCCATTGATGCAGGCAACAGTGAACCAACATCTCGAAGGGATGGAAATTCTGCTCAAGAATGGGGCCAATGTGGATCATCAGAATCATTTTGGCTTAACGGCTCTGATGTTAGGCGCACAGAATGGAGATCTGGATTCAGTCAAGAAACTGCTGCTTCATGGTGCTGAAATCAATACTGCCTCAAAAAATGGCTTCACCGCGCTTTTCATGGCAGTTCAGAACGGGCATGGAAAGTTGGTGAGTCTATTTGCCCGCTTCGGGGGGGAAGTCAATCAGAAAGAAAAAGAAACATTAAGAACGCCCCTGATTGTGGCTGCCATGGAAGGTCATACCCCGGTTGTCGAATTACTGTTATCCCTCAAGGCAGACCCTTCAGAATACGACGGCAGCGGCATGATACCGCTTCAGGGTGCTCTGAGAAGCAAACAATTTGAAACGGCCGAACTGCTGATCAAGGGAGGAAGTCCGGTTAATCACCAGGATCATCGGGGCCAGAATGTCCTTCACGATGCAACTGTGGCAGGCAATCTTGGACTGGTGAAAATGATCCTTGAAAAAAATGCTGATAGCAGCTCAAAAAATCAGCGCGGGGAAACTCCATTGATGCTTGCCGCCTCGGAAGGCCATCTTGAAATTGCACAGTTGCTTTTGAGATCCGGAGCTTCCCGGCTGATTAAGGATCGTTTTGGCCGAACCGCGTGGATGCATGCGATCGATGGCGGAAATGTAGAATTGGTCAAGTTGCTCGCAAAGGGCGGTTATCCGGCTTCCGAAAAGTTGATTTTTGCTGCCAGCAGGGGACACACCGAAGCCGTCGAAATCATGTTAAACCTTAATGCGGATCCGGATTCCCGTGATGAAAGGCAATGGAATGCTTTAATGTGGGCCGCGAAAAACGGACATACTGCCACAGTCCAGCTTTTGCTTAAAACAGGCCTCGATATCAACTCCATGGGTTCCAAAAATTGGACCCCTTTGATGCTTGCTGCGGGGGGAGGTCATGCTGATACTGCGAGAGTTTTGCTTGAGTCGGGGGCCGATTACAGCATCCGTGATCAGGACCAATGGACTGCCTTGACCTGGGCTGCAATGAAAGGACATCTTCCTCTGGTTGAACTGATCCTGTATTTCGGTGCTTCAATCGACGAGAAAGGTTCCGATGGAGCAACTCCTTTGATCTGGGCAGCCTCCCAGGGGCATACAGACGTGGTTAAAATTTTATTGAATAAAGGAGCCAATCCTCTCATCGAGGATGATCATGGTAAGACTGCACTGGTACATGCATTACTGAAAAACCATCTGCAATCGGCACAGTTGCTTTATAAAGGTGGAGCCGATTTAAATATCAATCTGCTTTATGCAGCTAAGAGAGGATTTCCTGAAATGGTGAGCTACCTTCTAAAACAAGGTGCGGATCACAGTTGGATCACCGAAAAACAGGAAACTCCTCTAATTCTGGCATCTTTGGCGAAGAATCATAAATGTGCGGAAATTCTCTTAAAACAAGGAGCAGATCCTGACTGGACCGACCAAAATTCGTTAAGTGCTTTAAATCATGCTGTGATGAATGGAGATTTAGAGATGGTTAATTTACTTCTGGTCCATTCTGCAGACCCAAACTCTACAGGGGCTCAAGGAAACACCTCATTGATGAATGCAGTTTCCCATGGATATCCATTGATTGCGCAAAAACTCTTGGAAAGCGGAGCGCAAGTTGATGCTGTCAACCAGAGCGGACAAACGGCAATAATGCTTGCTGCAGCCAAAGGGTACCGGGAAACCACGAAACTCCTTCACCAATATTCTGCCTCAATTGATACAAAAGATTTCAACGAGAGAAACCCTTTGATTCATGCAGCGTCTAACGGAAAAAGTCTGGTCGTTCAGTATCTTCTAGAACAAGGAGCTGATTATCAGGTAAACGCCCTGGATCTTCAGGGAAATGGAGGAACTGCACTGATCCATGCTGCCAGGGGCGGGCACCTCGATGTTCTACGTCTACTGCTGAAAAAAAGTGTGAATCTCAACGAGGTTGAACTGACAAAAAGACGTACTGCTCTGATGGAAGCCTCTGTTCGTGGGCACAGGGAAAGTGTCTTGTTCCTTTTGGATCAAGGGGCAGAGATGAATCTGAAGGATTTTAAAGGGCAAACTGCTTTAGGTTTGGCAGTTTCCCGGGGGCACCTGGAAATAAGCAAGGATCTCCTTTTCCGCGGTGCCAGCATTCAGGAAAAAGACCGAAATGCCAATAATCTTCTACACCATGCGGCCGGCAACGGAGATATTCCGATGATTGAAATGTTGCTGGGATCCGGTATTTCAAAAGATGCCGTCAACCGAGACGGTCATACACCTTTGATGCTCGCGTTGAAAAGAGACCATTCAGAAACAATCCCGTTGCTCCGCTGATCTCAGGAAGAAAAAAATCTCTCAACTTCCCCGATTCCACCAATTGATTACGAGCTTCTGTTCACGATCCAAAAAATCAGCCTCTTGGATTTTGCCTGCACCAAAACCCAACCGGAGATAGTGGAGCTTCGCAAGCATTTCCTGAAAACTTTCACTCTGACTCCACCCACCCTCATTTTTTTGGACCAGTTGGTCATATTCCTCTTCGGAAACCTCAATTGGGTTTTGGATCGCGTAAGGAGTCAGGTTGATCATCGATGAATACAGGATAAGATAGGTTTGTCAAAGCTTAGACTCCCTCTTCAATCAGTGCAAGCAACTCATTAAAGAGTGATCGATGAATCTTTCCAAAAAACAAAATATCAAAGTCTGGTGGGTGATTCCATCTTCCGGAATCCTGATCGGTCTGAATGCGCCGGGGTTTGGAACTGAGTGGGTCGGATTTATTTCTTTAATCCCCCTGGTTTGGCTTTTGGAAAAAACCTTCCTGAATCCGAATCTATCCCAGAAGAAAAAACTTTTCCTAAGTCTACTATTCTGCTGGTTGAGCGCCGGAATCGGATCCTCTATTGGAGCTTATTGGATCACGCACAGTGCTCATGTTTTCGGTCACCTTCCCTGGTTTGGGGCTGTCTCAGTAACGTTCATCGGTTACGGACTTGAAGTAGGACTGCTGCTTTGGATTGCGTTGGCTGGTCCATTGGTGATCCTCCGTCATGGACTTCAATGGGGAATGCCTTTAAGGATTTTATGGTTCGTCGTTGTCGACTCCAACGCTCCTCGTTTGATCGACTGGAATTTTGGCGGACTGACATTGAATGGTTTCCCTTGGGTGGAACAGGCAGCAGATCTTGTCGGTTCCTCAGGGTTAAGTCTTTTCATGATCAGCACCAACCTTCTCATAGCTGCATGGTTTGCCCCGGAACACAACAAATCCAACATCCCGATGCTGAAAAGCTTGAGCATCTGTACCGGAATGCTCTTTCTGGCAGCAGCAGGATACGGAATGATCAAACAAGACTCTCTCAGGAAGTTTTCGAATACCGAAAAATCCTCTCAACAAATTTGGATCGGTTCGGTCCAGCCGAATTTTTCCCTTCAGGATCTTGCCTCCAATCCTGATCTTGCCCATTCGGAACGCAGACAGAATCTAGATTCATTGTTTAAGGATTCTGAAGCACTACTCAGGTCCTATCCCCAGGAAAGTGGGTTGCCTAAATTAATCGTCTGGCCCGAATCCGTCTATCCCGATCCCTTCTTCAAAAAAGATCTCTCCCGGAAAAGGGTTTTGCAATGGGCAGAAAAACATCAAACCTCCATTTTGCTTGCCTCGATTGACTGGGAAATGGGAAAAACAGGTCCCCGTTTTTTTGGAATCTCAGTGATGGTCGGACCGAATGGTAAAATCATTGGCAGGTATAACAAAATCTTTCTCATCCCATTTGGGGAAACTCTACCCTTTTCCGAATGGTTCCCTGAAATCGCCGAATGGTTGAGAAAAGAAATCAGGAACATGTCGGAATTTGAAAAAGGGACGGAATATACGGTGTTCCAGCTTAACCCGGAACTTCAGGTTTCTGCTTCCATTTGTTTTGATATTTTCTCCACTGAAATCGTAAGGAACATGACCCGAAATGGCGCTGGGTTTGTTGCCAATTTAAGCAATCTGGCATGGTTCGGCAAAACCACTGCAACCCATAGCATGGAAGCATTTGTGCGATGGAGAGCGATTGAGAACAGGGTGCCGATTCTTTTTGCCAGCAACAACGGAAGCAGTGTCTTGATCGGCCCGAATGGTCAGCCTCTGAGTCCTTATCTTGGACTCTTTAAAACTGGTTTAATGGGAGAAACCGTTTCGATCGGAAGCCATTATTCTTTTTATCGGGAACACAGCGAAATCGTCCGGATCACCTTCATCCTGCTGATGCTTGTTTCAGGCTGGTTTGCAATTCGTCAACGGAGGAAACAGAAAGATGATTCAGGATAAACATCATGGGCTTATCCATTTCAAAGTAGTTGCTTACCTTTTGAGAATTCTTGAGGAACAGATCTCAGGATTTTCCTCAACTTTCCGCCTCTTCATCGCTCAAGATTTTTTTCAGTCTGCCGATAATTCCAACAGATCCGGTTGGATTTGATTCAACCTTAAGGAATTGTTTTCACTTTTCCTGGTTCAAGAAGAGGTTCCAGGGAAGTGTAGGATCAATCTGTTTTTTATTTTCAAAAAACCGATTGATCTATCTTTGTTGAAAAAGATCTTCTGAAACGATCGAAGACGGATTCGATGTACGGATCGGTCTGTTTTGAACCTGCATGGTAAAGAAGGTTCAGTAACATTTTTCATTTTCCACCAAGTGAGGTGTTTATGCCTGTGCAATATCTGAATATTTACTTGATTGGATTCCTGGGTTCTGTCGTGGCGGTCATTGTCGGAATTGGGTTCAGCTATTCCGGAATGTCAGAATTAGGATTCAGTGTCTATCGCGGGATGGAAATGACCACCTATTACCTTGATAAGAATCGTTATGATCTTTACATGAATGCGATGGTCTACTGCATAACCTTCGGAGCAGCGCTAATGCTGATCCTGGCAGTGATACTCATTCCAAGTGCACAACAGGTTCAAAAACGGATGTCCGCAACTCCCTATGGCACTCCGGCCATTGGAACTCCACCCTCGGGAATCGAAGCTCCTCCCATGGAAATGGAAATCCCTTCCTATGAGGAACCTCAAATGACTCCGGAACTGGAGGACTACAGTGAAGATGAAGGTCTTGGTATGGCAGGGCTTTCTGATGAGAATGATGCCGACGTTGTCAGTGGAAACGGACGTATCACCGATGAATCCCACGAGAGCTTCATCCGGGATCACACCGAATCCGCAGTCAAATTCCTGATGCGGAAGGATCTCGACGATTCCGAACTGAAACCCGAGGATGAACAGGTTCATGAAGAGTGGCAAAAACGTGGGCTTTCACGAGGAAAACTCCGTAAACATGTGATGAAGATGATGGATTGGGACAACATCCCAGAAGTCGCTGTTGATGAAATTTTGAGCCAGATACGTGAACAAATCAGTTCCTAAGAAAAAGATCATTGGCAAGCATGAAACCTGACTCATTTTTCAAAGGTACCCCGACCTACCTCCTGGACGAAAAGCTCGCTGAAGCTTTTCATATTGCCAGGTTGTTGGAAAAACCGCTGCTGCTTGAGGGTGAACCGGGAACCGGCAAAACCAAACTCGCTCAGGAATTCGCAATCCAGGAGGGTCGTCAAATTTTTGAAGTTCCGATCACCTCCGAGAGCAAGGTTTCTCAATTGGTATCCAGGTTTGATGAAGTCCAGCGGTTGATGGATGCCCAGGCTGCAATTGCCAATGCACAGATGAAACAGGCAGGCATCGATATGGAAATCGACACTGCCGGTAGAAAGGTCGATCAACTGGAGCAATACGTCCATCTTGGTCCGCTTGCGGAGTCTTTCGCCAATCCGGGTTCGGTGATGCTTCTGGATGAAATCGATAAAGCCCCGAGAGAACTTCCGAACAACCTGCTGTTTTTACTTTCTGAGCGGAAAATTGTGATTCCTGAGACCCAGCAGGTAATCAGCTGTGAGCCTGGAAAGATGCCGGTGATCGTTATCACCTCTAACCATGAACAGGACCTTCCTGCTCCTTTTATCCGCCGATGCATTTACATGTACATTGAATTTCCACCACCTGAGCGGATGAGAGAAATCGTGCGCATGCATCATCCAGGAGCCAATGAAAATATGGTCAAAGCGGCGATTGAGATTTTTTACCAGCTTCGTGAGTTGAACCTTACACGAAAACCTTCAACCGGAGAGATTCTAGACTGGATCGCTTATCTGGTTCGTGAAAACATCCAGAGTTTGAAGGATATCGAACGATTGAAAGGAGCACAAACCCTGGTCAAACACCGGGATGATCGGGAACTGCTCCAACTCATCCAGGAAAAAGGGATTTCTTCTGCCTCACAGGTAAAATCCGGGCGTTGGTAATCCCTCCCATTTAGTTTCCAGATTTCAGATGGTTTTCATACTTTACATCATTCTTGGATTTTTCCTCGGAAGCATCCCCTTCGGCCTGATTGTCGGCAAACTCTGGCTGGGAACCGATGTGCGACAACAGGGAAGCGGAAATATAGGAATGACCAATGTCATGCGTATCGGCGGAAAAGGGCCCGGCATCCTGACCTTTATTCTGGATTTTGCGAAAGGCTGGCTGGCAGTATTTCTTGCCGGAATGGCCATAATTCCTGATGAAACTGATCCATTCCACCATGTTCGGGAGCCTGGCCTCACTCCAATTCGAAATCGCCCTGATTTGCGGCATCATCTGGGTCTTGATGTTTATGACTAAAAAAATCTCCAGTTTGTCAGCCTTGACGATGCTGGTTGTGATGCCATGGCTCTTTATTATCGTACCCTGGGTCCAAAATATTTCCTTTTCCGGGTATCAGTTCATGATTATGTTTGCTCTTTCAGGACTCATGATTTACAAACATCGAGAGAATATAGGGCGTTTATTGAGCGGACAAGAAGGAAAATTAAAAAGCGAAACACGTTCCGAGGAAACAAAATGAACCCGATCAGCAAGCTGAAATTCTTTTTAGGGCCCGGGATGTTTCAACATACGATCAATTTGTCTATCCTGGCAATCATCTGCTGGGTCGCATTGATCCAATTCCCGGAATGGGAGTTTCTGGGTTATCCTCTATGGATCAGCCTGATCCTGGTATCGACGGTCGTGATTTGGCGTGCCGGGGATTTTTTCTCACCCGGTGCGGAATACATTCAAAAGCAGCACAAACTTCCGGAATCGGTTAAAGCCGCGGTGATTGACGCGATTGCCAGTTCATTTCCTGAATTTTGTGTGGCAGTGATCGCGGTGATCATTCTTGGAAGGGCCGAAGTAGGCATTTCGAGTATCGTCGGTTCTGCTTTATACAATGTTCTTGTGATTCCTGCAGCAGCTGGTTTGATGGCACCCACGGCAATGACCATCAACAAGGAAGTTGTCTGGAGAGACAACCTTTACTATCTGGGTGTGGTGGTTTTTCTACTTGTTGCCCTCGCCTTGCCTTTCTTTTCAGTTCCCGTTGAAAACCCTGAACCCAATACCCAATATTGGGGAATGATGGTCGCCCTGTTATTCATCGCCTTGTATGTAATCTATGTCTTCCTGCTTCATCACTCCTACAAGGCGAGTTTAAAAAACAACCAAGATTCAGATGTTCAAGAATCAGAGGAAGAGGATGGTGAAGAGGAGGAATTAGAAATTTCTTCTGAACCTCAAGCCTGGGGCTGGATCATTGGAATGATGCTTTTGATGGGTGGAGCATCTCATGTATTAGTCGAAGCTGCGATCCATCTTGGAGACCTGGCTGGAATCGATGCCGTGATCATGGGATTTGTTGTGATTGCTGCAGGAACTTCAGTCCCGGATACCGTTCTTTCAGTGATCAGCGCAAAAAAAGGACAATATGATGCTGCCATTTCAAACGTGTTCGGAAGCAACATTTTTGACATCTGCATTTGTCTCAGTTTTCCAATCCTGATTGCACTGGCCATGGGAGGCGGTCCAACCCCGATTGTTTTACCCCAAATTGAACTGATTGGGAGCCTGATTGCAGCAACTTTAGTAGCATTTTACTTTTTCCGAAGTGGCTACGAACTAAGCAAACCAGAATCAATCATCTTATTAGGAATATACTTCCTGATCGTGATTCTTTCCTTCACTTTTTGAACGTGAAAACTGAGAGCCTCACCCAACTGCTCTCATTTCTGGACGCATCCCCGACTCCCTTTCATGCGGTCGATGCTTTACGGAATCGTCTCAATGCTTTTGGTTTTGAAGAACTCCTGGAACAGGAATCCTGGAAAATACATCCGGGATCGAAATATTTCGTAGTTCGCGGTGATACTTCCATCGCTGCATGGATTCAGGGAACAGAATCTCCTTCGGTAACCGGTTTTCGACTCATCGGTGCTCATACCGACAGCCCCAATCTCCGGATCAAACCTCAACCCGATCTCAATCAGCACGGATACCTTCAATTTGGGGTCGAAGTTTATGGGGGTGCCCTGCTTTCAAGCTGGGCTGACCGGGATCTTTCCCTGGCTGGAATGATCTACCTGAAAAACAAAACAGGAAAAATCGAAGGACATCTTCTTCATCATCGCGAACCGCTTCTGAGGATTCCTTTACTCGCAATCCATCTCAACCGGGATGTTAACGAAAAAGGACTGGTGCTGAATGCCCAGACACACCTTCCGCCGGTTTATGGCCTGGAAGATAATGAGGACTCCGGAAAAGGAATCCACCAATTACTAGCAGGAATGATTGAATGCCAGGCTGAAGACATCCTCAGCTATGACCTCTCGCTTTATGATACCCAACCTGCGTCGACTCTGGGACAAAACCAGGAATTCATTGTTTCCGGAAGATTGGACAATCTCTACTCGTGTTTCTCTGCTGTTGAAGCCCTTTTAGAAGATCAACACACACCATCCCCTCAAACCAGGATGGCGGTATGCTTCGATCATGAAGAAATCGGAAGCATGACCACCCAGGGCGCCCGTTCCTCCTTCATCACGAGCCTTCTTAAGCGTCTGAACCAGGAAAACGATAATGACGCCTACGAACGCTCCTGCGCACGTTCCATGCTGATTTCAGCCGATATGGCACATGCGGTTCACCCGAATTTTTCAGAAAAACATGAACCGCAGCACTTTCCTCAAATCAACGGGGGACCTGTGATCAAAATCAATGCCCAGGGAAGGTACGCCACCAGCGGCAGTTCGGAAGCAGTGTTTGAGCAGATTTGCAGGGAAAAGGAGATCCCTGTTCAAAAATTCGTCAACCGCACCGACCTTTCATGCGGCAGTACCATCGGCCCCTTTGTTGCCGGTAATTTGGGAGTTCCTACTCTGGATGTCGGATCGGCAATGCTCTCCATGCATTCCGTCCGGGAAATGGCCGGATCCAATGATGTAGGTTGGATGATTGAGGCTTTCAGAGGATTTTATACTCGCCCAGCGCTCGACTGACTGGATCTTATTCGGATCAGGTTACTCATTCCTAGTGTTAAACCTTCTCTTTGTTTATATATTTCTAAATAGTTTTATGATATCCCATCATCCTAGAATGGAAGTACATAACAAAAAAATGTCCCGGAACAAAACTGATAATTAATAAACAGACAATGAAAAAAAGATTTATATGTCTGATTATATTTATTTTTTTTATTTATCCATTTTGCCAGGCTCAGGAAAAGATGCCGGCTGCACTTGCTCCAATGGGTGCGCTTGGAACTATTTCAAAAACGGAAAAGCAAATCATTTTTAATTCTCTTCAGGAATCTCTTTCGACTTACTACCTGCTAGCATCACAAAAGTCATTTGAAAAAGCTCAAGATCAAGCTTTTGAAGAACTTGATTACGAAGAGTGTACCGAAGATCAATGTTTTGCTCTTATTCAACAAATTCTGCAGGTAGATAACCTTTTCCTCTTTAATCTAACCAGAGAAGAAAGTTTCACTCAACTTTCACTCACTCGTGTTGATCTAGATAGTCAAAGACTCGTTCGAACAGTTTTATGTAAAGATTGTGATATTGGAACTTTGAACACCAAAGTAGACGAGTTAGTTTTGAAAATCTTCAGGGAGGACACGAATACTGATGGATTAAGTATTTTCAACGAGAAAGAGTCTGAATCTTCATTTCAACAGCCTTCTATTCTTAAAGGCAAAGTTATGTATGTTCCCAGGGATTTTTTCAAGCATGTGGTTGAATACCGGGGGCACACCTATGCTCTGACAAGATACCGTTACACATTTCAAGGTGCACAAAATATGGCAGAACGTTTTGGAGGGCACTTAGTGACAGTGGATGATCATGGTGAAAATCTTATGCTATTAAGAGAATATCAGACAAAACATGGGGACAATGGGGTCTGGATTGGTTTTTCAGATCGGGAAAAGGAAGG
>LNZD02000030.1 GCA_001469005.2 SAR324 cluster bacterium lautmerah10
GCTCTACACCCTGCTCGGCATATTTTTTTGAAACTTTCCGGATCCATTCGAACCAACTTGAACCCTTCCACCAGAAGTAGCCGGGCCAGAGCTTTTACGCTTTTGCCAAACCCTTTCCTGGTTTTGATCACTTCTTTGGCGTGGATGGTCATCATTCCGTTTGAACTGACGTCCCAAAGCCTGTTGAGTGACCCGGAATGGCTGGCACGTTATGATACACCTCCTTCAGAAACCGATGAAATTGATACTGATAATATCAGCGGATACGACCGGCTGGTGATCGAAGAACTGATGGGCTTGAAACCGGTTTCAGAAGAAATGGTGACCGAAATCAAAACGAAGCCGGGGATTCGGGCACCAAAACTCTCTGCTGACGAGGCGAAACCTAGAATGCTGCTGGAACCCTTCCTGCCGGAAAATCCATCTGCCGAAACCATTCCCAAGGTAGAACTGAGTTTTCCAATTGGAAATGACTATTTTGAAGATGCACAGGGGGTTTTAAAACCTGAGATCAGTTCGGCCTGGGATGACAATTCCTCCACATTTCCAAATTCAGAGACAGCCAGAGAAAATCAAACCCCTGCCAGCATCGAATCGGTTCAAAGCAATCTGCTCGAGGACCCGCTTCAGGCAAAAATCGATTTTGAGCAAATTGAACATCAATTGCTGTTGGAAGACCGTGCACGCCTCAAGATCAAACTGCTTTACCACCTAGAACGTCTTCAGGCTGCAGAAGAAATGTGCCGTGCGTTTTTAAAAGAACTCTCCTTCAGCCCGTGGGTACCTGAAATCTTTTACTACCTTCAGCTTTCACTCCATGGTCAACAAAAGCTGCTTGAACCGAACCCCGAACTGGAACGACTGAGTATTTCAAGTCTGAATCCGGAACTTTTAAGCCGACTGCTTCAACTCTTCAGTGAAAACGCCCTGGAGCAGGGAAACATCAGTGCCGCATTGCGTTACCGCCTTGAAGAAATGAAGAATCCTCAAACTGCGGGCAAGGCCGATGAAGAGCAAATCCTCGAACTGATTGGACAAATGGTTAGCGTGGAGGAGCTGCGAACCCTTTCCAAAAGCTACGAGGATATGGACCAAGTTCAGGAGTGGTTCTCTTCCAGATTGCTGGAAATGCTAGTCACGGAACAGCGGTTTCGTGAGGCTTCTGGACAACTCGACATGATGCTGGAAGACGCGAGAAGCCTTAATGAAGCTGAAAAAACGGAAAACCTTAGAAACCTCCGTCGACGGTTGTCGGTTACCCTCAATGTCAACCCTTTAAGGATCGGGGTGATCCTGCCGATTTCGAGCAATCACCCCCGGATTTCACAACTGGTCCAGCAAACCCTTGAGGGCCTCAGGCTGGGTCTTTATCCAAAACCAGCTTCAGAAAATACTGAAAACACAGTTAAAACCAGGGGAGGTCTTCCTGAATTGGAGTTGGTGCTCCGTGATTCCAAGCTGAACCCGCAAACCACCCGCAAGGTTTTCAGAGAACTTGTCGAGGAAGAGAGGGTGATTGCCGTGATCGGCCCCCTTGCCCGTAAAACCTCGGAAGCTGCTGCGGAAGAAGCTGAATTCTGGAAAGTACCAATGATTTCCCTAACCCTCACATCCAGTATTCCGGAAATCGGCCCGTTCGTCTTCCGTAATAACCAAAACTGGAAGCTGGAAGTGGAATCTCTTGTCCGTTACGCCAGGGATTATTATCAGGCAAAACGATTTGTGATCCTCTACAACCAAAACCGGGAAGGTCGGGAAAAAGCACGACTGTTCCAGAAATCCGTCTCGGATTCGGGAGGTGAAGTAGTATGGACCGAAGGCTTTCAGCGCAAACAGCAGAGCTTTGTCCAGCCTTTTGACGCATTCACAGGGAAATTGAGAAAGATGAGTGCCGACGAAGCATCAGACCTCGAAGAACTGGGTGAAAAAGAGGATCCTGTGCTCAATTTTGATGCGGTCTTCGTCGCCATCGGCAGTGACGGAATGAAGGATCTGCAAGTCATCTTTCCCTATGCATCGGTTTATCAAATGCAGAAAACGGTGTTCCTAGGAGACAGTGGTTGGAACAACCCTGCCCTGCCCTTTGTTCCAAGATATCAGGCTTTCCGGAAACTGGTGTTTACCGATGGTTACACCCGATTACGAAAGGGATCCGAGAGGGAATATTTTGATAAACTCCACGAAAAAGAATTATTCCGCCAGCAGAACTATAGCCGTCCTTCCTCCTATGCAGCCTATGCCTACGACACGATTTCGATGCTGAAATCTCTGCTTACTGAAGAAGCAAATCACAGCCACGGAGACTTAAAAGAGGCAATGCTGAAAGTCAGCGAATTTCCAGGGGTGACGGGAATGCTAAGTTTTAATGAGGAAGGAGAGATTCAGCGGGACATGCAGTTACTCACCCTAAGAGGCGGCGATATTGCGGCGATCGAGTAAAACCTGATTGCCACTAACTGAAGATACACAAAACTATTTTTCCTACTGAGACTTCGCCAAAAGTCCTTAAATGGCTTTCAAGACGGTACGGCTTTTTGAAGCCGAATCAGCATTTCTTTCTGCCCTGCGTGATGCGAATTCAGAAGGATCAACAAATTCCTGGCCGATGGGGTCTTCTGTAGTTTGATGCTCCTGCAGAGATTCAGAGTTGTCCTCTTTTTTGGATACCGTTACCGGTTCTATCTCTGTTTCTGCATGCTGCTCCAGTGGTTCTTCAACCAGATCCGCAACCTGTCGCAAACGGTAACTGAACTGCCTGCTGACTTCGAGTAATCTTCCACCGGGTACACATTCTGGACTACTCTGAAATACCTCGAAATCATTCACAACAATCGCGTGTTTCAATGCCTCGGGGCCCAGATAAACCAGCATTCCTTCGGGTTCGTGCTCCTTGTAGCGTTGATCTTCCGTTTCAAATTTAAACCATTTCATCCTGAACTCCTTCCGGTATTTTTCCCAAAAGTTTTTTCATTCATAAGGTATAATAATCCTGCGAATTGTATGCCAGTAGGGTATTTTCAAGACTATGGTAATGTTCAATTCTGGCTTGACCAATCGTTCAATTATTAATATATTTGAATATTTAAAAATCTCTTTCATTGTGAAACATGACGAAAAACTCAACCTTGAAAGCTGAATTGACCAAGCTTTTTGGGGACCAGAAAGAAAATATTGAAAAAGCCGCTGGCTGTCTCAAAGTATTGGCCCATCCAGCACGTTTACAGATCATGTGCGCTTTGAGAAATGGGGAGCAAACCGTTCAGGATCTGGAATTTCTAACCGGCCTGCGCCAGACCACGCTTTCACAGCATCTTTCGCTTCTGAAAAACCGGGATGTCTTGGCATCACGAAGGGAAGCGAATTTTTCCTTTTATCGAATTGCCAACATGCGGATGGTCGAACTATTCAATCTGGTTCAGGACATTTTCTGCCACATGCCAAAAGGATCATGAATTCAGGCAACGAAATCGGTTTTCGGCAACTCTTTGACCGGGACACCTGGACCTACACCTATATGCTGTTTGATCCGGAAACTTTGGAAGGAGTCATCATTGATCCCGTAAAAGAAAAGTTCGAGCGGGACCTCCAGCTTTTGGAAGAACTGGGGATTGAGTTGAAATATGTCATGGATACCCATGTCCATGCCGACCATGTTACTGCAGCCGGGCTCTTTCGTGAGATGACCGGTGCGAAAACCTCGGTGGGTGAGCCCTCCGGGGTTCCCTGCGCGGACCTGCTTCTGCAGGACGGGGATGAGCTGGAAATCGGCCAACACCGCATCCAGGCAATTTCAACCCCGGGACACACCGATGCCTGCACCACATTTAAAATCAATGGTATGCTCTTTACCGGAGACACCCTCTTCATCCGGGGATGTGGAAGGACCGATTTTCAGCAAGGCGATCCCAAACAACTTTTTGAGAGCATTTCCCAGAAACTCTACTGCTTTCCTGACGAAACCAGGGTATTTCCTGGGCACGATTACCAAGGAAGATCTTCTTCAACCATCGGGGAAGAAAAGCGTTTTAATCCGAGAATTCATTCAGAACAAACTCAGGAAGAGTTTGTCAGAATCATGAATTCCCTGAACCTCAAACGTCCGGCAAAGATCGATGAAGCGGTTCCGGCCAATCTTAGTTGCGGAATGTCACCAGCCATGGGGCATGGAACCGAGGAGAATTTTTCAATGGTAGACCTTCACCGCATACTGGGCATGCTAAAGCCAGAAGAACGTGTGGTCGATGTCCGGACACCTGGCGAATATGCCATGGCTCATGTACCGAAAAGCCTCAACGTTCCAATGGGCGGAGAACAGGAATTCATCGAAGAACTCCGAAATTACGACAAAGTTTACCTTTATTGTCATTCGGGACGAAGAGCCCAAACGGTATACACCATTCTTTCCAGGCAAGGACTGGATAATCTCGTCTGCATCTGCAGTTCGGGGATGGCAGACTGGATCGCATCCGGTTTTCCAGTGAACCGCGGAGAAGCAGGCTTCTGATATAACCTTTTACACCCGGAACAGGGGCTTGAATCTCCCCCCAAATCGGGTCAGAAACAACAATCAGCAAACTATGGGGCAGCAAACCTTTAACAATAGAGGTCATGATGGATTGTTTCATCCGTCAGCAATTCCACGGTTTACGCTACCGGTTTCTGCTGATCGTGTTGTTTTTCCAACCCTTTACCCTGGTGGCAGCCGAAGGACAGGCTCAGGAAAGCCCTTCCCCCTGGTGGATCTGGCCGTTGATTTTATTGCTGGTGACCTTTCTGATGGGGATCGTTGCAGTGCTTGGAGGAGTCGGCGGCGGAGTTCTTTTTGTTCCAATCATCAGCGGTTTCTTCCCCTTCCACCTAGATTTTGTGAGGGGAACCGGATTGCTGGTGGCGCTTTCAGGAGCCTTGGCAGCAGGCCCCGGATTGCTCAAATCCAACCTGGCCAGCTTGCGCCTGGCGATGCCGGTTGCCTTGATCGCTTCAACCATGGCCATCGTCGGAGCCATGGTCGGGCTCGCTTTACCCACACACATCATCCAACTCAGTCTGGGCGGAACGATTCTCGCCATCGTCGTAATCATGCTTTCTGCCAGTAAATCGGAACTGCCTCATGTGGAACAGGCGGACTCTCTCTCGACCGCACTAAGAATCACCGGGATTTATCATGAACCCAGCATGAACCGTGATATACCCTGGAAGATTCACCGAACCTGGCCTGGACTATTCAGTTTTATCATCATCGGCTTCATGGCAGGAATGTTCGGGTTAGGAGCGGGATGGGCAAATGTCCCAGTCCTCAATCTGCTGATGGGAGCACCCCTGAAAATCAGCGTTGCTACCTCGAAATTTCTGCTTTCGATCACAGACACCTCAGCAGCGTGGATTTACCTCAATAAAGGTGCGGTGATCCCGATGATGGTGCTTCCATCATTGATTGGAATCATGCTTGGCTCTTTCGTGGGAGTGCGGATTCTCAAGGTGGCGAAACCGACATTCATCCGCTGGATGGTGATCGGAATCTTGTTCTTTGCAGGGCTCAAAGCCATCAGCAAGGGTTTGGAAAGCTACGGTGTCACTTTTTTTTAAGGAAGGAGGAAAGATGAAGAATAACCAACAGGGTGCCTCTGAAGAAATGATCCTCTATGCCCGCGTGCTGGAAAGAGGGATGTATGCCGGGCTGATTCTAATGTTTGTTACTTTTTTTATCTACTTATTCGGGATTATTGATCCTCTGATTCCATTGGAGCACATCGATTCCTTTTGGAATCAGCCAGTGCAGGACTACCTGATCCAGATCAACAAGGAATTTCTGGGATGGGATGAACCTCCGCTTGGATGGTCCTGGATCAAGTTACTGGGATTCGGAGATTTTCTGAATTTCCTTCCCGTTGCCCTGCTTTCAGGGATAACGATTCTCTGTTACCTCGCCATTGTACCGGGGATGTTTCAACGCAAGGACCACTGGATGGCAGGCATTGCCTTCGCAGAGGCTCTGATTCTATTACTTGCGGCAAGCGGATTGCTGGCCGTCGGACACTAAAAGCCGTTCCGGATCGTCCATTCTCCGGAACTTCATAAAAAGGAGGCATTTAATGGAAATTTTAGAATTTTCATGGCTTCCGGCACTTGCCGGAGGAATCATGATCGGTACTGCATCGGCACTGTTGATGGCCTTCAATGGACGCGTTGCGGGCATCTCAGGCATCCTTGGAGGGCTTCTTTCAAGATGGAGCCCGGATCAATGGTGGAGGTTGACTTTTCTCCTCGGATTGGTTCTCGGAGGAGGCGCAGCCTATCATTGGGCACCTGAAGCCTTCATCGACATAACCGAAAACGGAACAATGCAGGTCCTCGCTGCAGGACTGCTGGTCGGACTGGGAACCCGCATCGGCAGTGGTTGCACCAGCGGACATGGAGTCTGCGGCATTGGCAGGCTCTCTATCAGATCATTGGTTGCGACCCTAGTCTTTGTGGGGTCAGGAATGCTCACGGTATTTTTTTCGGGAGGACTTCAATGATCCGATACAGCTTTTTCAGTTTTCTTTCGGGCTTGCTGTTCGCGCTCGGGCTTTCTGTTTCAGGGATGACCGAACCTGGAAAAGTCATTGGCTTTCTCAACATAACCCGCTCTTGGGACCCCAGCCTGGTCTTTGTGATGGGAGGAGCGGTGATCACCTATTTCATTCTTTTCAGACTGATCCATAAACGAAGCGCCCCGCTTTTTGCTCTGCAGTTTTCTATCCCTGAACGAAAAGACATTGATCTTCCCCTTCTTGGAGGAGCAGTGTTGTTTGGGATTGGATGGGGACTTGGAGGTTTCTGCCCCGGACCTGCTGTGGCTTCGATTTTCACAGGAAAACCGAATGTTTTGCTCTTTGCAGGCAGTATGATTTTGGGAATGGTGATTGCGGACCAACTTCGCCCATTGCTCTCCGGGAAGACAAAACACCTCCTCAACCAAGGTTTTTGGAAAACAGGGAATCCTGACAAAAAGCTTGAACCTGCCACCGCAACCGGCACATCCTCCAACAGCAACTGAAGAATATTTTAGAAACTTTTCAGGAATTTGAGAGTTTGGACAGGAGTTCCTGCTGATTGGTTTCAGGGATTCCTGTTTCGCGAAGAACCTCTTCAAGGGCCTGCAGCAGTTGCTGTTGTTGTTCAGGATTCAATTCGATTTCCTGGAAAAATTCCTTCCGTCCTGGAAAATCGCAAGGTCCCGAAGAAGCCTTACATAACCATTCGCTGAGGCGTTGTCGGAAGATTCTTGCCTGGTCCGGAGCGATGACCTTCCGCATGGCCGGTTTTCGGCTCACTTGCAGGGACACCGCCACCAAAGTTTTCTCTCCACCCAGTCTTTTATATAAACTGATTTGAGGATCCGGAACAGGTTGACTGCAGCCTGAAATAAACAGGAGGACCATTCCGAGAACTAAAATCCCTTTGATAGCAGCTTTCATATCAAGATGATCAAAAATTTTAGGAACTGGTCCCGGTTTCATGAGTTTGCTGAGTAGATTCCTGCCAAGATTTTTGATAGGCATTTAACAGGGTATCTTGGTGCCGGGGCATCTGATCAAGTCGTTTTTGCAGATTTTCGTTCTCCTTCAGAGGTTCCAGGGTTTTTTGAAGAAGGTAATGCCATGTTCCCAAAGGATTTGCCAGACAATGATGGAGGAATTCCAGTCCATCCTCCCCCTTTGCTTTGTGAACCAGATAAAGAAGTAGTATCAAATGATAATGATTGACTGCTTCCCGTGTTTTTTTCGAGATGAAAAGTTCAATCGAACGCAGATACTGACTCGCTTGAAAGCCTTCCGGAACAAATTCTAGATGGGCAGGATACTGATAGAATTCAAGAGTGATCTGGGCAGAAAAAAAATAAGCCCAGGCCTTTCGAATATCTTCCAGAGAAACAAACTGCCTCGGGTCCTTTCCAGGAAAGACTTCCACGGAATCCTCAAAAACACCAAGGGTGTTTCTCCATTGACGAATGATAGGAGTTCTATACCGAAATACTGCCAAAAGGGAGTTGAGCTTCTGATCCTCATCGGCGTCAAAGGATTGCCCCTCAGCCTCCATTTTTCCCTGCTTCTTCATTTTTTCAAAATGTTCATTCCACGTTTCCAATGGGCTTCCAGCAGGAAGCCATTTGACCATTTTTAAGGGAAATCTCGAGGCCCGTATTTTCATCCGTTGGTCCTGCTCGATTTCAGGCATCAGGTACGGCCTGACTTTACCTGCCCGTCTTAATTCTCGCATCCTCAACATCAGCGCAGCACGCATCCCAGCCAAACTTTCAGTCTCGTCACCATTTTCCAATTGCTGCTCAAGTTCTTCGATGAAACCCATCAGGGATTGCAGTTCTTCCAGACGAAAGGCATAAGACCTAAGAAACTGAAGAGGCTGCTCTTTTTCGAAAATACTATACCCTCGGGCATCATGGGGCAGAATCAGATGAAATTGGTGATCCAGCTGTTTCAATTGGTCAATCATCTGCTGCTGAATGGCTTGAGGATCTTCTTTTAAATGCAGACAGAAATCTCGGTAGACCAACTTCAAAAAGTCCTCATCTTCACCAAGTCCCTTGTTTTCCCATCGTTGATTCCATTCTTTAGCCAATTCGAGAATCAAGGCTCTGGTATCTTTGGGAAGGGAGAAACCAAACCGCGATGCTTCTGTTTCCAGACGAGCTTCAAGAAGTTCGGATGGGAATTCAAGGGTTGACAGCAGGTCCAGGATTTCGGGAATCCCTGCGCTGCTATCCAAATCATCCTGAAATTGCTGCCGATAGAATTCCAAAGACTGAATCTTTTCCAGAAAATGAATTTCGCCAAAAAGTTTGGAAAACAGAGATCGGGTTAAATTGATCCGAACTTCGGAGGACTCTAGATTCTCCGGTAAAATCACGGTGACCGTGTAGACGTTGGCTACCTTATGAAAATCAAGCCTTGATGCGGGAAGGGGGATATGATCCGGAAGCCTGCTGCCGCTTTCTTTTTCATAACCCGCACGATCCGTTATGAATACAGGGTGATTCGCGTCACGTAAACGGAAACCCCGCAGGTCAGCATATTCTAGGAGAGCCTGAACCAGACGTTTGAGTTCATGAACAACTTGGGAATCCAGTCCTTTTGAGAACTTTAAATTCCGGAGTTCTGCATTTTTGGAAGTGAAAACCTTCCCCTGATTAAGCTCACGCAGGGTTTTTTCATCAAAAACAGGTTTCGCAGGTTTGAAACGTTCTTCAAAAAAATCGTCGTTGAAACCAGTTGGGCTCATAGTGCCGGGAAGATTGAAACCAGATGCGCTTGTTGGGATCTAGAAACGCGGAAAAGCCTTTGAAGACAGTTCCTGAGTGATCAAGCCACAAAACAGAATAGTTACGATTGATAAACCGGATTCAGTGTTTGCGGACTGATGCGATGTCTTCGGTCCATTCCCTGAGACGCCGAGGTCCTTCCAGATGAATCTTGAGATTGATCAAATCGCTAAATTTTTTTTCTTCAAGGGTTTCGTTAGGATAACGGCGTCTTAAATACCCCCAAAGATTCATAAAATTTTCTTCTTTTTCAATCTCCCGTTCCCGTTCTGTGTATACCTCATCTTCTTGATCGGAAAGTTCAGGATAAAATACTTTATTCATAACATCTTTATTGAATTTCGGCCTTGGCAAACCTCTTGTTGGAATCCCTTCCAGTCCAAGATAAAAAGTACAGACCATACTCAATGATTGAAGGCTTGATTAAACCTCCTATATAACCTGTAGCAAAAACATTGCCTCTTATGGAAAAGTAATAAAAAAAACTTAAATCCCAAATGGAGCCCTTGCAGCAGAACGTAAAAGGACAAGGTTGTTCTTGAACAATACATCCACAGTCTTTACTCTCATTGTTTTCAGCTTTTCCACGCTTAAGAATCTTGTGGAATCTGACAGTGAAGCATTGATGCTTCATTTTACGATTCTCGATTTTCGCCGAAGCCAATGCATTCAAGTCATGAATTCGAACAAATACTTGCCCCACCTTTTCCTTTTACTTCCCAATCAGGATTTATTTTTTCTGAATCGAACACCATAGAAATGAGCTCTCAGGAACATTGTGGATTCATAGGTTTGATCGGCAGACCCAACGTTGGTAAATCCACACTGTTGAACAAATTGATCGGGCAGGATTTATCGATCACCACTCCCAAACCCCAAACCACAAGAAACCGTTTGATCGGGATTAGAACACAGGGGGCTTCTCAGATGGTGTTCATTGATACCCCGGGGATTCATGAATCGAACCTGCCGTTAAACCGGAAAATGATTGATTATGCGGTAAAGACCCTTGAGGAAACCGATCTTAACCTGTGGCTTGTAGAACCGCTTAAACCGCATCTCAAAGAACCTCATCCCGATGATAAAAAAATCCTTGATCTCATCAGGAACAGCAAAAACAAGACTATATTGGTGATCAATAAAATGGATCTTGCAGACCGGGCGAGGGTTTTAAGAACCATCGACGTTTTCAGTCAAAATGGATCTTTTGCTGAAATCATCCCCCTCTCTGCACTCAAATCGACCAATCTTGAAAGTTTGCTGGAACAATTGGAGCAATACTTACCGGAACATCCCTTTTTCTTTGAAAGCGATCAACTCACCGACGCATCGGAACGTTTTCTTGTGGCGGAACTGGTGCGAGAACAGATTTTCCGAAAACTTCAACAGGAACTCCCCTATTCGACTGCGGTTCAGGTGGAACGCTTTGAGGAAGACCCTAATTGCCTTCGTATCGATTGTTTGGTCTGTGTTGAACGGGAATCACAAAAAGGAATCCTCATCGGCAAAGGAGGGACCATGTTAAAACAGATCGGTACTGCCGCCAGGGAAAAAATTGAAAAACTGCTCGGTCAGCGCGTCTTTTTGGCATTGCATGTGAAGGTAGTAAAACAATGGACTCGAAAGACACATCATCTCCAGGCACTTGGCTACCATTGATTTGAATCAAAGACATTTCTAAGAAATCCATGAAGAGAAAAAGGAGCAAATGCTGATCAAAATTTTTTTAGGGGCTGGAGCCTTATCAGCTTCATTCTGGATGTACAGCATTTCATGGCAATACGGGCTTGGAACCCTGGTGCTGCTTCTCAGCCTGTTAAGCATTGCTACTCTGATTCGAAAAGCATCTACCACGGTGATGGTCAATAAACCCCCGCAAAAGGATCAATCCTCAGCAGGAATAACCGATGAAGAGGTGATAAAACAAACTTCTCCCCCTCTTCCAGTCATGCCCGGGGGTATTGACAGCAATCTTTTTGAGCGTTTTCGGGAAAAGCATAAAGTGGGCGGAAGTTCAAACATCGGCTTGCCAGGGCCTTATCAATCCCCCAATCCACCTCGCACAAATCCAGTCCGGACTAAGACCGAATCCATGGAACAGGCTTCCTTCCTGAATGAACTGGAAGACACGGAACAGGTCCGTGTCACACTCAGTGGACAAACAAAAAATTCCGGATTAGCAGAACAGGAAGCGCCTCCTGTTGAACAAAGTTTAACGAATATGGAAGAAGGTGGATCATCCAGGAATTCCGCAATGCCGCAAAGCAATCTTCCATCAATCAAAGAGAACATTGAAAATGATTCAGTCCCTTCAAGGATGCTTTCCGAAACCTGGCCTGCGGAATCACGATTTCCAAAAGAGACACAAATCCCAGCTACGCCTTTTCCGTCGGTTCAACCCCTTGCTCAGGAAGAACAGCTTGAAGAGGCCATGGAGGATCTGTTTGCGGATGTTCATATCCCCCTTTCCATGGAAAACCAAAACCCACCTGTTGTCCGTGAAGACTCTCCAAAATCCAGACCGGTGGAACAACAGCAAAATGAGGATTCTGGTTTTTGGCAGGAAGATCAGCTTTCCAGCCTTTTTCAAAAACCCGGACCCCTTGATGAAACCAGGGATGAAGCCCGGGGACTGCTAAAAATTGCAATGGCCGCAGCAGATTCAGGTCGCGAGGATGAAGCCCGCAACGGATTGGATAGCTACTTCTCCATGCTTGATGAAATCGGAAAATCACCTGCACCTGAAGCAGTCGAACTCCAAGGACAATTGGAACATAAGGCAGAACCAGACCAGTTGATCTCGGAAGCTCAAGAAACTCTGCAGGAAACCGATACGCCTCTGAACCTGGAAACCGAATCCTCGATTGATGAACAACCAAAGGAACGCATCAATCCCTGGGATAATGACGAGCAAACCGATTATGCATCCATCATGGATGAATTGGTGGATGCCCTTGAGAAAAAAGAAGCCTACCAGGAAGCACTTCCTCTACTCCAGGATTTACTGGCCTATAATCAGCAGCAAGAAAACCAAACCGAGATGGACTTGATTTATGAAAGGATTGAAAAAGCACAGAACGCACTGGAGGATAACGAAGGCCTGCTCGAAACCTATGAAAGCCACCTCCAATGCAAAAGATCCCTGGATGACCGGAACGGTCTGATCAGGATCCTTGATGCATTGGGAACCCTTCACTCCAAAATCGGAAATTCCGAACGTTCACGGGAATTTCACGCGGAACGGCTGAAACTTGTTTCTCTGGGTGAAAAAAAAGGGTTGGAAGATTCAGCAATCGAAACGCTGAATCAGTAGATACACCCCTGTGGGGTCATTCCTGAAAGTTGATGCCCGTGATTCATGGCTTCAAACTGAAGTTCCGCAAGAAGCCTACAGCCTCTGGTCCGACGTTCACGGACCACATAAAATTCGCTAATCCTAGGTGACGTGTCAGATTCGAGACTGGCAAATGAATTGATAGCATTGATCGAATGAGATTCCGCCAGCCTGAGATATCTCGGCTGCCTTGCATTCCTCCAACTGTCAAAATAGTTCAAACTCCAACCCAAATGGTAATCTCCTTGTTGAAGCCTGCTTTTAAAGGATTTTGATTGGAATTCAACATCGCCTTGACTGCATGATCCAAGCACAAGAATCAAAGAAAAGAAGATAAGGACTAAAAGTGATTTTTGAAAAATATGATCTTGTTTCATTGTATCAGGAAGACGGCCCTGTTTGGTTGTAGATAGAAAAAGCCCTCGTTTCATTCTAAAACCAATATCGGCAGGTGCGCTGATAACTTGAATCCTTGATGCAGATCAAAGTTGCAAAACCCCTCCAGACCCTGAAATTGATAGGTTTTTAAAAACAGGAAAGAAAAAGGATGTCCAAAAGAACTCTGTTCGTTGGAGATGTTCATGGATGCCACACGGAACTAAAAGGTCTGCTAGAAATGGCAAACTTCAAGCCTGACAGTGAAAGACTTTTTTTTGTCGGAGACCTGATCAACCGTGGGCCGAAACCCCTTGAGGTATTGGAACTAGCCCATCACCTGGGAGCATCTTGTGTTCTTGGCAATCATGAAAGGAGTTTCCTCAAGTACTTAAAAAAAGGTTCTCAATCTTCTGATTCTTTTTCAAAATTGAAAGAGGAAATGGGCGATCAAATACCTTTCTGGGAGGAATGGCTCCAATCATTACCGCTTTTTATTTCTGAAGGAGAAGAAACGGAACCAGACTCTTTCCTAGTCGTCCATGCGGGCTTGGCTCCAGGAATTTCCCCTCAAGACACCGACCCCCACATTCTGACCAATCTCAGAACCTGGGACCCAGTAGATCAAAGACCCGGAGATGAAAACCATCCCGCGTGGTATACTTTTTACCAGAAATCTAGAACAATCATTTTTGGACATTGGGCCGCAGGAGGAGTGGTAATGCGTCCAAATGCCATTGGGCTGGACAGCGGTTGTGTTTATGGTGGAAGCTTGACGGGGCTTTCATGGCCTGATCGGAGTCTATATCAGTTCCCAGCACAGAGCATCTACCACCCTCCTCAATAGAGGATTCTTGATTCCTGGCTAGATAATTGCAGAATTCTAATGTAATGATTTATGCTTTGAGGATATCCATACGTGAATGATACAGCCAATTCAAGCTCGACAAAAGAGATCTGGGCCATTGGTGGAGGTAAAGGCGGAGTCGGAAAAAGCTTTGTAGCAGGAAACCTCGGGATTCTGCTGGCACAAAGAGGATTTCGAGTCATCCTTGCCGATCTCGACCTCGGTGGTGCAAACCTCCATACCTGGCTGGGTGTGAATACACCCGAACAAGGCGTTTCAGAGTTTGTGGACCGACAGGTTGAGCAAATTCATGAACTTCTCATCCCCACTTCCATTCCTCAGTTACGGTTGATCAGCGGAGCGCGGGACGGAGTCGAAATCGCCAACCTCAAGCATACCCAGAAAATGCGTTTCCTGATGGCTCTCAAAAGGTTGGATACGGATTTCATTATCATGGACCTCGGTGCAGGAACCGCCTACAACACCATCGATTTTTTCCTGCTTGCGGAAAAACAACTGATGGTCGTCATTCCAGAACCGACTTCAATCGAAAACGCTTATCGCTTCCTGAAAAATTCTTTTTACCGGAAATTAAGACACACAAGCTCTTCATTTGGTTTGAGGAATGTGGTCGATCAAATGCTGAAAAACAATAATTCTTTTGGCATCCGTTCTCCCCGTGATCTGATAGAATATCTGAAGCAGATGGGAGGAAATGCAGCATCCTACATCGATGATCAACTGGAACACTTTCAACCCAACCTGATCATCAATCAAACCCGCTCAGAAAGTGACATTCGAATCGGCAAAGCGATGGAAAAAGCCTGCAGGAAGTACTTCGGCTTGACCCTTAACTTCAGTGGATATGTGGAACAGCATGAGGGAGTCCGGGAATCGGTATTAAGGCGCAAACCGGTGACCCTCGACAAACCTGAAAGCCTGATGTCCCAGCAACTGAAAACCATCTCGGAACACCTGCTGAAATCCTCAAACATTTCTACTCCACTAACTCCGAAATACTCTCGCCTGATTCCCTGAAACACTGAAAAGGCCTCAGAAAATGGAACCCGCGGAAAACTTTTACGAGCTCCTGGAAGTCGAATCCACTGCAAGCTTTGAGGAAGTCCAGCAAGCCTATGAAAAGAAGCTGGAGGAAGTACATGAAGAATCATTGGCCAGTTACTCTTTATGCCCGGTTGATGAAAATGAAGAGTTGCTGAAAAAACTCAGTGAAGCCTTCATGCAGTTGGCTAATCCTGAAGTCCGCAGATCCCACGATTTAAAGCTGGGAGCAAAACCAAAGGAAACTCCCGAACAGGACATTCTTCCCTCTGCTAAGGTTGCAGAAGTAAACCAGGAACATGGAGATGCCTCCAGGGAAGGAAAAGTCGTTTTCCTCCGTCCTCAACTGAAAACAGGTGGTTTTTCAACATCAACCGGAGAAGCGTTCCAGACCAAAGTCGGAGATATCCAGAAACCAAATCCAATCACCAAGCTTTCCCGACCTAATGTCGGAGCCTCCCTCGAGGAAATCACCCTTCAGTCAGCCAAAGTCCGTCAGGATGCTTTTCAAAAGCTTGCTGAAAAAAACCGGATGACGGACGCAAAACTCCAGGAATATTATCAGTTTCTGGAAGCAAACGAGGGCGTGATACGCTACTCAGGTTCGGTGCTCCATCAAATCCGTGAACTGAAAGGGATCACGATCATGGAACTGGCGACGGTGACCTGTGTGCGGGGTACTTATCTGGAAAGCATCGAAAAAGAAAATTTCGAAACCTTCCCTTCCTCCGTTTACCTGAAGGGTTACCTCCACTGTTACCTCAAAGCCCTGGAACTGCCCCTGGAAGAAGTCAGCGAACAGTACATGACGCTGTTTGATGAATGGAATGAGGGTGGAACAAGAAAAAATTCCATTTAGTTTTTAGCTCAATCTTTGATGAGGTCAGAGCCGGAAATAAGCCGGGTTCTGTTCCCCTCCAGCATCACCAGGGTTCGAATTCACGAACCATCCAACCATTATCTTGGCTGAAAAGAGGGGCCGCGACCATTTATCTGGGACTGATGTTGCCATCAGCCTCTAGCATCCTACCCGACCGCCGGGCGGGCCACCCGAAAGCGATCCTATTTGGACTTGCAGCAGGTGGGGTTTGCACTGCCGGACCTGTCACCAGGACCGCGGTAGGCTCTTACCCTGCCATTTCACCCTTGCCTGTGACCTCCCAACAGGAGGTCCATCGGCGGTATGTTTTCTGTTGCACTTTCCATCGGTTCACACCGTCTGGCCGTTAGCCAGCACCCTGCCCTTTGCTGCCCGGACTTTCCTCCGGCAAGAACCCGCCTGTAACGAGATTCACCGGCGGCCGCGTATCCGGCTCTGATCTTTGCACGCTAACAGTTTGTCTTGGAGTTGCAAGCCTCGCCAAGATACCATAGTTTTAAATGATTGAGGAATGCATCCACATTCCGAAAAGATTTCCAAAGAATCTATCAACGATCTTGAAGTTTCCCATGAATCAGAAAAGAAGTTCTCATTCAAGACAGCCTAAACGCGGTTTCAGCTTCATCGAGGTTTTGGTGGTGATCATTATCCTCGGACTGCTTTCCGGAATTGTTGGAGTCTATCTCTTCGATTCCGCAGAACAGGCCAAAGCGGACGCAACCAAAACGCAGATCAAGGGCCTTGAGACAGCACTCGACCTCTACCGCCTCCACAATTCACGATACCCTTCAAATGAACAGGGTTTAAAAGCTTTATTGAGCAAACCCGAAGTCGGTGTGATTCCGGACAGTTGGAACGGTCCCTACCTGCGTGGAAAGAACCTTCCCAAGGATGGATGGGACAATGACTTCCGTTATACAACCCAAAACGGTAAGGAATACGAAATTAGTTCGATGGGCGCCGATGGAGTGGAAGGCGGAACCGACCTCGACGAGGATATCAGTTCCAGCGACCTCTGAAATCTTGAAATCCAGGAAAGGGTTTTCCTTTCTTGAACTGATGGTGGTCATTGCCCTGGCAGCATTGCTGGCAGGGTATGCCGTTCCGAATTTCACCGCCCTCTTTACTTCTCCTCAGGAAAAGGAATACCAGCACCTGACCAAGGTTCTGCGGATGTTGCGGACTGACGCCCTCCTTCGTAGCCAAGCCTATTGCCTCTCCTTTGACCTAAAGGAACAAAAGCTGATGCCGGGACTGATAGGACCCGAAGGTTGCGGCGATGGAGAAAACCAGGAGGAAGACTGGCCAAGATGGCTGAAGGAACATGAATTTCCGGAAGAATTTGCACTTCAGGACGCTCGTTATTCCAGCAATACCCAAAGCCAAAATCCCAGCACCAACTTTGAAGTCCTGATCGACAATTCCGGTTTTGTCACACCCTTCCTGCTCACCTTTCTTGAAGCCGACGGTCAACGTTTCTGGGAAATGGAAAGTGTGGGGATTCTCGGTAAACTTGAATTGCGCGAATCCAAATGAAAACTAAATCCGCATTCAGTGTCCTCGAGGTCCTCATTGCCCTTTCCATCCTCAGCATCACCCTGATGGCGGTTTACCAGTCCTTTGCATCCTCAATCTTTGTTTTGCAGTCCACCAAAACCCTTTGGAAAGCCATGGCCGAGACGCAGAAGGAATTGCTTCGCTGGGAACGTTCAAAAACACCTCCACCCGTGTCAGTATCTCAGGGCAGTGTTGAAGAGGATTTGGGATTTCTGGATGGTCGTTGGAAGCTTGATATAGAAGACAATCTTCCTTTGCCTGGCATCAAAGTCCGCCGGGTCAATTATGAAATCACCTGGATGGAAGGAGAACGTGAATACCGTTACAGTTCTGACCTTTACGTCAAAGCCGAATGAATCCCGAATTTTCAATCGGTAGAAAAGCCTTTTCGCTGCTTGAACTGCTGGTTTCGATAACCCTACTGGCACTTGTCAGTGCTTTGATCTATGGGGCTTTTTTTCAGGTTTCCAACTCCTCTCTGAAGGTTAAGGAATCCTTGTCTCAGTCTCAGGAACTGAGACTGTTGATGAAGATGGTGCTGGATGATCTCCAGGCGGTTCAATACCTGGAACATTTTGTTGAAGATGAAGAAAGTAATTCTCAAACTGGAATTATTTCAACGCTTGAATGGGTTCAAAGCATTGAAAACAATTCTTCTCCTAGCGAGGTCAGCAATTTAAGTTTCCATGCATCAGTACCAAGTCGGTTTTTCAAGGATATTGAATCCGTCAGGAGCGGAATGGATCCTCAACTTCACGAAATAGGATACTTTCTTGAATTCGATCAGGCAGAAGGAATTCTTGAGTTCAATCGTCGTGAGGATTTTTATATCGATAATGATTTAACTGAAGGGGGCAGGATTCAGGTTCTTTCCGAATCAGTTTCGGATTTCCAGGTAGAATTTCTTTTTCGCGAAATAGAACAGGCAGCTGGAGGTTCAAAAGAAGAGTGGACCGCCGAGTTTAACACTGAAGAGAGAGAATGTTTCAAAACCGGAGAACCTCCATGCCTTCCCAGGGCCATCCAACTCAGCATGTCTCTCCAGGGAGCGTCCGGGGAAATAGTCAGCGACTCTCAAGTGATCAACCTCTGTGTGAGACCCTGCAAACCCGAGCTTTTCGAATGAGTCGATCTGGAGCACCCATATACGAACATGAAATCCAACGAATCTGGGCCGAACAGGATTTTGATTCAAGCGGATTAAAAACCGTTGATGGGAAAAAAATCGAGGTTTTTTCACCAGGCTGGTGGAACCAAGGCCAGGGGCCCGATTTCGAGGCTGCCAGGCTCTCCATTGGTGATGATTTTTTCTACGGTTCCGTTGAAGTCCATCTTCAGAGTTCGGGATGGAAGGCCCATGGACATAACAGGAATCCGGCCTACGACCAGGTGATCCTGCATGTGGTGCTTTATCATCAGCCACGTCATGGAGTTTTCAACACACTGGAAAACCAGATTCCGGAATTGGAACTGGCACCACACCTCAAAGCCTTGAAACCTCAGAGCCAAAAGCAAAGCAAGGAGAGACTGAAACGGATTGAGCAATTGCCGGGACGCTGTGGAGTTTGGATCCGGGAAAATGATCCCTTACTTCTCAAGAATTTGCTTGGTCATGCCGCCGAACAAAGGATGCAGAACAAGATGAGACAACTTCATCAGAAATGGCAGGATCAGGAATCCGAAGAATTGCTGTTTCAATTGATCTTCAAATCACTTGGGTATTCAGTCAATGCTGCGGCCTTCGAAGAACTAGCACGTTTGTACCCCTATTCCAATCTGCGAAAACTACTCAGGACCACTCCACGGGAATCAAAAACAAAAGTACTGAGCCGCTGGTTTGGAGCTGCAGGGATACTGTCTTCAAAGTCTCTTCCAAGAAACCCCGAGCTGCGGCGGGATCTGCTCCAGTGGTCCGCCGAATGGAAGAATCTGGATTCAAAAGCCCGGTTGATCCAACCCTTATCCGGCTCCACCCGTCCCGGAAATGCACCCGAAAGAAGGCTGGTGGGAATGTATTATCATCTGGCTCGAACCGCTGAACAGGGTCTGATTAAAAGCTGGCTGACACTGCTCAGCCAAGTGAGTCAAAGAGAGAATGATGAACCCTTGCGGCATATCGTTCTGGAACTGAGCCAGGAGTTCTTCGAGACCCCCGATTGGGACGTCTGGAGCTTGCACCACGTTAAATCAAACCGGAAATCGGAGTTGATCGGTCTGGACAGGAAAGTGATCATCTGGGCCAATGCAATCCTTCCTTTTTTTCTCGCATACGCCAGGAAAGAGCAGGACATGTCGTTGGAACAACTGCTTTTCCGGATCTTCATGGTTCTTCCTCCGGAAGCATCCAACCAAAAAACGCGTTTCATGGAGCGACGTTTGTGGACCTCATCGTATCGGCATCTCAAACTGAACAGCTTTGGATACCGGCAGGGGATGCTCCAGGTCCATGCTGATTTTTGCCGGAATTTCTTTCAGGGTTGTGCCGATTGTGAACTGCTTGAGTTGCTCCAGGCACAGGCGGGATGAATCATTTGTTTTTGAAAAGAGTGGGAACCAAGAATGGATTTTTTGGGACTTGAATGCTCAACTCTTTTCGATCCTGCAAGGGTCTGTTATAGTGATTTTTATCTGACCTTATAGAGAATCTATCAAAAATCTTAAGCATTTGAGGAAACATGGTGACTGCACTGGTTATGCTGAATGTCGATCGTAAACACATCCGTAATGTCTCACAGAGCCTTGTAGACATGAAAGAGGTCTCGGAAGTATACTCAGTCGCCGGAAGGTACGATTTGGTGGCAATCGTTCGTGTCCAAAGCAATGAGCAGATCGCGGACACGATCACCGTGAAGTTTTCTGCTCTTGAAGGCATCACGGCAACCGAGACCCTGATCGCTTTTCACACCTTTTCCAGGCACGATCTCGAACATATGTTCTCCATCGGTGAGTAAAACCGATTCGATGAACTCAAAAATAGGAGATCTGAAAATCAGGCAGGCCATCCTTGACATGGATGCCTACCTGCCTCCCCTGGAAAGCCGGGACCCGGAAAAACATCTATTGATGGATTTCAATGAGTCTCCGGTTCCCCCCCAAGAAAAAGTCATCCAAGCCGTTTCAGATTTCCTCAGCCGACGTGCCCATGTCTATCCCGCATACCATGGTTTCTTAAAGACTCTCTCAGATTACACCGGTGTAGCAGAAAATCAGCTCATCCTTTCTAACGGCTCGGATCAAGGAATTGAATTCATCTTACGTTGTTTTCTGGAACACGGTGATGAACTCGTGATGGCTCAACCGGGTTTCGCTATGTTTCAGCAAGTGGCGTCCAGTCTCGGAGCCAAAGTTGCCGGTCCAAGTTTTCCTGAATCAATGGAGTTTCCAGCAGAAGCCTTCAAACAGTCTGTCGGCCCGGCAACCCGTCTTTTGGTTCTGATCAATCCTAATAACCCCACCGGAACAAGCATCTCTCAGGAAGTCATCCGGGATGTCCTGGAAAATTTCCCGAACCTCCCTGTACTGGTCGATGAAGCCTATTTCGAATTCAGTAGACAAACCGCAGCGGGTTTACTTGACGCATTTCCCAACCTGATTATCTTGAGAACCTTTTCCAAGGCTTTGGCCCTGCCTTCACTGCGTCTCGGCTATGTGATGGCACATCCGGAACTGATCCAGCAGTTTTCAAAAATCCGTGGGCCTTTTGACGTCAATGCCGCTGCTGTGGTGGCAGCCAAAGTCCAACTGGAAAACCCTCAAGAGTGGCGATCCCTGACTCGTCACCTGATGGATGAAGTGAAACCGGCAGTGGAAACTTTTTTCAGGGAAAATCAGGTGCGCTTTCATCCAAGTTCAGCAAACTTCATGCTGGTGGAGGTGAAAGATGCAAAGGAGGCGGTGGAGTATCTGAAATCCAAAGGGATTCTCGTCAGACTGATGCATCCCCCCTTGGAAAATTCATTCCGCATGAGTCTCCGCAGAATGCCCGAGATGGAGCAGTTCATGAGCATCTTCAAAGCTTTTTTGGACAAAAGGGCTGGGTGATTACTTCTTCCAGTCAATTTTAGGGAGGTGTTCAAATCTGCCTGGTTTTCACCAAATCTGCTCTAAAAACAAGGATTTTTCCAGAAAAAAGAGGCAAAAATTGCAGTGTTCAATCGCAACTATTTGAAATTGGTTTATATTTTGCAGGAATAATTAGAGGCAAAGTTTGCAGCACAGGGTGTCCCGGGGTTCTCCAAGGATGGACGGGAACACCAAGGATGGTCGGCACCCACACCTCGAGTGCCCTGTGCTCTTTTTGGGTTCCTGCCTTCCATTTCCCTCAGACCTCTTCTATTCCTAATCGACTTCTAAAACCCTCGTTCAGGGGAATTTATTTTTGTTTCCTGAGCAGTTTGAGGTAATCCTCGGACCGGGTTTGCCAATCTTTCGAAGCAAGAAGATTTTCTGCAAACCGGTTAGTGACACTTGAAACAAGTTTTCGCTGAGGAAGAGAAGGGTAGTCAGCGAGAAAAACGCTTTCACGGGTGAATGGAGAAAGAAGAGTAAAAAAACTCGAACAAAGTTCCCTTGGCTCCACCCGACTCAGAACCTGCATGCATTTCAGGTAATTCCTGCATAGATTTTGTAATTCCTCGGGAAAATCGTCATTTTTCTGTTCCGCACATCGAGAAACCAGATACTGTTCCTTCAACAGGGTCCGTATTAAGAATCCACTCCAGTTTCTTGGGAGATCCTTGAAGATTTTCTTATCAGTCGAAACATCCGAAGCGACTGTTTGCAGTAAATCATAGAAATTTCTGAGAACGCCGTCCTCCTTTCGTTTCTGTGTTCCGTTCCATGCCAAGACTTCGACTTCCAGAATTCCCCATTGATTTCGCTGCATACGGACCCACATCCGCAAAAGCTGTTCTTCCATCCCCTTGAGCATCATCAGGTAATGACTCGCAGGAGGATTTCTGGTCCAGGAGCAGTCGAAAGGCAACCGTGACCATGCATCCAACGCATCGTGAATGTTCACGAGCAGTTCGGACAATTCGGACTGGAGCCAGGTTTCCGGGGATTTTTCAGCCATCAGTGGAAAACACGTTCAACATCTTTCAGGCTTTTCTGAATCGCCTGGATCATGGGAGGCACCGGTTGCAGATCGAGGGTATTTTCCGGAACATACCTTAAAGGAGTCATCGGTTCCGAAAGCCATTCAATCAGGCGGTCGGGCTGAAGTCTACTGGAATCCCGTATCTGGAGCCGCAGACACTGTTTGCTGTGGTGGACCGATTCCACCCCGAAGCGTTGTGCCCAAAGCCGGATTTGTGCGGTCATGAACAGATTCACCAGGGATTCCGGCATCGGCCCGAAACGGTCTTCGATTCCACTGCGGAAATCCCAGAGAGCCTCGTCCGATTCGATGGTTCCAAAAGCTTTGTAAAGTGAAAGCCTTTGACTGGTACTACCGATGTAATCTTCTGGAATGGTAACATCCACCGTATCAAGTCGCACCTGTACCTCATCCAGAGGCAGCACCGCCTCATCCTTCTGCCGGATCTTCCGCACCGCATGTTCCACCATCTGGGTATAGAGTTCCAGCCCGACACTTGCAATCTGTCCGGACTGTTCTGATCCGAGCAGGTTTCCTGCACCACGGATTTCAAGATCCCGGGAGGCAACTTTAAAACCTGCACCAAGGTCATTCAGTTCCTGGAGCACCTGGAGTCTTTCCTGGGCCATGCCATTGAGAATTTTTTGCGGAGGAACCAGCAGGTAGGCAAACGCCTGGAGGTTGCTTCTACCCACCCGTCCACGCAGTTGATAAAGCTGGGAAAGCCCGAATTTATCCGCATTGTTGATAAGGATCGTGTTTGCCCTGGGAATGTCGAGACCTGATTCGATGATGGTGGTGGAAAGCAGTACTTGGGTTTCCCCCTCGATGAAATCGAACATCACCTGTTCCAGCTGGTGTTCGCCGAGTTGGCCATGGCCGATGGAAATTTTCACATCCGGGAGGATGTCTTTGAGGTAATTTCCGTATTCGTAGATCGTTTCCACCCGGTTATGAACGATAAAGACCTGACCTCCTCGCCTCAATTCACGGCTGACCGCCTCCTGGATAATGTAATCACTGGTATGGACAATGCGGGTTCGCACAGAAAGGCGGTCCGCAGGAGGAGTGTTGATCAGGCTCAGATCCCGGATTCCCATCAGAGACATGTAAAGCGTCCTGGGAATCGGAGTTGCTGAAAGCGTGACCACATCGACTTCTGAACGGAATTGTTTGATCTTCTCTTTGTGCTTCACTCCAAAACGCTGTTCTTCGTCAACAATCAGCAAACCGAGATCTTTGAAACCCACATCCTTCGAAAGCATCCGGTGGGTTCCGATGATAATGTCGAGCTGCCCGGAAGCCAGTTTTTTCAGGATATCCTTCTGTTCACTGGGGGTTCGGAAACGGCTCAATACCTCGATGTTGAAGGGCGTGTCCTGGAACCGTTCAAGAAAAGTGGAAAAATGCTGTTGGGCGAGAATGGTGGTCGGAACCAAGACTGCAACCTGTTTTTCCTCCGTAACAGCTTTGAAAGCCGCCCTCATCGCAACTTCCGTTTTGCCGAAACCGACATCGCCGCAGATCAAACGGTCCATCGGCATTTCTGACTCCATGTCATCCTTTACAGCCTGGATCGCTTCGAGCTGATCTTCTGTTTCGCGGTAAGGAAAGCGCCTTTCGAATTCCATAATCTCATGATCGTCCTGGGAATAACGGATCCCTTTTCGTGCCTTGCGTGCAGCATAGATTTCCGCAAGTTCTTCAGCGATATCCTCCACCGCTTTGGCGACCTTGCTCCGGGTCTTTTTCCAGGTTTTTTCTCCGAGTTTACTGAGCTTGGGGGGGGCTCCATCGGTATTCACGTATTTTTGCACCAGATGGAACTTATGCACTGGAACGTATACCTTTTCGTCCCTGGCGTATTTGAGCACCATGAATTCATTCTCTGAATCAGCAGCAGAAAGTTTTTGCAAACCCATGTAGCGTCCGATTCCATAATCCAGGTGAACGACTGCATCTCCCTCACTCAAGTCTTCGAGGCTTCCTGCACTTCGCTGAACTTTGGCACGTTGCAGCCTCCGGCTTTTTTTCTTCTCCCCAAAGATTTCTTCTTCCGTGAGCAGGGCAAAACGCACACTTCCCTGGCCATCGATCGCCCTGAATCCTGAGGAAAGATGACCGACCAGGATCGGAATCGGGGGCAAGGGCCCTACTTGCTTTTTGGAAGACTCCGTTGATGAGGCCTTCTGCAGGGCTTCCAGCCAACTGGAGGTATCCGGGGGACTTTCGTTCTCCTGGACTTCGGTCTCAATCATCAGATCATCCAGAAGCTCCCGGCATTGATCCGCCTGGGTCCGGTTTCGGGCATTCAGGAAAACAGGAACTCCTGCTTCATGCCAATCTGAAATCAGGTTGATCACGTGCCCTACTGCGGAAGGAGCATTGCTTTCCCGGAAACCTTCACGCAGTTTCTTGTTGGAAGCAAAAGGCAGACGGATGGTCTTTGCATTCCCAACATCCATTGTGGTTTTCAAATCAAAATCGATGATGTTTTCAGAAGACTTTTTTGCATCCGAAGCAGTTTCCTCCTTTTCCTCACTGATCATCATGGAGCAGGATTCGACGATCCTGGACTGCATCTGTCGGTGACTGAGATAGAGCTCACTGGTGGGCAGGGTGATCCTTTTTTGCTGATGGCTCTGCTCATACTCCATGAAAATTTCATTGAAAAAATGGCTCGAGCGTTCACGAATCTTCTGATTCTCATCGACCAAAAGCAGATGGTTTTCGGGCAGGTAATCAAAAATGCTTTCCAGCGTTTCATAAAAAAGCGGAGCAAGATGTTCCAAGCCTGGAAAACGTTCGGCCGAATGAAGTTTCTTTTCCAACTGCTGAAGCTGTGGTCCCTTGAATTCACTGCGGATCTGGTGAAGTTTTCGCTGTGCCTGACTCAGGGACTTTTCGTTGAAAATCACCTCACTGCCTGGAAGCAGAATGAGGGAATCCAGAAATTCCTCTCCCGTCCTCTGGCTTTGAACATCAAAGGGACGGATGCTTAGAAGCTTGGAGGGAGCATCCAAACTGAACTCGAAGCGGACCGGCGATTCGGCAAGAAGCGGAAAGACATCCAGGATGTTCCCATGCGAGCTGAAATCCCCCTGATCTTCTACCATATCCACTGCTTGGTAGCCTGTTTCCTGAAGTCGGAGTCTGATCTCCGAGATCTCTGTTGGTTCGCCGGTTTTGAAATGAAGAATGCTTTCCCTGAATGCCTCCACGGGAAGAAGTTTCTGCATCACAGAATGGGGGGTAGTGATGACGACACGACATGCGTTCTCGAGCAAGAGGTGTAAACACTGAAGACGCTGCCCGACCAGCGAGCGATGGGGCGAAAAAAGATCATAGGGCATGACGTCCCAGGGTGGGAACAAACAAAGACCCTCTTCTCCAAGATAATAGCTGAGATCCCTGAGCAGCCTTTCGGCATTTTCATAAGTGTCGGTGATGACGACCAGAGGACGGTCCAGGCTGGTTTGGATTTCCTTTAAAAGCAGAGATTTGCTCGATCCCCGCAGGCCATGAAGATAAAGCGGCGGCGGATTATCCGGGATCTGCTCAAGGATTTTCGAAAAAGAAACGTTCATGATGCCGAACTAAAGTCTGAAATCGAATGGGTGAAATTCAAGATGAGCTGTAAAAAAATCAAAATTACGAAAACACCAGGAAGACTGGATTGAAAAAATGAAACTTATAACTTAACGGCTTCGGAAGGAATAGGACAGCTTTGGAGATGACGGGATTCAAGAATCCGCAAAAATATCCAGAACCATTACGTATACCAGGGGATGCTCCACATCCTCCATGATCGTACGGGTAACCTGATAGGCAACGTTGTCATAAACGAATTGGCTTCCTTCCTCAAGATTTTCAGAGGCAATCTCGATCTGGACCGCGTCTGGTTCTCCCAACAATCCGTGAAGATTGACAAGAATGTTTTCTTCAGATTCTTCACTCAAAACCAGACCTCTAGCATGAGGATTAAAAACATAAGCCTTTTTGCTCCATTCAACCGAGGGGGAGTCATTTATCAGCAAACCAAGTTTTAAGCAGATCCGTCTAAAAGAACAACATTTTCCTTTGAAAAACTCATTTCATCAGGCAAACACTTGGAAAACAGTGAAAAACGCTGCTTTTCCCATAAGACTCAACACTTGAGTTTGCAATGAAAAATGCCATGATTTGGTGTTTATTTTTACTGAATTGAGATTGATTTCGAAATGAAATGGTATGCCCTGGCCTCAGCATTGCTGACTTGGCCGCTGATATCTTTTGGAGCACTGGTCCGTCTTCATGGAGCAGGGCTTTCCTGTCCGGATTGGCCTCTATGTTATGGGCAGTTGATTCCCCCTCCAGGTTTTGAAATCGCCATGGAGGTGGGTCACCGTTTTTGGGCCACGCTTCTGGGGCTGCTGATTGTGATGATGACCCTACTCAGTTTTCGCATTCCAGCCTACCGTTCCTTTCGCAGGCTGACAACCGCATGCCTGATCTTGGTCGTTCTTCAGGGAATTCTGGGTGCACTGACGGTAACCATGGTGCTCTGGCCTCCAGTCGTCACCTTTCCCTCCAGATTCCTCCTCTTGCGAAGAAAATGGTCTGGCTGCTGACGATCCTTTTTATCATCGCGGCATCCGGCGGCTATAACAGCTCCACATATTCAGGATATGCCTGTGAAGCATTCCCGGGGTGCCATGAAGGCGCCGCTTTGTCATTCGGCTTAAGCGGAATGGAACTGGGAGAAACAAGACTTCCTGAAGCACCCGCAGAACTACAAGGACGTTTTCTTCCGGTTTATGCCAATGAATGGGTGCATATGCTCCATCGTTTAATTGCAATCGTTGGAGGAACCGCGCTGATGTTCATGGCTTGGGCCTGGCTCGTTCGGAATCCACTACCGGCATTGAATAAATCCGGATGGTGGATTCTGATTCTGATTCCACTTGAGGTACTTCTCGGTATAGCCAATGCCCTGCTGAGAATTCCAATACCACTATCTTCCCTCCACACCGCGCTTTTCGCGACCATGGTGGGAATCTTAAGTTACGCTCTTGTGCGGGCAATGCATCCGATGCAGGCGCAAGTCGATCAAAGCCGCCTGATCCGGCTTCCCCAAAAAGCCGGAAAAAAAGAGCCCCACCTGGAAAAAATCCCAGCATGACACCAGCAATTTCAAACCGGACAGCGGTCGGAACCATGATCCTGGTCAGCGCCGTGATCTTCGTTTTC
>LNZD02000031.1 GCA_001469005.2 SAR324 cluster bacterium lautmerah10
TCCTCGAACTCCTCGCTTTCTTCTTCGTCAGCATCCGGGTTTGCTGGTTCCTCGGAAACTTCCTCGGGTTCCTCGTCATCTTCAAAATTAAGGACCACGTCGAGGGTGGTGGTTCCACCCAATTTCTGGTCAATGACCTTGAGTCCCTGATAGATTTCGGTGGACTCCTTGAAGTAGTCGATGAAGCTGTTTTCCACCATCAGTCGGGTCCCGCCGATCATACTGATGACCAGCAGCAGGGCGCTGAACCAGAGGATTCCGTTTCCATAACGGTCGGTGAAACGTGAGAAGACCAGGGTCAGGGAGAAACGGTTCTCGAAGGAAAGGTTCGGCATCAGCTTGTTGAACTGAAGCTGTAATGCCGGAAAGAGGAGAAAGGTCATCAGCAGGGAAACGGAAACCCCGGCGCTCATCATCCAGCCGAAATTGATCACCGGGAGGATCCCGGAAAGGATCAGCGAACTGAATCCGGCAATCGTGGTGAGCACCGCGTAAAGGCAGGGCATCGCCATGAAGACCACCGTGTCCAGAACCAGGTCATGCTGGTTTTTATCCGGTTGGGTTCTGGCCAATTCACGATAACGGACAATCAGATGGATCGTGATTGCCATCGTGATGATCAATTGGAGCGAAATGAAATTTGAGGAAATGACGGTGACTTCCCAGCCGAACATCCCGAGCAGTCCGGTGGTTGCAATGACCGAAAAGGAACAGGTCAGCACCGGCAGAATGACCCAGCGCAGTTGTCTGAAAATGAATGAAAGGGTAACCACCAGGAAAATCAGGACTCCGACTCCGAAAATCTGCAGGTCGTTTTTGATGAAAGTCACCAGATCATCGGCGATCATCGTCAATCCGCCGAGAAAAAGCTCGTCCTCTCCCCGGTATTTTTCGAGGATGGCGCGGACCTGGGCGATGTTTTTACTTTCCACTGCGCGCATCATGTCGCGGTGGGCCTTGTAATCGACCTGGACCTGCTCAAATTCCCTGGCTTCTTCGGCAGTCAGTGTTCCGTCTTTTTCCTTGCTGCGGAGAGCGTCCCGGGCTTCTCTGAGTTCACGGTTACGCTCATCATCATGGAGGTTGACGAGCAGTGCGGTGGTTTTGAAGTCTTCACTGACCAGATTGTCCTGGTAAATCGGGCTGTTGAGGAATTCCTGCTTTGCCAGTTCTTTATCGATTCCCGGAGATTCTAGGGTCGGTACATCTTCCAACAATTCCGCAATCGGCTTGGGCGGGCTTTCCAGGAGGGGAACGTTGAGGATCGAAGTCACGGATTCGACCCTCTCCAGTTGTTCCAGGTCCTTGCTGAGATTACGGACCGTTTCCAAAACACGGTCCGACAAGAGATCCCCGCTCGGAGTGTAACTGACCACCAGGAAGTCAGGGGTGTAATAACGCTGATTGATCAACCGTGTGTATTCCAGGTCCTTGTCATCTTCCAGCAACAGGGTTTCGGAGGAGGCATCGATTTCCAGCTTGCGTGCCTCATAACCGAGGAACGCCACTCCGAGCAGGATCAGTAAAAGGACCGTCTTCGAATACTTGAGGATGATCTGGTCGTAAAAACTTCTGAGCAGCATCAGCTTTGTTCGGTTGGATTTTTGAGTTTCTCCAGCAACTCTTCAAAGGAACTGTTTTTCAAAACACCGGAAAATTGGGAGCGGAAAGTGGTGATCAGGCTGACCCCTTCGATATCCACATCATAAACCCGCCATTCCTTCTTTTTGTTTTTCCGCAATTTGAAATTGACCTGTAGGGTTTCACCCCCGGAGAGGATACCGATTTCAAGTTCCGCTCTTCCTTTTTTAACAATTTTTGAATCACCGATATCGATCTTCTGGTTGGTGTAAAGGTCGATTTTTTCAACAATGTAGTTATTGATGTACTGCTGAAAGGTTTCTACGAATTCTTTTTTCTGCGTTTTGCTGATTTTTTTCCAGTGCTTGCCCAGACTGAGGTAGGCAGCGAGCTGGAAATCCATGATTTCATTCAGTTCTCCAACGATTTTTTCATTCCTCTCGTTTTTTTCAATGTCTTGTTTCCCGAGCAGGTCGAAGATCACCGCGACCTTCTTTTTGACCATGCTGTTGATGTCTTCGACATCTCCTGCCTGAATGACGGGAACGGTCAGCACGAATAGGCTGAGGGTCATGACAAACGATTTCAGATAATGCATCTTCACTCCTTAATTTCCTGGTTACGGGCCTGCTCCGTACCATCTCTCAGGAACAGGTAAAAATCAATGGCATCCTTGCGGAAGGCTTCATACTCCTCAACCCGAAAGGAATACTCGTTAACGTATTCGAAGATGGTGACGCCAAGCTCCTGATACGTGTCCGGACGATAAATGGTTGTTCCGCGATTGAGGGCCTGATTCGGGTAACTTCCTCCATGAAGCGGGTCCAGTTGGTAATCGGGGTAGAGACTGAAGGTGTCCCTGAGATTGGAATGCCCGAGAAAAGGAAGAACGATCGGGACACCTCCTCCAACCCCGTAATGCCCCAGGGTCTGTCCAAAATCCTCATCATGGGCTTCGAGGCCGAACCAGCTTTTTGCCGGGTCGAAAAAACCCAGTAACCCCACGGTGGAGTTGATGGTAAAACGTAGGGTTTCTTCCCCGGTGTTGAGGATTTTGAGCTGGAACAGGTTGTTGACGAAACGGACCGGAAAAATCAAATTATGGAAAAACCGTTTGATTGCCAGCCTGCCGCCTTCCGGAACCACCCAACGGTATCCTCGGGCTACCGGAAAACCGACGTTGATGTAAAACCAATCGTTGAACCCGTGCATCCAGCGGTTGTATCCCTCTAGGGGATCATAGACTTCTGCAGTTTCCTCATCTCCGAATTCCTCTTCAAACTCCTCTTCAAATTCTTCCTCGAATTCCTCATCCAAGGAATCACCGTCATCGGGATCTTCTGTGGAAGCCTCTTCAGCCTGGGCATAGAGACGTCCATGGAGTTTCAGTTTCAAACGGAGTTTTTTTCTCGAAACCGGTGATCTCAGTTGGTCTTGATCGGAGGCATAGAATTGGTCCGGAACCAAAGGCCTTCCTGTTTGTTGGTTCGGGAGATCAGAATCCAATATCCCTTGGCGTAGGGAGTGGATCGCATACCGTCCATCGCTTGCTGGAGAGGCCAAGCCCTCCATGTTAAAAAACACAAAAAACAACAAACTCAGCAGCCAGTGTTTTCGTGAAGTGATGGAGGAGATCAATCGTATTGATGTCATGGGGTAGTTCTTCTCTATATCGGCTTCACATGTTTGGGATTTTTGGAATAAAAATCAATCTAACTCGATGAATGACAGAAAGGTGTTAAGAGACGGTTTGCAAAGTTTTAGGATGGGAGTAGGAAGCCAAAGACCGGGTTGACAGCTTTCCCGAAACCTTATTGCAAAGGAAGTTTACTTAGAAAAGGAACGCCGCAGACAATCCTGCTTTAGGATAGTTTTTCGAGTGACTGCCTTCATCGGATTCAGATTCATATTCTCTTCGGACGCTTTCCACAGAAAGATAGCCTTTCAGTTTCAGGTCTTCGTCCAGAGAATAATCCAGATAAATCACATGGGTCATGGATTGGCTGGAATAGCTGAATCCGCCGGATTGATTGAGCTCATCATTCTCCCTGCGAAATTTCAAATCCCGCCATATGAAGGAATATTTGGGAAGCAGTGAGGTGAATTGGAGCAAATCGACATTCAGACGGTACCATCCCAGTTCGGTGTAGAAATCCGGGATGCTCTTCAGATAATTGTTGTATTCCTCAATATAGGCCTGTTCCCAGGCTGATGCAGAATCCTTAAGGGGAATCAGTTCAGGCTTCATGTCGCTGCCTCCCCCCATGTAGAACTGTACTAGGGTATACCGGTCACGATAGAAGATGCCGTATCGCCCGGCTTTCTCGATATCATCCCGGTGAAAGAGATCCCCGTGCCGGATCGCGTAATAAATGTTCTGCATGATCGTCATGTCCAGAGCCCATGAACCATAATCAAACCCTCCTGAGACAGAAAAGATTTCGTTTTCCCGATCATCCTGGGTTTCCATTTCATCGGATGCCCACTTATATTTTTCCTGGCCGATGTTGAACCTCGAGGCATCGATGATGATATCAAAATGAACGTAGCTCGATTTCATGCTGTAGCTTGCCTGGAACTGAGGTTCTTCATGGATTCCGTTTTTCATTGGTGCGACGCCTGTCAGGAAGACACGCTGGAATCCGAAAGGGCCTTCGTTCAGCTCGCTTCGGATGAATGGGATGAAACTGTTGTTGCGGTTTTTTGATGACCCGTAACGGCTGCCGGCATTCACCCAGAATCCCAGCTCGGTATCGTTGCTGTAAAAAGTGGGAACCGGGTAGAACTTTTTGTTTTCCTCAAACTGACTCAAACGGTCATATCCCTCCTGTAACCGGTCCAGTTCAGTCTTGATCAACAGCCTGTCGGAAAGCAGGTACTGGGGAAAGAGCTTGGGCAATGCCTTACCCTCAGTCTGGAGGTTGTCGGATTCGTGGTTGCAATCCTGAAAAGGGTAGGCATGAACGAGATCGTATTGATTTCTAGAGAGCTGCAAATGGGAAGCTTCCGATTCAGCAGGTTTGTTTTTCCAGGCGGGGCATTCACCCCTGCATGGGTGTCCTTCCTCGAGATCCCAAATGTCTTCCGCATCCACAACCTGCTCGACTCCCGTCAGTGACAAAAACGAAAACCGGTCATCCGAGTGATCGATCAGCCAACCGCTCACCAAATCCACCACTTCCCCGTTATGGAGGGTTTTGATGGTGTAAAGTTTCGACTCCGTCGGTTCTTTCATTTCGGGAACCTTCAAAGCTTCACCGAGGGGATAATAACTCATGTAGATGATTTCATACCGTGGGATATCGAGGATGGCTCCGTCCAAGCCAAGCATTTGAACCCGGTTTTCATCGACATGGATGATCACGCCGTTTTCACGGTTACAGGAAGAAAAATAAACAGAACTGATATTGACGGCACTAAGCCCAAAGGGAAGCATCAACCCGAATACCAATAAGAAGAAAGACTTCATCTGCCTAGAGGAAAAATTCGATCGCGAGGGAGAACGAAAATTGGTTGTCTGAGGATTCGTCCGAACCAGTCATTGTTTCTGAACCGTATTGCCTGATGAAATAATTAAGACGTGCTTTCAGCGCAACATAATCCCCAAAAACCTGGTCCATCTTCACCGAAGTCACCAGATGCTGAAAGTTCAGGCGGTAATCCTCACCCTGCAGACGTTCCTGATAACGTCCCTGAAGTAAAACTTCACTCATTCCAAGAACCAGATCGTCCCTGAGCGCCTGTTCATAATTGATTCTCAAGAAGGATGAATCGAGATCGAAGGATTCGATTTGATCAATCAGACTCGAAGACGCTTGGGAGAGGTTGACCTGGTTCGACATTTCCTCGGCAAGGATCAGTCTGATGTTCTTTCTGGAAGGGTTGGAGGATTCCAGGTTGATCATGGAGAAAATGGCCTCGGTCCGGGTTTCATCGGTCGTGTATTTGAAAACCCCGATGGGAGAAAACTTTTCGCTTAGAATTTCCCTGAAAATCTCGTTGCCCTGGACCGCCATCACGGGGTAGAAAAGTCCTCCTGCCAAAGAATAGGGGCCCAGGTCGAAACCGGTCATCGTGTTCTGGTTGAAATGCGGAAAAACCAGGGATTGCTCCGGGTTGTATTTGGAAAAAAAGGAAGTGTAGAAACTCCGGTTGTTGATCAGAAAACTTTCACCGTATGAGAATGCGGAAATATTTCCTGCGTATTGAAGGGAAAGAAAATGATACTTGCCGGAAAACTGAACTGCGAAAACGGGTTCCATGTTTGGAATGGTGGAGACATCGCTCAGTCCCAATGTGAGTTTGCCCTGGGGACCAAAATTCCGTCCGGTGGACCATTGAAAATTGAGAGGAAGGCCCTGGGGAATTTCAGCCCGGTATCGGTCGTTCTGGATCACCAGGGCGAGTTTGGTCTGCGTGTCATAAAGATAAGGCCGCGCATAATACCCTGTTCGGCTTTCGAAACGGTCCAATTGATCAAAACCTTTTTGATAAACCGCGAGGAATTTCGAGATGCTGATACGGTCACTCAGCATCCGGGTGGGCTGCACCCTGCCGGGCTCGGATTCGTCTAATGACCTGCAACGGGGCATGTTGCTGCCGAAGCCGAAAGCAAAGGAACTGTGATTGAGGGTGATCGGCTTTTCCCGGTTCAAATCCGATGCGGATTCGAAGCGTTTGACCTGTTCCACATTGACCAGGTGGGATTTGCCCTGGATGTCATAAAAGACGATCAGGTCTTCAAGAAAGCGGATCGGCCAGCCTGTGAAATGAAAATCAGGCTCTCCCTGGATGGTTACCTTGCGGGGAAGCACCACATGCTCGTGCCTTAAATCAATTCCGGAAAGGGGATTCTCGACGGTGTTGTAGACCAGGATCGTTTCGATCGCTTGCCGTGGCAACTTCCGGAATTCGCCCTTTGTGTCCAGCAACAGCAGATGCGCTTCCTCCACATCGAGGATCAGCCCGGTATGATGCCGGCATTCTGAATAAACGATGGAATAAAGTTCCAGGGCCTTTGCTTCTTCCAATAAGATGAGTACTCCAAAAAAGAGGGCAATTGGAGAAACAAGAAGATGCTTCAATTTTAAGGAAACGGGATGACAGTTCGGGGAATTTCCAGAATTAAACAATATTCCTTCAGCATTTTATGAAATGATTAAAGGAATGGACCTTAAGCAGAAAATGAAATGAAAAAAACATAAAAAATTTATCAAATCGTAACGATCTTTAGTTTTGCTGAATTCAATGTCGATACTTAGGACAAACTTGAGTTTGAAAAGGTGCCGCATTCCAGTCGGAGTTGAGGATGATCTTGTAGGACCATTTCAAATCTTTTTGGAAAAGACTTCCCTAGTGGATCAGTTTCCAGAAAAAGTTTTTGATAGTTTGACCTGATTACAACTTTGAACGAACCCAGACTTTCTGAGGGGCAACCGCGAAAGTGGGCAAAGGCTTCCAGATATTCTCCCTCGCCCTTTGCGGCATTTTCTGCAATCTGATGATAACTTTGTTGAATGAAATAGGTGTAGTGATCACAACCGGTTGTGGTTGATGTTAAGGCAAACGCTGCTTCGGTGACGACACTGATTCCCGCAAACCTCAAATCAGGATTATGACCTCTTAAACCCGTATCAGACTCATGGCATGCCCATGCAGTGTTGAACATAGCAACCAGAATAATCAGCGAAACAATGAAAAGGACCTGTTTGGTGTACATGGTAATTTTTTGATTGATGTCTTAAAAATAGAGTGAATTGTCAGCTTGGTGCTTTTTGTGATTCAGGAATCAGTTCAATGCTGCATGAGTCACTGAGCGAGGGAGTGGTTTCGATGAGCCCGAGGATCTGGTTTCGAAGGATTCCTGCATCCTGGTTTGAACCGAACAGTGCATCATAATTCGCATACAAGGTTTTTCGGAATGAGGGAACTGCCTGCTTTTCACATCCTGAAAAATGAGCCAAGGCGTCGAGTTGGGGCCCCTTTCCCTGTGCGATCTGCTCCTGAATGATGTCATACTGAGTCTCAAGGTAGGCTGTGTAGAGATCACAGGAGGTGCTTGTAATGGTCAATATGGTGATGTTTTCCGTGTACTGAAATATACCCGCATTTTTCCCCCACTTGTAATGCCCCTTGTTCAGGGCCCCAAAATCACCTTCATGGCATGCTTTCAAACTGCTATAGCCCATAGTCATGGCCAGCAACAACATTGGTAAATACCATTTTTTATTCTTCATAAGTTCGTTTCCTTAAGAATTGAAGCGCAACTAATATGTCCATATAAAATCAGGATGATGTCCTAATCATCTTTGTTATTATCCTGTTTGGATTGGCAGAAGACTTGATAAGTTTTTGCATAATTCGCAGCCATTTCAGAGAAATGAACGGCTCCCATGAATGATTTCTCCATTTCTTTCAGGTCGCCTTCCTCTTTTTTCTTACCAGATTCTTCCAGCAGGTAGCCTGACACAACAAGGAAATGCCCTGAGGCGTCGCTTATTTTTTTGCAATCCTCCTGCTTCCAAACCTTTTTGTCATTGGCAGAACTGAAGCCTGCGCAGAAAAATAAGACGACACCTATAACAATGATGACTTTTGACAGGAACATGAATTTTATCATTTTCTTAAAGAATCTGAGAGTTTCACTGCCATTCCGGTTGCTTTCCACTTAACTCTCGAATAAATAAACAAAAGTACCGAGGTTTGTTCCATGTCGAAAGAATAGTCCATGATGGTATCTCCTCCGACGGCCTCAGCTTCTTCCAGAAGAGCCTGATAACCTTTTCCTCCAAGAAGCACCATGCCGAACCAGAGGGTTGTCTCCCCGGAGGCATTCACTCTTTGGATGACTTGGTAATCTCCTGATTTCAATTCGAATTGGGTCACTGACTGAACTTTTCCAGGCATTTCGGTATTGACATAGACACATCCCGAGAAAAAGGGGATCAGTCCTAGGATGATTAACGTGGAGAACATTTTCATAAATTTTCCTTTGATAAAAATTCCTGAGATTGAACTATTAACAGTCCTCTTGAATTAATGCAAATGGTCACAAAAAGGTCTACTCTGGGCTACATATTCATTGAATTGTCCAGACCTCTTTCGTTATTTTTATTATTATTTACTTTTACCTTCAAAGGGTTTTCTTCAGAAATGCAAGAATAAGAGAGATATCTTGAAGGAGATCAAGCCTAGGAGTTGATCATTTTATTAAAACAGGGGGCTTGAAGAAAAGAGATTAAGATTAATGGTAAGGATCAACTAGGTCTCAATTAAGGAGAATGATATTTTACAATATTAACAGCTTCTTCATTTCCAGCGGTAACCCAGCATGACCCGGTTTCCTTCCACCCGCTGGTCAGGCATTTCGTCGAAGCTAAAGGTCTCACTCTGATCGGAAAAAGCCGCAAGGAACCATCCCGAGCTGGTTTCGAAGCCGATGCTGTAGCCGCTCCCGCCGGCCTGCTGAATGCCTGAATAGGCACTCATGGATTCGATCCAGGTCAGGTAATACTGGCCGCCGTGAACCCCAAGGTACAAGGGGCCCATCCAGATTTTGAGCTGAAGACCGATGATTCCACTTTTATAATATTTGTATTCGGATTTGGTCGGCATCGTACCTTCTCCACCGCTTTCATGAACCATCAGTGAAGTGGAGAGCCAACTCGAAAGCGGCCATTGATAGTCAAACGATCCGCCATAGACCGAGGAAGAATGATATTCCGTGTCATGGTTGGCATTGATCGGTTTGAGACTTCCGCTTCCAAAACCCAGGGCAGGTCCTTTTCCGGGTTCTGCAGCAAGGTTCCTGGAGATTCCGAACGCAAGCAGAAAACAGAACAACAATTTCAATAAAGAGAGATGGGTAATGGTGTTGTGCATCGATTTCCTCAAAAAATACTTCGAACCGATTTCATGCAGAAATCAGTCCGATTTCCATTCATGCAAAGCTTTCTTCGATGGCATCGGGGGTTTCTTCAAGCAGGCGTTTCCAGTCTGCATTTCGGGTCGGGTCACTGAATTCCTCAAAAACCTGACGGAAACCTGATGCCGCCTCTTGGAGTTGATTCTGGTAACCGTCCGCCAACTGCTCCGCAATCCTGCGGGATTCTTCCGGGAGTTCTGGTGAAACAGAAAGCTGTTTCATCAATTCCTTCTGAACATAGTTATCGTTCATCAAACCGAGCAGGTCCTGAAACTGTTTGAGGGATTTGACCGGAGCAAGGATTTCCGTCTTGGAGTAGAGTGGACGGAAAGCCTCGAGAAGGTAACGCAGTTTTTTACAGGTCTTTCGTAATTCATGAAAAGCGAGATGGGCTTCTTCGTCGGGAATTGCTCTGCCCTCTTTGAGGGACCGTTGCCAGAGCCTGCGGATCCGCCTGCTGGCCAGGGACTTGATCTGCGGAGGTTCCTCCGTGTTCAGGTCAATGGAACTTTGTCCATGCAGAAAGGCATTCCAGCTTTGGCTGAACTTCTGGAAACGCTCCGATTGAAGATGGCTCCCAAGCAGGTTCTGCTCTTCATCACGGCGTCCTTCAAGCCAGCCAACCAGAGGTTGGAGGGATATCTCGCCAAACCGTTTTTTGAATTCCTCACTCCGCAGTTTCAGCAGGAAGACATCCAGGTCTCTTACAGCACTGGTCAAGCGGCTGAGCCAGGCGAAGTCTTCGAGGAAGGGCTTGATGACTGCTTCCGGGAAAGCCGATTTAAGCTGTGAAAGGATGGAACGGGAACGTCTGCAGGCAACCCGGAAATCATGAAGAAATTCGATGTCCTTTCCCCAGAGGGTTCCGGGAAGGTTGTTTTTCATGATCTCAAACTGGATCCTCAATACCCGGCAAACTGCTTCGGGAGCATGAAGATTGGAATGTAACGGTTTCCGTTCGTTTTTCGGTTTTTTCCCTTTCCCCAATTCCAGGAGGTTGAGGTAATGGTCAAAAAAATCGTTTTCTAGAGGAAGCAGTCCGATCCGGATTTCGAGCCATTCTTTGAATTCCTCCAGGGCTTTGAAGTGACCCCGGACGCCCTGAAGCCGGAGAAGAGTCAATCCGGGTTTTGTCTCGGTTTCCACGTCTCCAGGAAATCGGATCGGCCGGTAAAACTCCAGATCCTGCTCCAGCATCAGGGAAAGGACTTTTTTCCCTTCCATGTTTTTGCCGATCCATGGGGTTCGTTTACGTTGAATCCGAAGGTGGGGCAAAAGGGGGGGCGGTTTCAGGAGCGGTCGAAGTTTCCTTCGTATTTCCATGGAAGGAATATCATCTGCCCGAAACATAGTTTCACCAGATGAAAGACTGAGGATGCTGCCGGAGGTGTCTCTGAAAAAAAGCTTAAACTGCCTGCGTGGCTGTTCCTCCGTCCATAGTCGGATCCCCGCCCGGTTCAGCCGTTCATCGAAGCTGTCCCAATACTGGACGTAAAATTGAAGAGGCTTTTCAGATTGGAGTTGAGCTTGTTGACTCAGCGTTTGCTGGATGGAAAAGCCGGCAGAGGTATCAGCAAGAGAATAGACCCATTCAGAAGACATCGTATTTCAGGAATGTTATCAGGATGCTCCTTTCTCACAGATTCGGTTCCAGACAAAGAAGATTTCCCATTCGATATGGAATGAATAGGTCATGGTGAATTTTCTTTGTGATAGGCTTAAGGTCAATCAGATGTCAGATGAGTGTGTTAACCTTTTTCAGTAAACTTCGGGGACGTAATGATGTTCTTCCTTGGGAGGGCGTTCGGCGGATTTACTTGGTTCTTTACGCTTAGGCAGTTTTTCCACCCTTGGGAGTACGTCCTTGTAATGAACTTTGCTGAGAAGATGATGGATGCAGTTCAGCCGGGCTTTGTGCTTGTCATCGCCTTCGACGGTGTACCACGGGGCAAAGGGCATGTCGGAAAATTCGAACATTGCATCCTTGGCCTCTGAATAATCATCCCAGCGGTTACGGGCTTCTATATCCATCGGGCTCAATTTCCAGCGTTTGGCGGGGTTGTTCACCCGTTCCTGAAAACGTTTTTCCTGCTCAGGGGAACTGACCGAAAACCAGTACTTGACCAGCACGATTCCGGAACGGGTGAGCATCGCCTCGAATTCGGAAACACTGCGGGCGAATTCGTCATATTCCTGCTGGGTACAAAACCCCATCACCTTCTCGACCCCGGCACGGTTGTACCAACTGCGGTCAAAGATGATGATCTCTCCTGCTGCCGGAAGGTGTTCGACATATCGTTGGAAATACCATTGGGTCTTTTCGCGGTCCGAAGGTTTTCCCAGAGCCACCACCTTGCAGCCCCTGGGATTGAGCGGTTCGGTGATGCGCTTGATGGTTCCGCCTTTGCCTGCCGCGTCCCGGCCTTCAAAGATCAACACCAGCTTGAGCCCCTTTTCCTCAATCCAGGTCTGCATCTTCACTAATTCCAGCTGCAGCCTTGCTAATTCCTCCTCGTAATCCTTTTTAGCGAGTTTTTTCCCGTGGTTAGAATTCCCTTCCGGTTTGTTGTTTGAATGGGAATGATTATTTTTCTGTTTGGACTTTTTGCTCATTCTCCTCCCGATGATCCAGAATCAATTTTTTTTACGCATTGAATTCAGTTAATTAATTCGATTTTTCCTCAACTTTCATCCAGCATCAAGGCGAACCTCGGGCAGGACACGGGTATTTTCTTGAAGAAGGAAAATCACTGGGAATGCTTTGGTTTATGCCATGCTGAAATATTATTTTAAAAAGGAATTTTTCGTTCTTCCTTGATTCGTTTTCATCTCTGGGTTTAGCATTGTGGTGTGAAATTAAGCGTTTTTGTCCTCTTGTTTGGAAGGTTTTTGATTTATTTGAAATTGTTTTTCATTCACTCCTAACATCTTACAATCATGATCATCACTGAATTCATAAGTATCTTTGTAGAAATACTTCTTTATTTTTTGGTCAGCCTGATCTGTCTTTTTATTGGCAGGAAAGTATATGACTGGATTACGCCTTACGATCTGAATTATCAGACTGCGGAAGTGGACAACCCTGCAGTCGGAATATCCCAGGCCGGTTTTTACCTGGCCATCGGCATCATCGTCCATGCCTCTGTTTCCGGGCAGGTGAATTATGAACTGTTCACTTTCATTGATCCCGAAAACCCGACCCGGCTCATGATTCTAGGAGCAGAACTGATTACAACAGGAATCTACGTTGGCTTAGGATTGATTTGTCTCAGTTATGGAAGGAGAGTGCTCGATTGGTTGACTCCATTCGACCTCAACAAGGAGATCGTAGTCGACCGCAACAATGCCGTTGGACTGGTTGAGGGAGGATTCTACGTCTCCATGGCGGTCATCATCCATGGCATTATTGCATGAGACCGGTTCTTGAAAGAATAAAGATGCCAATTTCCAAAACTCCGGGATTGTCAGCTTTTGTGTTCCTATCCCTTTTGGTTTTTCCGGCATGGCTCGAGGGTGCAGATCCTCAGGATTACCAGAAGCTCAAAGAGACCGGGATCTGCCGCAGGTGTAACCTGGAACGGGTGGATCTTCAGGGGGCGCAGTTGAAAGGAGTCAACCTTGGTGGAGCCAACTTGAAAAATGCCGATTTAACCCTGACCAACCTCGAATCGGCCAATCTGGGAGGTGCGGATCTGAGGGGAGCAAAATTGGACCGGGCCTTCATGAATGAAGCGATCCTCTGCAACACCATCATGCCCGATGGGCGCATCGAATACAGCGGGTGTCTGCTGCCGACTCTGAAACAACTGCTCAACGCCTTCGAACAACGCTGAGCAGTTTAAGAAAATGTTCGTCTGAAAAGCGGTGAGCCTGAACGGGTGTCTCTAGGTGTTTAGGCTCAAAGAATGGTTTCTCAGTTGACGTAACTGCGGTATTCCAATTCGAGGGCTTCTAAACCATCGACCGTCAATTGTTCCAGGGGCATATCGAGAATTCCAAGCGCCTGGGTCTCGCTCAAACCGTAATCCGATTTAAGTTGATCCGCTGCGGCTTCTCGGCTTGATGCTTCGAGAATCAACTCGACCACTTCTTCAATTTCCCTGGAAAGTCCAAGAACTCCCGCAAGAATATGAGGCCTGGCGAGGATGTGTTCCACCGGTACCGCAATGTGTTTGTGGTAGGGCGATCCAAACCCCGAGGTAGGTAGCTGTTGCCAACCATTGAAGGCGGACTGCCCGCTGTTGGAATCCCGGCACCACGTCCCGGATTCTTCGCATGGAGGAGTGCTCCAGGGAAAGGCCATCACCGCCGAACCCAAGAGCAAGGCTGCTCCCAGAGAAACGAATTGTTTCATTGATACTCCAGTCTGATTAGATTTTCAAAAAGGAAGAAAATTTTTGGAAGGATACTAACACCCTGAAGGGTCAAAAGGCAATGCCCAGGCCGGTCATGATCACTCCCACAGACCGGTCATAGAATTTGGTAATCCGTTCTGTACCGCTGGCAGTGCTCCTTTCAAAATCACGGACCTTGTATTGGGACGCCCTGGTTCCGATGATGAGATCGATGAAACCGAAGACTTCGATGCCGACCACCGCGAAATAGGATGGTGTTCCGGAAATCGTCTCAGCCTTCCAACTGTAACCTGTAGCACTCTGGTAGGATGAGGCTTCGGAGGCGGTACTTAAATTTCCAAATCCCAGGGTCAGATTCAGTCGCTGTCCGAAGGTGTAGGAAAAATCATCATATTTCAAATGGATCCGGTCGTTGTAGCCCCCTTCGGTTTCATCGATATTGACATGGGAACTCCCTATCCCGAATCCATGCCAGGATACCTGATAATTGGTCCAGTGCAGATTTTGATTGGTTTTGATTCGGTCACCGGCAAAATAACGAAGCCGGATGGTATTTCCGGTCTGTGCCTGAAGTTCTGCCAGGGAAAAAACAAAAAATTGAATTCCTAGTAACGGAAGGATCCAACCCAGTTTCGAAGGACGAATTTTCACTCTATCAACAAATTCTTTTCAAATTATTCATCATCATGAAGATGATTTTCATGAATTTTAACAGTTCCTGTTCATGCAACGTATATTCCGATGTGTCGAAAGGATTTACCTCACGGATGCTTTTCGATAGAATCTTGGGTTCAATGAATATTCTGAGACTTCAATTCACACCGGTCGTTATCAAGATCAATTCAATGAATTTCCGCAGAACTCTTCTACTGATCCTGCTCGCGTGCCTGCTTACATTCCCGGCAATGGCACAATTCGATGATGAGATCCCGGAAGAAGTACTCACCTTTCAAACCCGTTTGGAACCCGAGGATCCCCGGCCCGGAGAAAATGTTCGGCTGGTGCTTGCTTTCGAACTGCATCCTGGCTGGCATGTCTATTCGATCATTCCAGCCGAAGGAGAATTTCCACCGATTCCCAGTTCGATGGAAATCAAGTCGAAGAACCTGGAGCAGGTCGGTCCGCTTTTCGAGTCAAGACCGGTTACTGCACACGATCCGGTGCTTGATCAGGTGCTCAGTTACCACAAAGAGCAGGGGAGGCTTTACCAGAACCTGAAGGTGGGGGATGAATTCTCAGCTGGATCTGAAATGGAGCTTTCCGGAAATTTCATCTACCAGGCCTGCAGCGACAAGGTTTGCCTGCCTCCGAAAACGGAAAATTGGACCCAGCAGCTGATCCTTTCCGAGGGTTCTCCAAGATCGGAATATGCCTTCCCGCAGTACGCGGTGGATGAACTTCGGGTCGATCAGAATTCAATGGAGGAGGCTCTCAGCGGAGGGTTCTGGAGTTTCCTGGGATTGGCGGTGGTTGCAGGGTTACTGGCTTTGCTCACCCCCTGTGTCTTCCCGATGATCCCGATTACCGTCGCGTTTTTCAGCAAACAGGAAGAAAGCGGTACCAACAGCACGCTTCGGCTTTCAGGCCTTTTCGGGGCAGGGATTGTGGGAACCTACACGGTGACCGGGATGGGACTCTCAGCGGCGTTGGGCGCTGCCGGTGCGGTTCAACTGGCGACGAACGGCTGGGTCAACATGGCCATCGGTTTGCTGTTCACGGTCTTTGCCTTCAGCCTGATGGGTTTTTTCCAGCTTCAATTGCCGGGTTCGCTGGGAGATCGAGCGGACCATCTGTCCCGAAAAATAGGCGGCCCGCTCGGAGTGATCGCGATGGGCTTCGCGTTCACCCTGACCTCCTTCACCTGCACCGTCCAGTTTGTGGGAACGCTGATGATTGCGGCGGCAGAAGGACAGTGGTTCTGGCCGCTTTTGGGAATGCTGGTGTTCGCAACCGTTTTTGCGTTCCCGTTTTTTCTGCTCGGTCTGTTTCCCCATCTGATGTCCAAGTTCAAATCCAAGTCCGGGGACTGGATGCAGCAGCTCAAAATCATCCTCGGCCTGCTCGAACTGGCTGCCGCGTTCAAGTTTTTCAGCAACACGGACCTGGTTTGGCAATGGGGCATACTCGACCGTGATTTCGTCCTCAGTGCCTGGGCCATCATCTGCATCATCAGCGCCCTCTTTTTGTTAGGTTCGGTGACGATCCACCAAACCCGTGTCCAGCACGGAGGTCCGGTCGGTTTCACTGCTGCGCTGGCATTTCTGATGCTGGGTTTGTATTTCGGACGAGGCCTTGGAGGAGAAGCGCTCAATCCCTGGGTGGACACCTACCTTCCTCCCCAGCTTCAGGCATCCAGTCAATCCGCAGCGAACCCGGTGGAAAGAGGAATGGACGTTCACAGTCTCCCTTGGCTGGACCGGCTCGATCAGGCCCTGGTTCAGGCAAAAAATGAAAACAAACGGGTATTCGTCGATTTTACCGGCTACACCTGTGTCAACTGCCGCTGGATGGAAAAAAATGTTTTTTCCGATCCGCAGGTGATGGCCTTGTTCCGCAGTGAATTCATCCTGGTCCAGCTATACACCGATGGTGGAGAAAACGCCGAGAGCAATCAGAAACTCCAGATCGACCGTTTCCAGACCGTAGCTTTGCCGCTCTATGTGGTGCTCGACCAGGATGACCGTATGCTTGCCCGTCATGCCGGAATCCTGGAACCCGCCGAACGTTTCCTCCGTTTCCTCAGGCTTCAGGATCAGGGTTGAGGTTTCCGAAAATATTGGCAATCGGCAGTGTTTTGCTGCTGCTGGGAGGCTGTTCCGACTTTGGTTTTTACTGGCAGGCTGCAAGCGGGCATCTGGACTTGCTCTCCCGCAAACAGGACATTCAGGAACTGATTCAAAATCCTGGGACCGATCCGGAACTTTCCAGAAAACTGAAACTCGTATTGGAAGTCCGCGAATTTGCGGTTTCCAGATTGTCTCTTCCGGAAAAGGCCGGTTATACCGGATATGTAGACCTTGGCAGACCCTACGTCACCAAGATTGTCAGAGCCGCTCCAAAGCTGAAACTGGAGGCTTATCAATGGTGTTACTGGTTCATCGGCTGCCAGGAATACCGGGGATATTTCGACGCCGAAGAAGCATTGCGCTATGCCGAGGGGATGGACGAAGATTTGGATGTTTCGGTGCGTTCGGTATCTGCCTACTCCACACTTGGTTGGCTCAACCAGCCTTGGGTTCCGGATTATTTTTCCGACCCTGTACTGAGCACCTTCGTCAAACGAAAAGACGCCGATCTTGCTGCGACCCTGATCCATGAG
>LNZD02000032.1 GCA_001469005.2 SAR324 cluster bacterium lautmerah10
GTGGAACCCCGATGTGCGCTATTCAAAAATCGATACCGGAATGCTGCTTGGGTATCACCGTCGACTCTGCCTCCGTTCAACGATCTACCGTGGTGCCCCGGAGCAGCCCGGATTGGTGATGGGTCTTGCTCCAGGAGGAACATGTCATGGGAGGATTTTTTTCATTCCCAGGAAATATTTCAGCCCGGATCTGCTGCTGCTTTGGGATCGTGAAATGCTAGCCGGGACCTACCTGCCGAAATGGGTGAAGATCCAAAAAGCCTCAGAAACGGTCGATGCACTCACCTTCATTGCGGACCCAACACATGAAGACTACCTTCCACCTGGAGATCTCAAAGAAATCGCAATGATGGTATCCCAGGCACGCGGACAACGGGGAACCAACCTCGACTACCTGCGCAACACCGTGGAGACCCTGCACCAGCTTGAATTGAGGGACTCCGGACTGGAAACAATACTCGACCTGGCAACAAGAAAAGCAGACCTTCATCGGGCAGAATGAAAATCTTCCGGAGTCTCAAGCGATTATTCTTTGCTCTGATCATTCCAGGTATGTTTTTCGTTGGTATCCTGCTCGGGTATCAACTCCACAAAGAAGGGGTTGCTCATGGATGTTTTCCTCTGAAGGAAGATCTTTCAATCGCTCCCATCCAAACTGAAAAAAAGGGAGTGGTCAAATTCGGGGTGATTGGAGACACCGGGACCGCCAACCTGGACCAGCAGGAGGTAGCCGATTCATTGGCAAAAATATGCCGCAGGGATGGGTGTGACCTCGTTTTGATGCTTGGTGATAATTTTTACCCTGAAGGCTTAAAAACCCTGGAAGATCCGTTATTCACCAAGGCTTTCCTGGATATCTATCGTGAACTCAAAATCCCTTTTTTCCCGGTTTTGGGGAACCATGATGTCAAAGGGAATGTTCAGGCTCAGCTTTATCAAAGCAGGTTCCACCGTTTCTGGAGCATGCCGAATTACAGTTATTCTTTTGAAACAGGACCGGTTCGTTTTCACGCCATCAATACAAACTGTCATCTGAATGCCTGGTACCGACTTTATCAATCTTTTGATGAGCATTCGATGGACAACTCAGGAAAACCGTGGAACATCGTTTTCGGCCATCACCCGATTTATTCCCAAGGAGGTCATGGGGATACCGATTTGGTTCAGCAATTCATCTGGAATATACTGTTTGAGCAGGAAGTCGATTTTTACCTTTCGGGCCACGACCATCATCTCAACGCCCTGAGAAAAGGGGATTCAGGGCCGTATTATTTGGTCAGTGGTGCAGGAGGAGCCCACTATCGTGATCGAGAGGACATCGAGGACTTTTCAACTTCAAATGCCGAATCGCTCTATGTTCATCAGGATTCCGGATTTCTTTGGATGGAAATTCATGAAGCATCGGCAACATTTCGATTTTATGACAAAGCAGGGGATCTTCTTTATGAAAAACAACTTGAACAACAGGATTGATCATCATGAAACCCAGGCTTTTTTTCTTTCATTCAAATGGCTTCCCTGCCAGAACCTACGGACATTTTCTCAAAACTCTTGAAACCTGGAATCCAGAAGCCATCAATATTCTCGGTGCTGATTTGTCATCTCTTGGAGGCACCATGGATCCTATGGTTGAGGAAGTCATCAGCCAGGTTGCCCCTGCGAAAGGAAACGCGATTGGAATCGGCCATTCATTGGGCGGGAGTCTCTGTATCCTGGCCCAGGCTTCGCAACCGAATTTATTCCAGAATATGATTTTACTCGATCCTCCGATTTTCAGCCCTTTGAAAAGAAGTGCCATCCGCTGGCTGCGAAGGCTGGGGATCCTGGAATGGTTCAGTCCTTCAAGAAGGGTCCGTCGACGGCGAAACACCTTTGCCAGCAGGAACCAAGCCCTGGAGTATTTTGCAGCCAAACCTTTATTTCAGGAATTTCCCAAATCCTCACTTGAACTTTATATTGAAGAAGGATTGTCACCTGATCAAAACGGATTCCAATTACGCATCCCAAGAGAGAGGGAAGCCGAAATCTATGACTCCATACCCGACAGGCTCCCTGAAACGATCTATGCTGGCAGGGGCGTCCTGATTTATTCACAAAAAATGGAGGTGCTTAAGCATCTCGATCTCCAATGGTGGAAGAAATCCTTCCCGGGATTTAAACAGATTGGTTTTCCGGGAGGTCATCTTTTTCCACTGGAAGCGCCAGAAAAACTTGGAAACCTGATCCAGTCCATTCTCATTGATTTGACAGAAGAGCATGCCGAAAAATCGGATAAACCTTTGTTCGAAGTAGCTTGAAAAACGTTCCATTCTCTTGGCCGAAATCCGATTTTGAGAAACATGCGCCTTTCGATGGTCTGACCTTTGATGATATTCTTCTGGTTCCGGGTTATGCAGAGATTCATCCCTCCGAGGTTTCCCTGAAAAGCAAACTGACGCGCAAACTTGAGTGCAACATTCCCCTTCTCAGCGCGGCGATGGATACGGTGACGGAGGCCGACACAGCGATCTGCATGGCCCAGGAAGGCGGTCTCGGAGTAATTCATAAAAACCTCTCCATTGAAGAACAGGCGAATCAGGTCAATCGGGTTAAACGCTCTGAAAGCGGAATGATCACCAATCCGATCACCATCGAACCCGACCAGCCGATCAGCGAAGCATTGAAATTGATGGAACGTTATCGGATTTCCGGAGTCCCTGTCATCCGCGGGACGGAGCTGGTGGGCATCCTCACCAACCGTGACCTGCGTTTCGAAACCAATCATGAAAAACCCGTCTCGGAATTGATGACCGGAGGCCGGGACAAACTCGTCACCGTTGCTCCGGGAATCGAGATGGAAGCAGCCAAACGCCTGCTGCACCAACACCGGATTGAAAAACTTCTGGTGGTTAATGCCAATTATGAATTGCAGGGACTCATCACCATTAAAGATATTGAAAAAGCCCGGAAATACCCGAATGCCAACAAGGACGAGGTAGGCCGGTTGCTGGTGGGTGCGGCATTAGGAGTTTCGGAAGATCTGCTTCAAAGGGCGGAAGCCCTGATTCAGGCGGAAGTGGACCTGGTCGTGCTTGATTCCGCTCATGGTCATTCTCAGGGAGTACTCGAGGGCATCCGTAAGTTGCGAAGTCATTTCCCGGAACTGCAAATCGTCGGTGGAAACATTGCCACAGCCGAGGGAGCAGATGCCCTGATCGATGCAGGAGTGGATGCAGTCAAGGTGGGCATCGGCCCAGGGTCGATTTGCACCACACGAATGGTGGCAGGTATTGGAATGCCTCAAATATCCGCCATTGACAGTGTTGCCGAAGCCCTCCGTAAAACTGATGTCCCGATCATTGCTGATGGAGGAATCAAATATTCCGGGGATATCGTCAAAGCCCTTGCCGCCGGTGCACACAGCGTGATGATCGGCAGCCTCTTTGCAGGAACTGCGGAAACCCCCGGACAGGTCATTCTCTACCAGGGTCGCCGCTACAAACTATACCGCGGGATGGGGTCCCTTGGTGCCATGAAGGAAGGAAGCAAAGACCGTTATTTCCAGACCGGAGTTCAGGAAGTTCAAAAACTGGTTCCCGAAGGAATCGAAGGACGGGTTCCCTACAAGGGACCTTTGGCGGAATCCATTTTCCAGTTCACTGGAGGTTTACGGGCCGGGATGGGCTACACCGGCTGCGCAAGCATCGATGAGCTTCAGAACAAAGCCAGTTACGTCCGCATTTCCAATGCTGGCCTCCGGGAAAGCCACGTGCATGATGTCTACATCACCGAGGAAGCTCCGAATTATCCGTCGTTTAAACCTGATGCCTGATTCCATGCTTGAATTCAAACACTCCGCTTGGCTTGTGCTGATCTTATTACTTGTGATCACAGGCTGCTCACTTCATTACGATACCGGGAAGGAACTGGAGTCCGAGGGACGTTATGAAGAGGCTTCCATTGAATACCACCGAGCCTTTGTGGATGATCCTGACGATTTGGAGATTCAGGAGGCCCTCCAAAGGGTCCACCGCAAGGTTGCCGAGGAAAACCTCGTGCGATATCGGGAGTATCTTGAAAAAAAACAATACCACAAAGCCTTTTCAAGGTTGCAAAGCATCCTCAGACAAAATCCTGAAATCGGTGAAGCACAGGAGGAATTGAAGCACTGGACCCGGATACTGTTGACGGGCAAAATCGAGTTCGAATTCAAAACCATCGGCATGAACTTGCGGCTTGCAGAAAAAATGGAATTGCAGGTTCATCTCAATTCACCTTCCGGAGAATTGCTTCGGGGAGAGGTCTCCTATGAAAATGGAATCTTCTCCGTTGAGGATCTGCTCTACAAGACTCCGAGGGAAAAACTCAGTGAGTACACGCTCAACACGATTGGATTGGAATTACACCGCAGAGACAGTCGCGGATTTACCAAGGAACAATTCGAACGTTTCATCTACTTCCGCACTCTCATCCCCGGGAGTGTCGAAGGCAGACTGAACGGGATCATAGAATCGGTAAAAAAGGTTGCAGACCAGCGTTCTAATCTGCTCCAAAAACCAGAATCGGAACTCAAGGATTGGTTTCCTCCCCGGCTGGTTCGGTATCAAATGTTACTGGATGAGAATCAAATCCGAATCCTCAGTTCGGAAAAGCGCCGGGAGTTTGCTCCGGAAGTGCTTTATCTTAATTCCACCAGTGGAAGGGCTTTTATCGATTTTGGAGTGTTGGAACTGAAACGAGACGAGAATCGGAAGAAATGGAGTATCCGGCGCAAAACCATGGTCAGAAATTCCGATGATTATTTTACTGAACTTTCACGGAATCTGGCTCTCAGCCGCTATTTCCAGTACGAGCAGGCCTACCGCTACGTCAATTGAAACCCGAAACGTTTGGATAACCTTCCCGGTTCTTATCCACCAATCGGGTGAAAAACCTCTCCTTTTGAGACCATCCCGAGAATCTGCTCGGTAGGCTTGTAGAGTTGGCTTAGTTCAACGTATTTTTCTGAAGCAGAGGCAAGACGCTCCAGACCTTCTTCATCTGCCCAACGGAAGATCCCTCCCCGGAAAGGAGGAAAACCAAGACCAAATATCAATGCCATATCGACTTCTGCGGGACTCTCGACGATTTCATCTTCCAGGCAGCGAGAACTCTCCATCAGCATCGGCAGCATCATCCGCTCGATGATTTCCTGATCGGTGATCTGGGATTTTTCTTTTTGTCCGTAGCATTGCTCCAGCAGAGAATCCATTTCAGGGTCGCGTTCCTTTCGGGGTTTTCCTTTTTTATCGGTCGTGTGAATGTAAAAACCCTTGTCGTTCTTTTTCCCGAAGCGTCCGTTTTCGAACATGTGGGTGATGATGTTAGCTTTTTCGTTGCTCATTCGGTCAGGATAACCCTCGGCAAGAACCCCGCCTGCATGGTGGGAAGTATCGATGCCGACCACATCCAGAAGCCAGGCAGGCCCCATCGGCCAACCGAATTTCTGCATCACTTTGTCAATCCGTTCAAAGTCCACTCCTGCTTCTATGAGTCCGGCAAATCCCGCAAAGTAAGGAAACAGTACCCGATTCACCAAGAATCCCGGACAGTCGTTGACCACCACCGGGCTTTTACCAAGGTCTGCCGCAAAGGCCACGGTCCGGGCTATCGTCTCCTCACTGCTTTGCCTGGCACGGATCACTTCCACCAGAGGCATCCGGTGTACCGGATTGAAAAAATGCATACCACAGAAACGCTCTGGATTTTTAAGACCCTCAGCAAGTTTTGTGATGGAGATGGTGGAAGTATTGGAAGCAAGCACCGCGTCTTCCGCAATCACCTCCTCTGTTTCTTGGTAAACCTGACGTTTTACTGTTTCAAGTTCCACCACCGCTTCAACGACCAGGTCGGCTTCTTTGAGGCTGTCGTAGGAGAGGCTTGGAGTGATTCGGGTCAGGGTCTCAGCCATTTTTCGGGATTCCATCCTTCCCCGGTCCACCCTGCGCTGGAGAATGCTTGAAGCCTCACTCATCCCGAGATCAAGTTGTGAACTCGAAATATCCTTCATTGCAATCGGGATTTTCTTGTAAGCAGACTGATAGGCCACCCCGCCTCCCATGATTCCTGCCCCGAGAACCGCGGCTTTTTTCACCGGTTCCGCGGACTTACGAAAGGTTTTGGCTTTCTTCTTGAGTAACTGGTCCCCCAGAAAAAGGCTGATCAGCGCCCTTGCTTCAGATGTTTTGGCAAGTTCCGCAAATCCTTCAGCTTCGATATCGAGAGCATCACGGATGGTCAATCCTGCAGAAGCCTGCATCACCCCCACAATGGCCAACGGAGCTGGATATTGTCCTGATCGGGTTCGACAACCGCATCCACCGCTCCGGCTTTGAGTGCATCTTCCGGTTTTTTCTCATCCCCGGCTGCAGCCCACTCCAGGGCATTGTCGGCCCCGATTAACCTCGGAAGCCGGGTGGTTCCTCCAAAACCCGGCAAAAGTCCGAGTTTGACCTCGGGCAGTCCCACCTTGGCCTTGGTCGATGCAACCCGGAAGGAGGCAGCCAATGTGATTTCAAAGCCGCCTCCCAAAGCATAGCCGTTGATGGCACAGACACTTGGAATGCCCAGATTTTCCATATCCAGGAAGATCTGCTGCTGGAGCTTGATCTGTTCCGTCAATTCATCCAGGGGCATCTGGAAAAACCCAAGGAATTCATTAATGTCCGCCCCGACGATGAAGGCTTCCTTGGCACTGTTGATCAACAATCCCTTTAAATTCCGTTCTTTCCCAAGAAGGCTGACAACCTTCCGGTATTCCTCCATGGTCACACGGTTGAATTTGTTGACTGATTCGTTTTGAAGATCAAAGGTCATTTCGACGACCCCGTCTTCAATCATTCGGCATTGTAGGGCTTCTCCATTAAATTCCATGCTGACCTTTAGAAGTATTCAGAAATTGATATCCAATGCCCCATAATTCCGTGATTTTGCACCGGCCAAAAGGGCTTCCGCCTCCGGGACGATGGTATCCACAAAATTCTGGGCAGTGATCCGCTTGTTGTTGAAAAAACGTGCTTCCGGGTTGTTTTCAAGGAACGCTTCCAAATCGCTGTCTTTAACGGCTTTTTCCGCAATCAATTGATCCAGCTTTGAAACGGCAATCACCGCTTGTTCGAGAAGAAATCCCGCTGCGGCAACCGTGGCCAAGAACTTGAGAAAGGGCGTGGCATAAAGGGCAACCCCTTCGATTCCGCGGTCTTCCACCACTTCCTTGGATGCCATTGCCATTTCGTAAACCGTTTCACACTGTTTCTCCCATTGCTGGTAAGCCGCCTGAAGTTGGGGATTTTCGCGGTTTTTCTCGAGGTTGCTGCTGAAACGTCCCATCAGGGATTGGAACAGGGCTCCATTCTGCAGGGTCATTTTACGGCCCACCAGATCCAGAGCCTGAATGTCGGTGGTTCCTTCATAAATGGCTGAAACACGGATATCACGATACATCTGTTCCAATGGGAAATCCTTGGTATAGCCCACTCCTCCAAGCACCTGGATGGCAGTCCGAACCACATCTATGCCCGTTTCGGTGCACCAGCCCTTGCAGAGTGGTGTGAGGATATCGAGCAGCATCCGGCTATCTTCGTAGAGGGGATCTTCCTGATCGAGACATTCCAAATCATCAAGAATGTTCGCCGTCGCGTAAAGCAGGGCACGCATCCCTTCCACCTTGCCTTTCATCTGCATCAGGTTGTAACGCACGGCGGGGTGCTCGATGATTGCTACCCTGGGGGTTCCGGGCTCACGGATCTTGCTGATATGAGTTCCCTGAACCCGTTCGCGGGCATAGCTCAATGCGTTCTGGTATGCTGCAGAACCATTGGCCAGGCCGATCAGTGCGGTTCCAATGCGTGCTTCATTCATCATCTGGAACATACACGACATGCCTCGGTTTTCCTCACCCAGCAGCCATCCCCGGCAATGGTCATTTTCCCCGAATTTCAAAACTGCGGTCGGACTTGAATGCAGACCCATTTTGTTTTCAATGGAAGCAACAGTCACATCATTCCATGCTCCAAGCTTTCCATCTTCTTCAACCAGCGTATGGGGAATGAGAAACAGACTCAGTCCACCCGTCCCTTCGGGAGCCCCCTTGATGCGGGCAAGCACAGCATGAATAGAATTTTCAGCGAGGTCAGTGTCTCCATTGCTGATCCAGCTTTTCGTGCCTTTGATCCGGTAGGTCCCATCCCCTGCATCTTCTGCGGTAGTTAACCCGGCTCCGACATCGGAGCCAGCATGAGGTTCACTGAGGCACATTGTCCCGTTGAATTCCCCCCGGTTCATTCTCTCGATGTATTTCGCTTTCAGTTCCTCGCTGCCAAAGGACTCCACCAGTCGTGCCGCACCGATGGTCAGTGCAAAATGGGCAGACAGGCCGGGATTTCCGGCGTTGATGCCTTCATTCACTGCTAACCCGACAGAAGCAGGAGCCCCCTGCCCGCCATATTCCGGGGAGGCATTGAGCGCCGCCCAGCCTAACTCGTACCCCTTTCGATAAGGCTCTTTCATACATTCCGGGGTAACGACCCTCCCATCTTCCATTCTGCAACCGTGGCGATCACTTTCTGTCCTGGAAGGGGCAACGACGTCCGTCGCAAAACGAAGTCCCTCCTCGACCAGCATCTCGATCGTTTCCTGGTCAAAATCTTTGAATGAGTCGTATTGGGACAGCCTTGAAACATTAAGCCAGTCCTTGAGCAGAAAATGAATATCCTGCTCATCCAGCGTTAGGTCGGTGCTGCTCATGGTTCCGTCGGTAATATGTTTATCATACCAAAAGGAGATAAAACCCCTGAGGATTTCTGAATTCTGCTTTTAAAAATTTTCTGTCAGAATATGACATAAAATTATAAACATGGATGAACACAATCACAAAAAGGAAAAATTCCGGAATGAAGATGTTCAAACCAGGATTTTAACTGGAAATAAAATGTTTGCGCGAGGGATGCCTTAGACGCGAAATCGCCTTGGCTTCAATTTGTCGGATCCGTTCGCGGGTTACATCAAAATTAAGACCGATCTCCTCGAGGGTATATTCTCTTTGTTGATCAATTCCAAAACGCATTTTCAAGACACGAGCCTCACGATCCGAAAGGCTCTGGATGACCTCCTCCAAAACTTCCTTGAGGTTATTCTGCATCGTGCAAAGGTCCGGGTTGGGACTGTTTTGGTCCTCAATGAATTCTCCCAGGGTCGAATCATCACCCTCTCCAAGTGGAGTGCTGAGTGAAATGGGAGACTGGGTGATTTTAAGGGTGTCATAAATCCTCTCCATGGAGATCCCGACCCTTTCGCCAACTTCTTCACGTTTGGGTTTGCGCCCCAATTCCTGGCGCATTTTTTCATTGATCTGCAGATAACGGTTCAAGCTTTCGATCATGTGAACCGGAACCCGGATGGTTCGCGAATGATCGATCAGGGAACGTGTGATGGCCTGCCTTATCCACCATGTGGCGTAGGTGGAAAATTTGTGGCCCCGGCGATATTCAAACTTATCTACTGCACGCATCAGCCCCAGGTTCCCCTCTTGGATCAGATCGATTAAAGGCAGACCACGGTTGAGAAATTTTTTGGCAATGCTGATCACCAGCCTCAGATTCGACTCAGTGAGACGGGTCTTTGCCCGATGAACCTCATCATGGGCTTCCCGGATGCGGTTAACCTGCGAAGCAAACGCCTTTTCGTTCATGCCCGTGGGTTCCAACAGCAGCCCAACCCGACGTTGTTTGGCGATGATTCTTTCCTCAATCCTGCGGACCTGGCTCAAAGAACGACCTGTCCTCAGAGAAATCCACTGTTGCATCAGATGGCGGGCTTCAGTTTTTAATTGTTCCGGAATGGCCCGTTGTTCTGCCTCCCATTCCCTTCGGTTCATCCCTAACTTTTCGAGGAGTTGATTGATGAGCCTGTTCTGCTGCTGGATGCAATTGGAATGGGAATAAATCTGTTTGCAGAATGCCTCTATCTGACTCGAACTGAAGCAGCAGTTGAGCAATGCTTTTTTTAGGGATTTGCATTTGCGTCGCCAAGTTCCATCCCGTTCCGGGTGCTGGATCCTCTCGGTCGAAAAAAATTGAGGAGATTGATTGATTTTCTTTTTAACCTGTTTTAAAGCCCGGCGCAGATTACTTTCTGCAGTTTTTTCATCTGCCACCAATTGGCTCTGTTCATCCACACCTGTTACCAGGCGATGAGCATGAAGTTCTCCATATTCCAATCCCTCCTTCAAATCCATGATGTAACCCAATACCAGCGGAGAATTGACAAATTCTTCGATCAACTGGTGGGTTTTCATCTCAATATGTTTTGATACCTCCAATTCTTCATCACGCTTAAGGAGTGGAAACCGGCTCATCTTGCGGAAGTAGAGTTCGATCAGATCGTCACTCCCTTTTGGTTCCGATTCTCCGGATTCGAGCTCTATATTGAATTTTTTAATCGACTCCAGTGGACTTTCTTCAAGAAACTCCATCCCCTCCATTTCCCGACCCTCGTTGCTTGATTCATTTTCCTGTAACTGGTTCATGTTTTCCTGAACTTAAAGTTTATAAAAACCTCTCTTGTTTCCAAAGGTTGAGTCCTCTCCAAAAGCCCTGCCTTAACAACAACAAATGAATTCATAATACCATGATAATAAACACTTTTTCCCCTATCATTCAGTGTCTCATTCCTCCAAAAACCTGTCAACAAATTGGAGGATTGAATATCCAAAACACGGGTTTGTTTTCTTGATTAACGAGAAATTTTGATCTTAGAAAAGGAAGTGGCTTTTGGGGTGAAGCCAGGTCTTTGGATCACCCCTTGGCTGGATGGTTGGAGTGCAGATAAAGAATCTGCAGATTGCCCCGTTCGCTTATTCTTTATCCTTGAAGATCAACATCGGGCAGTTGGCATGGTGCACCAGGTAATCGGTGTTGCTGCCCATCAACATCCTGCCGATGGCGGTGTGGGAATGGGCAGCCATCATCATCATCGCCGGTTTGTGGGCTTTCTGCATATCAAGGATTTTGACGTAGGGCGTACCAAATCGGATGAAGGTTTCATAGTTTGCCTGCAGGTTTTGCTCTTGGACATAGGAATCAAGGATGTTTTGCAGACGTTGCAGTTCATGATCCTGTTCCCTGAGCTCGATTTCTTCGGCTCGTTCCTGGTCCTTTTGCCGGAAAAAACCGCTTTCCATCATGTAGGAATCCCCACCGTATTCAGGAACTTCATCGACATGCATGATCATCATTTTCGCATCATGCCACAGTGCCCATTCGTCTGCTTTTTGCAAAAGTTCCCTGCTGATATCTGTATAGTCAATCGGGACCAGAATTTTATTTTCCATTTCCTCGGATAAACCCTTATAGACCATGACCGGGGTATGTCCATGATGCAGGATATGGTCGGTATTGCTGCCCAGGAAAAGACGTTCGAGCACAGTATGGTCATGGGCAGCCATCAGGATCATCAACGGTTTCAATTCCTCCTCCATTTCGAGGATTTTGGGGTAGGGTTTCCCGACCCGGAAGAGGACTTCGTATTTACTCTTCACCTCACAGGAATGAATCGCTTTTTCAAAACGCTCTTCAAAAAGCGGTTTTTTTTCTTCGCCCCAACTGTAATTGGGGTTGATCACATGAAGGAAAGAGACCCTGCTTCCCAGGTGAGCGGCCCAGGCATCAGCCTCACGGATCATCTTTTCGCTGACTTCGGTGTTATCCAGAGGAACCAATAATGTTTTGTCCATAAACCCTCCTTTGAAAGGGGTTGGGGAAACCTCCCTTGAATTTCCATTGAAAGCGGGCCTTAATTCCATTACAAAGGGTTGTTTTCCAGGGAACAACTCGCAAATTTACCAAGGAATTCTGATCCAAAGCAGAAACAGGCCAATGAAAGAGATTCCTTCCATCGACTTGAATTTTGGCTCCGGACCGAGTGTTGAAAAAACAGAAGCCGTCAAAGGCATTCGAGCCGCCTGCAGAGAAACCGGATTCTTTTCCATCGTCAACCATGGCCTATCGGAAGAGGTGCTGAATTCCTGCTGGCAGGATGCCCTGGATTTTTTCAATCTGCCTGAAGGGGAAAAATTAAAAACGGCCGTGCCCTACGCAGGGTATCCCTATGGGTTTGTGCCGATGGAACAGGAGACCCTTGCACACTCCAGGGGAGAAAAGGCAGCCCCGGACCTCAAGGAGAGTTTTTCAGTAGGCCCTGGGAATAAACCTTCAGCAGAGCTTTCTGAAGATGAAGCAAAATTTGTTTTTTCAGAAAATCGCTGGCCTTTGAAACCGGCTGGTTTTCAAGAGAACTGGGAGAATGCCTATCAGGCTTTGACCGAATGTGCCTCCCGTTTGATGGAGCTTTTTGCCCTGGCTCTGGATCTGCCGGAATCGTGGTTCGAACCCTATTTTCAACGTCCCATCAGTGCGATGCGTGCAAACCATTACCCGGTTGCGGAACATCCTCACCAGCCGGGACAATTCCGTGCTTCCGCCCACAGTGACTATGGAAGCCTGACCCTACTCCTTCAGGACAGAGGCGGGTCGGGTCTTGAAATCCTGAACCGCCAACAGCAATGGATTCCTATAAACTGCACCAATCCGGAAATTGTGGTCAACATTGGAGATTTGATGGAACGCTGGACCAATGGTCTCTGGGTTTCATCGCTTCACCGGGTCATCCTCCCCGAATCCCGGGAAGAAAGGATCAAACCGCGAATGTCGCTTGTTTTTTTCCAGCAGCCCGACTGGGATGCCCGGATCGAATGCCTGCCTTCCTGCCTCGGGACCAATGGAGCACAATACAAGACGGTGACTTCCGGGCGTTACCTGATGGAGCGATACCGCAGCACAGTGGTTTCCTGATGTTGCTGAATTGATTTTTTCTGACGTGTAGAAAACACTGAAAGAAGTGTTGCATTGACTCACATTTCTGCCTTGGAGAATCAGATGGAAACCAAAAGCCTTTCCCGACAGCGTGATTTCAGCTATTACATCAATCCCTACACCAACCTGAAGGCTAACGAATCCAGCGGACCGCTGGTCATCGAACGGGGCGACGGAGTCTTTGTCTATGATGAAGACGGTAAGGAATACCTGGAAGGAATGTCCGGGCTTTGGTGTGTCTCCCTCGGGTTCAGCGAATCGAGGCTGATCCGGGCCGCGGAACAGCAAATGAAAACCCTGCCCTATTACCACAGTTTCACCGGCAAGGTTCCCGCGGTCACCCTTGAACTTTCGGAACGGCTGGTCGAAATGGCTCCCAAACCGATGAGCAAGGTGCTTTATGCTAATTCAGGTTCGGAATCCAATGATACCGCGGTCAAGGTCGCATGGTATTACCAGAACGCTTTGGGACGCCCAGACAAGAAAAAAATCATTTCCCGGCTGCGGGGATATCACGGCGTAACCATCACCTCCGGTTCACTCACCGGGATGGACTATGCCCATAAAGGCTTTGACCTTCCGCGTCCGCATGTGATTCATGCCGAAGCACCGCATTACTTTCGCGAGGCGCTTCCAGGAGAATCAGAAGAAGCCTTCACCGGAAGACTTGCCGACAGCCTGGAGCACCTGATTCTCAAGGAAAACCCGGACACCATTGCCGCCATGATCGCTGAACCGGTCCAGGGAGCAGGTGGGGTGATCATTCCTCCTGAAAAATATTTCCAGGCGATCCAGCCGATTCTTCGAAAATACCAGATCCTCTTGATCGCGGACGAAGTGATCTGTCCTCAGGCTATCAGCCTATATCCGGATTGCTGATTTCAGATGCGGTTTACCAGGTGATGCGTGAACAAAGTGCCGGATACGGCATGTTCGGCCACGGTTATACCTACAGCGGGCATCCAGTACCTGCCGCCGTAGCTCTGGAAACGCTGAAAATATATGAAGAACGTAACCTGGTTCAGAGAGTCCGTGACCTGGCACCCCGTTTTTCCAAGGCTTTCCGGGAATTGGAGGAACATCCCATGATTGGAACTTCCCGAAGCCTCGGATTGATCGGCGCTGTTGAACTTGTTCGCGACAAAAAGAAAAAGGAGTTTTTTGATCCTTCCCAAAAAATCGGGGCCCATCTGGTCGCACAGGCCCAGCAGCACGGCCTGATCCTGAGGACCCTACCGGGGGACATCATTGCCTGCTGCCCTCCTTTGATCATCTCTGAATCCGAAATGGATGAAATGTTCTCCCGTTTCAAAAAAGCCATTGATGAGACTGCCAATCATTTCTTGAATTGAAATGAAATTAAGAACTCAGCAAGAGTTTCAAATTTTGTATTTTTCGTGATTCTGGCTTTTTAGTTCTGCTTCAAAAGGTTTCGGAATACTTCTCTCCTTGCGCTAAAGAAATGAGCCACAGGTCTTGAAGATTCAATCCTGAAACAAAGCAACCTGTCCCTTTCCAGTCCTTCCTAAGACTTACTGAAAATAAGTTTTTGAGGGCTACCTTTTCCATCCCATCTTATTGATTTTCAATTCAAGTATCTCAGAGAAATGCCGATGAAAAGAAAGATCATATTGCGTTTAATTCTGAGAAATGAAAATTCTTCTCCTTCTGATACTGTTCGCCGCGGTCTTCTGCATCCCGGCTCAGACTGCGGACATTATGCCCGGTGCGGGTTACAAGATCTCCGCCCTTCAAGTGGAACAACAGAGTGGAAGCGACACCCTCAGCGGGCAAATGTTCCAGACCGGAATCATCCCGGAAGCTTCCATCGAGTTCGGCAAGGGAGACACCGATGGATTCGGACTTGGCCTGCGAATCGGAGGCTCGCAATTCAGTTTCTCAAAACAACTGGTGGAATTGAATTTCACTGACAACGGAACGGTTCAGGCGACCCTTGCCGAAACCTTCGACCTCGGCAGCAAAGTCAGCGGTTCCTACCGATATGCAGTTGTCCCCGTTTTTTACCGTTATGAACTTTCGAAAAATAACCACCTGGGGTTGAAAGGAATTGTGGCCGAGGTTTTCTATGGCACCGGAAACACCGAAATCAGTGGTGAGATCTACCTCACCAAAAACTGCAATGCCACCTCAAGTGTCTCCAAAGATTACATCACCCAGGTCGAAAAGGTGATTCCCTTGATTCAGTCCCAGTGTGAAAAAGCCAGGCTTCAGTCGAACAAATCAAGCACTTTCCAAGGAGCCCAGGCAGAAATCCAAGGGGAAGACCTGACAATCCTCATCCGGGGACTCTCTCCCAGTTTCGTGGATGATACCGACGGAATTGAAAAACAGGTGCGTTATGGGGAGTTGAGTTTGATAGTGAATATAAGATTTTAAATAAAATAAGTACTATTCTAATATTTGGTTTTCATCAAATTTGAATAAAATAAAATCTGAACCCCCATAATTATTGAAATTGTGATATTTACCATAAGTGTATCCCGCTAAAAACTGTTCTGATGAATTCCTGAAGATTATTGAATTAAGCACATCATCTTCTTCCGTACCAAATTGATAACTCGATTCCTCAGTTCCATCTTCTGTGTATTTCATATAAACAAAATCTTTTTTTCCTCTATTTACAGAAACTTTATAGTTCCCCTCAGTAAAACCAGTTAAATAAAATGATGAAATGCCGTCAAAATCAATTGCAGTTATTTCATCATTCGCATCAGACCCAAAATTTTTGTCCCAAACTAGAGCTCCATTAGAATCATATTTTGCAAAATAAAAATCTCTATTCAACTCAGTCTGTTTTTTTACTGATCCAGTCAAATATAAATTTCCTGAATTATCTTGTAACATATCATTAACATCAAGGTCATGTTGTTGGCCTTCTTCATTGGACCATATTTTTTCTCCATCAGCATCTATTTTAAGCAACCAGATATTATTTTTAAGTTTATTCAAATTAAAATACTTTGCAACAATCGCAAAATTAGAAACTTCTACAGGAATTACAGCATTTATTTCATCTAAAAGAGGAATTCCAATTTGCTTTGTCCATATTAATTCGTAATTGTTATTTAATTTCATCCAAAATAAATTGTACCCTCCATGTAAATTATCACTAAATGTATCACCTTCAGTGGTTCCGAACAGATATAGATTCTGTTGATTATCTAAATGTAATTGGTTAACTGTATCATAAGCATTTCCGCCGACAACTTTTGAAAATACAATATCTCCTTGGCTGTTTAATTTAATGATGAAACCATCATAATTACCAAAACTTTGATGCTCATTGAATTGCCCTCTTACTTTACCTACGAGATAAATATTCCCACTAGAATCCGTTTTTAAATTATTTAAATAGTCATTTGAGTCCGTTCCACTGCAATAATCGTTATTGCAATTACTGCTAATTTGGTGAATCCATTCACAAACACCTGATGGGGTTAACTTCATAATGATGATGTCTTTAGCGCTTAATTCTCCTGTAGATTTTTTGGTCATACATGAAATTAAAGAAAATGAACCTTTGTCGATGATTCCACCAAGTATGATATTGCCTTGTGAATCAAAGACCATATCTGACAATTCTTCATCAGAATCAGTCCCGATTTGTTGTGAAACCAATCCTGTATAAATTGTAAATTTACTTAAAGTTAATTGATCACTTTGATTTCCAGCAACATCAATCACAGTTAAAGAGCAGTTTTCATATACCCCATCTTTTAATTCTTTCAAAAATATGGTGTTTTCACCTTTTTTTGATTCATTTATATCACTCGAACAGGAACCCTCAAAACTGATGACTCCATTTTCTGAAGAATAAAAAACAATTTCAGGTTTTTTATTACTGCTAATATCTTCAGCATTTTTTATCATAGCCACTACTGGTTTCTTTGTGTCAATTATAAAACTTGGAATACTTAATATTTTTAAGTTATTCGAACTATCATAAACATAAATATCACAGTCATCATAGAGCCCATCCTCCAATTCACTTAATTTTATTGTATTCTCTCCTTCGCTGATATTTTGCTCTATCACGCCACATTCTTTTAAGGATGATATCATCCCATCTTCATTGGAATTTATAATGAGAGTAGGAGTTGAATCATTTGTATGGTTATCGATTTTCTGAACAATTGTAATGACTGGAGGTAAATAATCTCCCGTTTGAAAACCAACTTTATGTGCTACTGTATTTATCATCTTGTTACCTACTAAATCTTCAATATCTGAGAGTACTCTGACTTTATATTGAGTTAATGAGGAAAAATTATCTTTAGCCCGGATAATTAATTTCTGATTTTCGTGATTGTGATTTTCAAAAGATTTCAGTTCGACACATGTTATGAAATTATCATTTGAGACTTGAATCGTTCCTGAACAGGAATGAACTCCACCATTAACACTAATTTTTAATGTATTTATTTCTTCCGAGAACTTTATTTCAATGGAAGTATCTAATTCTAGATTTACGGCACCATCAGAAGGGTTGATTTCAAGTACAAAAGGTGGGACATCATCTTGATTTTCCTCAATATTACTTTCAACTTTCTCCTCACTTGTAGATAAATCCTCACTACAACTCAATAAAAATGGAAAGAAAACAACACACAACACAAATATCTTTAGGAAAAATTTTTCATATTTTTGATGCATGTGAAATTCTTTCACTCAAAAAAAGGAACTAATTTATTTTCATTTTTAAAAAACTAATATTTCAGAATATAGTAGCATAATTTACAGATTTTCCTTTTTCAGCTCATATATAAAATATTCTAGATGCAACTATAGAATTTTGAACCAGCAATCGTTCTCATTTTAAATAAAGGATGTATTGTACTCGAATTTCCGGAAAGTTAAATATTATCGAATATCTTCTGGCAAATTACAGTATCAAAGGACAGAAATCTTAGTTACTGAATCTTCACTTTCGTATATTTTATCGATAATATAATTTTTTTGGTGCCTGGGGCCGGACTCGAACCGGCATGAGGTATTGCCTCGAGGGATTTTAAGTCCCTTGCGTCTACCAGTTTCGCCACCCAGGCCAAGGTAGGATATGGAGGCGACGAGCGGAATCGAACCGCTGTACGAGGTTTTGCAGACCTCTGCCTAACCACTCGGCCACGTCGCCGGACTCATGAATTTAATGGAATCCCTGTTCAAACTCAAGTGCAATACCCCCGATTAGAAGAAGCTTTGGACCAGGCCGCGCTCAACGGACTGCTGCGTTATGATGAAAGCGGGAACCTGATCCACGTTCCTTTTTCCCTGTCCCCTTTTTCGATCAGCCAAGCAGAACTTCATGAGATGCAACAACTGACGGAACCTTTTTCGGAAATGATGCTTCGTGTTTCGCGTGACCGTGAATTCATTCGTGAACATTTAGAACCCCTGGCTGAATCGGACACTTTCCTGGACATGCTTCTCGGAATGGGACTCAGGGAAGAAACACAGACTCTGCAGTTATTGATTCAACGTAATGATTTTTTTCTAACGGATCATGAAGTTTCTGGAACCACCCTGCGACAGGTGGAATTGAACACCATCGCGGCCAGTTTCCCCTATCTTATTGAGAGACTAATGGAAACCCAACGGGATCATTTTGCTGATGAATCTATCCTCTCTAAAATGCTTCTACCTAACAGTCCCCTGGAAATGGTCGTGGATGCAATGGCCAAAGCTGTCCAGAGTTACGGGAATGCGGATGGAAGCATGCTGACCGTGATCCAACCCAATGAAGCAAACCGATTCGACCAATTGGGACTCGAACAAAAGTTGAGGAAAAAACACGGGATTCGATGCTTAAGGAACAGCTTGGAAGACATCGGACAAAATGGGTCGTTGAAACAAGGGCATCTCATGATTGGGAATAGCCCGGTTGCTTTGGTTTACTATCGTGCAGGTTACACCCCTGATGATTTCAAAAATCCAGAAGCCAAAAAAGGACGGGAATTGATCGAGCATTCTTCTGCAATTCAGACACCGGATCTTTGGATGCAGTTAGCCGGGATGAAAAAAATCCAGCAGGCACTGACCCGCCCTGAGATTCTCAACCAATTTGCTCCCAAGCCATGGATATCCAAAATGGCTTCAACTTTTGTCAAGATGCATTCTTTGGGTGAAGACACCCAAGCCCAAGACATATCACAAAATGCCATGGACCTTGCGAATAAGAATCCCGAATCATGGGTTTTGAAACCACAACGTGAAGGGGGAGGAAATAATTATTTTGACAAGGAAATGACTCAAAAACTGAACAACATGACTCCTTCAGAACTTAAAGCACATGTGTTGATGGAGCGTATCCGGCCACGAAACCATCCGGCCTGGTTGATGGTTCAGGGACAATCAGAATACACGTCTTGTGTCAGCGAAATCGGGCGTTACGGGGTATTGCTGGCAAACCGGGGAACCATCGAACTGAACAGCGACTGTGGCTACCTCGTCAGAACCAAATCAGAAGATGTGAATGAGGGAGGGGTCTGTGCAGGTTACTCCTGCCTGAACACGCTGTGTCTGGAAGAAAAGAGAGTTCCCTGAACTTAGGCGTCTAGCTCGATGGTTGAAAGCAGATCGAGTTCGTCAAGAACCTTCCCGGTTCCTACTGCGACGCTGGTGAGCGGATCTTCCGCATGGAAAATGGGAAGCCCGACTTGATTCCGGAGCAGTTCGTCGAGTCCTGATAGGAGAGAACCGCCTCCAGCAAGCACGATCCCATGATCAACAATGTCCGCAGCCAGTTCCGGTGGCGTGGACTCCAGTGCATTACGCACGGTTTTGATGATTTGGGCGGTGACGTCGGTCAATGCCTCAAGGACTTCTTCTTCACTGAGAATTAGGGTTTTAGGAATACCGGTTACAAGATCCCGTCCCCGAACTTCGTGGGTCTTCGGCTCTCCCTGAATGAATGCAGAGCCAATGCTGATTTTGATTTCCTCTGCCGTTCGTTCACCAATCAGCATGTTGTATTTCTGTTTGATGAACTGGATGATCGTATCATCCATCCGGTCGCCGCCGATCCTTGCGGAGTCACTGTAAACGATTCCTGCCAAAGAGATAACTGCGACTTCCGTGGTCCCCCCACCGATATCGACAATCATGCTGCCACTTGCCTCGGTCACCGGGAGGCCTGCACCAACCGCAGCAGCCATGGGCTCCTCGATCAGAAAAACCTCTCTTGCTCCAGCTGATTGAGCGGCTTCCTTCACCGCACGCCGTTCGACCTGAGTGATCCCTGAAGGAACGGCAATGATGATCCTGGGTTTGAAGCGGATAACCGAAAAACGTTTTTGTGTCTGGCGGATAAAATAACGCAGCATTTCCTGGGTTACATCAAAATCGGAGATCACTCCGTCCTTCATCGGACGGATGGCAGTGATCGACCCAGGAGTTCGTCCCAACATCCGCTTTGCCTCTTCTCCCACGGCCAGGACTTCATAATTTCCACGATGATCCTTCTGAACCGCCACCACCGACGGCTCCCGAATCACAATTCCATGATTCTTCATATAAACCAGGGTATTGGCCGTACCCAAATCAATGGCCATGTCCTGGGCAAAAAATCGGGAAAGTCGTTGCATCATAGAAGCATTCTTATCAACAGATTTAACTTGTTACATTCCTTGTTTCTATGGAATTGAGCAAGTTGTTTGTGTGCTCTCATGTCCAAATCTAGTAATAACCCGCACAGGAACTGAAACCATTATATAAATCCAGTCTCAAATGTGAATGATCTATGGAATTCATTCAATGATCGAAGCAAGTCTTGCGATCTTTCTTAATCCAGAAATCGCAGGATTCCCTGGAACCGTTTTCGTTGCATACCCAGCAAAGGAAAACGCCCGTTGGTAAACATCTATCAGCTTACCATCCCCAATCAGTTTTAATATTGGTGATTCAGTTGGCCTCAAAGAACTAAAGCGTGAAAAGGCTTCTTTGAGTTCCGAACCAAGGATTAGTCCTGACAGATAGGAATGAATGCCTTCTTCTTCAACCTGCTGAAAAAGCCCCATTGTTCTTGCGCTGAAAAGCTGGCTGAGCAGGCCTGATGAAGAATCCAAAGCCTGAAGGCACCCTTTTTCGAAGGATTCCTTATCATCCGCTTCTCCCTGCATCAACTTACCGAGAATGCTGTGATCCTTCAGCACCGCAAATAATTC